>NZ_JBHVPN010000002.1:0-120466 GCF_042887255.1 Gottfriedia sp. NPDC057948
TCTAATATTTCCCCGATCCCGTTTTTTTAATTATAAACAAAAGTACCCTATAGAGTAGACTTTTTTTAAGTGTCTATTCTATAGGGTACATTTTACTCGTGCTGTACTTTTTTTGTATTTATGAAAAAATAAGTTTTATGGTAAAATAAGAAATAGTATGCTTATCGCGAAATAAGTAGGGTAGTTGAAAGGAGCTTTATTTTGAAATCGACTCGCTTTATTACCGAGGGTGCAGTACTTTTAGCTATTTACTCAGTACTACTGTTAATATTTAGATTTGTACCGTTTCTCTCAATATTTATGGCATTCCTTATGCCGCTGCCGTTTATTATTCTAAGTATTAAATACTCAATTAAAGAATCACTTTTACTTTGCTGTGTTGCGCTGGGATTAACGATTGTGATAACCTCATTTAATTTACTTCCAGTTACTTTAATGTACTCAACAGTTGGTATAGCATTTGGTTATCTATTGAAAAATGAGCGAAGTAAAGGCGAGATATTACTTACTAGTACTTTCTTATATTTAATACATACAGTACTATCGTACATACTATTCAAAGCTGTTTTTCATATTGATTTCGTTAAAGAGAATATAGACTTGGCAACTGAGGCTATAGAAAAAAGTAAGGAACTAAGTGCCAGTCTTGGTACAAACGCCAATGAAAAGGCATTAGATAGTCTTACAGATGCTATTAAATTAATCCCTACATTAATTCCTTCATTATTGTTAATGGTTAGTTTTATACTTGCTTTTATAACACAACTAGTAACTTTTCCATTAATAAGGAGATTAGGTTATAAAACTCCGAAATTTAAGCCATTTAGAGAGTTTAGACTCCCATTAGGATTCATGTGGTTCTTTTTAATTGTAATGCTCTTTTCATTCTTCAATTTGAAACAAAATAGTTTCCTAAGTACAGCAGTGATTAACTTAACATATGTACTTCAAATTTTACTGCTCGTTCAAGGTTACGCATCGATCTTTTATTTTAGTTATTTAAAACATTTTTCTAAAGCGGTACCAATTATTATATTGATCGCAAGTTTTATCATTCAACCATTAATTTATATTGTTTTACTAATTGGAATTGTCTCGATTGGAATATTTAATAGAAGAAAAATTTAAACTTAAAAACATATTTGTTACTAATTTGTTTAGAAAAAGTGAATAAACTTTAATATGTAAGTTAGATTTTATTTGGCTTAGGGGTTGAACATATGCAAGATTTTCATAAGAAACAGATGTTTCTTATACCCGTCTATCTTTTAACTGCTCTTTCAGTGTTTCTGATCGGAACTGTGGTCTATATTCAACCTAAAATAGGGGTAATTTTTATCGTTATCTTTTTATGCGTTATTTTTCTAGTTGTAAAGTTAGAAATTAAGTATCGCTATGTTTTAGATATGTATATAGAATCAGTTATGTCGAGAGTGAAGAATTTAAGTAACGAAGCAATTACAGAAATGCCAATTGGAGTATTACTTTATGATAGAGAGTACCATATTGAATGGGGCAATCAATATATTTTAAATATTTTAGACGATCGTTCATTAATTGGTAAACACATATATGACCTATCTGAAGGGTTAATGGCTTTAATTTCGAAAAAAGAGAAAAAAGAAGATGTATTGAATATAAGTAAAAGAACATATCGCGTAGTTATTAAAAGGGAAGAGCGATACATTTATTTATTTGATGTGACAGAACAGGCACAATTAGAGAAGTTATACGAAGATCAAAGAACAGTAATCGGAACTATTTTATTAGATAATTACGATGAAATGACACAGGGCTTAGATGACCAGGAGCGTTCTAGTGTAAATGGTGCAGTAACAACCATGTTAAATAGTTGGGCTAATAGCCATGGTATGTTCTTGAAACGTGTTTCATCCGATCGATATAGTGTAGTTTTAAATGAAGGAATTCTGGCAGCATTAGAAAATAACAAATTCTCTATACTAGACCAAGTAAGGGAAGAGACTACAAAGCGTAATTTACCTCTTACTCTAAGCGTTGGTGTCGGAGTAGGCAGTTTGAATTTAACCGAACTTGGCCAACTAGCACAATCTGGTTTAGATTTAGCACTAGGGCGTGGGGGAGATCAAGTAACTGTTAAAAATATTAACGGTAAAGTGAAGTTTTTTGGTGGAAAAACAAACCCTGTAGAAAAAAGGACGAGAGTTAGAGCGAGGGTAATCTCGCATGCATTAAGAGATTTAATGAAGAGTAGCACCAATGTTATGATAATGGGTCATAAGTTACCTGACATGGATGCTCTTGGTTCAGCAGTCGGTATCTTAAAAATGGTAATGCATAATGAAGTGGATGGTTATGTAGTAATTGAAAAAGATGAAGTAGATAAAAGTGTTAATCGTTTGATGAGGGAAATGTCTAAAAATGAACAATTTATGTCTTGTTTTATTACACCCGACAAAGCAAAAGAACTTATTTCTGAAGATACATTAATAATTGTAGTAGATACTCATAGACCTACAATGGTTGAAGAAGAGTCACTTTTAAATGAGACAGATAAAATTGTTGTGATAGACCATCATCGAAGAGGAGAGGACTTCATTAAGGATGCAATTCTCGTTTATATGGAGCCGTACGCTTCCTCTACTGCAGAATTAGTAACTGAGTTATTGGAGTACCAACCTAAGAAAATAAAATTAAGCATGCTTGAGGCAACAGCCTTACTTGCAGGTATCATTGTTGATACAAAGAGTTTTACTTTCCGAACAGGAGCACGAACTTTTGACGCAGCGTCTTACTTGCGTTCTAACGGCGCAGATACGATCCTCGTTCAAAATTTACTAAAACAAGATATGAATGAATATATTCGCAAAGCAGAATTGATAGAGGAAGCCTATATGTACAAAGAGGGCTTTGCGATTAGCTTTGGGAAAGACAATGTAAACTATGATCAAGTTTTAATCGCCAAGGCTGCAGATACATTATTAACGATGACTGATGTTATTGCATCTTTTGTTATTGCGAAAAGGTCAGATAATGTTGTTAGCATCAGCAGTCGTTCATTAGGGAATATAAATGTTCAATTAATAATGGAAGAGCTTGGCGGTGGCGGTCACTTAACAAATGCTGCTGCGCAAATTGAATCTTCTTCAATTAGAGAAGTTGAACAACATTTATTAAGAATAATCGATGAATATATTGAAGGGAGAACAAACAAATGAAAGTAATTTTCTTAAAAGATGTAAAAGGAAAAGGTAAAAAAGGAGAAACTAAAAATATCGCAGATGGCTATGCAAGCTTCTTAATCAAAAATGGAGATGCTATTGAAGCTACTGCAGGTAATATGAAAACTCTTGAAGCGAAAAAAAATAAAGAATTAAAAGATGCACAAATCGAATTAGAAAACTGTAAAAAGCTAAAAGAAACAATTGAAACTTTAACAGTAGAACTAAAAGCTAAATCAGGTGAGGGCGGTCGTCTTTTCGGGTCAATCACAAGCAAGCAAATTGCAGATGAGCTTAATAAAGTACATGGTATTAAACTAGATAAGCGTAAATTCGAAATGAATGATGCGATTAGAGGACTAGGTGTAACAAATATTAAAGTAAAATTGCATCCTGAAGTAAGTGCAACTTTAAAAGTACACGTTAAAGAACAATAAGAAAAACAAGCATCTGGAGGACTAGAAATGAGTGATTTGCTAAATGATCGTACTCCACCACAGAATATAGAAGCTGAACAGGCTGTATTAGGAGCCATACTGTTAGATTCAGAGGCGCTGATATCAACTTCAGAACGGCTTTTACCAGATGACTTTTATCGAGCTGCCCATCAAAAATTATTTGAAGCAATGCTTAAGATTGCTTCAAGGAATGAGCCTCTGGATGTTATCACGCTAACTTCTGAACTAGCTAATCAAGGAGTGTTAGAAGAAGTAGGAGGAGTATCATACTTAAATGATTTGCTGGCTTCAGTACCAACGGCATCTAACGTTGAATACTATGCGAAGAGCGTTGAAGAAAAATCTACTTTAAGAAGATTAATAAGAACCGCTACAAATATTGTAACGGAAAGCTATGCACCAGATACTCCAGTGGATGTTGTACTAAACGAGGCTGAAAAAAGTATCTTAAAAGTAGCTCAGCGCACAAACGTTTCTGGTTTTCAAAGTATTAAAGATGTAGTATTTACTACATTTAGTAAAATTGAGACTTTATTTAATCAACGTGGCGAAATCACAGGTGTACCGACAGGATTTACTGATTTAGATCGTATGACAGCGGGATTTCAGCCCAATGATTTAATTATAGTAGCTGCCCGTCCTTCAGTAGGTAAAACAGCTTTTGCGTTGAATATCGCACAAAACGTAGCGACTAAGACAGATGAAAACGTAGCAATTTTCAGTCTCGAGATGGGATCAGATCAGCTTGTTATGCGTATGCTTTGTGCAGAAGGGAATATTAACGCACAGGCACTACGTACAGGTAATCTTGAACAAGAGGATTGGAATAAGCTTACGATGGCTGCTAGTAGCTTAGCTGGTACAGGTATATATATAGATGATACACCTGGTATTAGAGTAAATGATATACGTGCTAAGTGTAGAAGGCTGAAGCAAGAGCATGGCTTAGGAATGATCCTAATTGATTACTTGCAGCTTATTCAAGGTAACGGTAAAAGTGGAGAAAATCGTCAACAAGAAGTATCGGAAATTTCACGATCTCTTAAAGGATTAGCGAGGGAATTAAAAGTACCTCTAATAGCCTTATCTCAGCTATCACGAAGCGTTGAGTCAAGACAGGATAAACGTCCAATGATGTCTGATATACGTGAATCAGGAAGTATTGAGCAAGATGCGGATATTGTTGCGTTCTTATACCGAGACGATTACTATGATAAAGAATCAGAGAATAAAAATATTATTGAAATCATTATTGCTAAACAAAGGAATGGTCCAGTAGGTACTGTTTCATTAGCATTCGTAAAAGAATATAACAAGTTCGTAAACTTAGAACGAAGGTTTGATGAGCAAGCACCAGGTGCTTAAAAATAGTTTGGAATAAGACAGGCGCAAATATCTTCAATCGTCTGATTGGGATCTCATCTAAAAAATAATCACATAGTGAATCTATGTGATTATTTTTTTTTGTTAGGGCAAACTATTTTTATCAAATTCTTTAGTTTGTATTTACGAACAAAAAAAACTTAGAATGGAATTATTTAAAGAGATTTATTGACAAATTCCGTAAGTTTGATATACTAGTTTTGGTTTTAGTTCGGAAATAGCGTAATTTAATCGGAGGTGCAGTACATTGTCATCAGTAGTAGTAGTTGGTTCTCAATGGGGAGACGAAGGAAAAGGAAAAATTACTGACTTTTTATCACAACAGGCAGAAGTAGTTGCTAGATATCAAGGTGGTAACAATGCAGGTCATACAATCGTATTTAATGGTGAAAAGTACAAACTTCATTTAATTCCATCAGGTATTTTCTTCTCAGATAAAATTTGTGTTATTGGAAATGGTATGGTTGTAGATCCTAAAGCTTTAGTTCAAGAGCTAGCATACCTACATGATAAAGGTGTTTCAACTGACAACTTACGTATTAGTAACCGTGCTCATGTTATCTTACCTTATCATTTAAAACAAGATGAGTTAGAAGAAGAGCGTAAAGGTGATAATAAGATTGGTACTACTAAAAAAGGTATTGGACCAGCTTATATGGACAAAGCTGCACGTGTCGGAATCCGTATGGCAGACCTTTTAGATAAAGAAGAGTTTTACGAAAAATTAAAACGTAATCTTGAAGAGAAAAATAATTTATTTGAAAAAATGTATGATTCAAATTCATTAAATATCGAAGAGATTTTTGAAGAATATTATGAGTTCGGACAACAAATTAAAAAATATGTGTGTGATACTTCTGTTGTATTAAATGATGCAATTGATGGTGGAAGACGCGTATTATTTGAAGGTGCACAAGGTGTAATGTTAGACATTGACCAAGGTACATACCCATTCGTTACTTCTTCTAACCCAGTTGCAGGTGGAGTAACAATTGGATCTGGCGTTGGTCCGACAAAAATTAATCACGTTGTTGGTGTATGTAAAGCTTATACTACTCGTGTTGGTGAAGGTGCATTCCCAACTGAGCTTTTCGACGAAATTGGAAATACAATTCGTGAAGTAGGTCGTGAGTACGGTACAACTACTGGAAGACCAAGACGTGTAGGTTGGTTTGATAGTGTAGTAGTTCGCCACGCTCGTCGCGTTAGTGGTATCACTGATTTATCACTTAATTCAATTGACGTATTAACAGGTCTAGAGACTGTAAAAATTTGCGTTGCTTATAAATTCCGTGGAGAAACAATTACTGAATTCCCTGCTAGCTTAAAACAACTTGCAGAATGTGAGCCAGTTTATGAAGAACTTCCAGGTTGGACAGAAGATATTACAGGAGTAAAAACTCTTAATGAACTACCAGTTAATGCAAGACATTATGTAGAACGTGTGTCTCAATTAGTCGGTATTCCGTTATCTGTATTCTCAGTAGGTCCAGATCGTAACCAAACAAATATCGTACGTAACGTTTACGGAGCTTAATATAATAAGGCCCTTAAATAAAAATTTAGGGGCTTTTATTATTTTTTTAAATAACTATTGCCAAATTATTAGAAAGTATGATAAGATGAATCTTGTCGTCATAACTAGTACATAGCTTATGAAGTTAATCATTTTATGAAGCTAATCATATTATGAGCCATTAGCTCAGTAGGTAGAGCATCTGACTTTTAATCAGAGGGTCGAAGGTTCGAATCCTTCATGGCTCATCTTTTCTTAAATTAATGTGGCCCGTTGGTCAAGCGGTTAAGACACCGCCCTTTCACGGCGGTAACACGGGTTCGAGTCCCGTACGGGTCATCCTTTTTTAATAAAATTATCTTGGTCCCGTGGTGTAGCGGTTAACATGCCTGCCTGTCACGCAGGAGATCGCCGGTTCGATCCCGGTCGGGACCGCCATATAATGGCTCGGTAGCTCAGTCGGTAGAGCAGAGGACTGAAAATCCTCGTGTCGGCGGTTCGATTCCGTCCCGAGCCATCATAAAAACTACTGTATATACAGTAGTTTTTTATTTTATATCAACCTTATTGAAAATAGAATTAAACAGTTCGATTTTACAAAAAAACCTACTTAATTTAAAATAGAAGTAAGTGGAGTAGACCTCTAGCAACAAGCTAGAGGTTTTTTTCAAAAATCTAGTGTTTGTATACAAAAAAAATAACACGTCAGATCGTATTCGTATTATATTTAGAGAGATAGTCCACAAAACGAAATTACTATGATAAGTTTATTTGTTGCCTAATTTAATATGAAATTGCAAAAGATATGTATAGAATTGACGGTAGCAAAAACTGACTAGAAAAGGAGTGCGGGGAATGAATAAAAAAATATTAATAGTCGATGATGAAAAACCAATTGCTGATATATTGAAGTTTAATTTAGAAAAAGAAGGTTTTGATATTGTTTGCGCGTATGATGGAGAGGAAGCATTACAAAAAGTAGATGAGTTTCTTCCTGACCTAGTTTTATTAGATATTATGTTACCAATTAGAGATGGTTTAGAAGTTTGTAGAGAAATTAGAAAGAACCATGATATGCCGATCATTATGATTACAGCAAAAGACTCAGAATTAGATAAAGTACTAGGTTTAGAAATGGGAGCAGATGACTACGTAACAAAACCATTTAGTACACGTGAGTTACTTGCCAGAGTAAAAGCAAATTTACGTAGACACCAAACAGGAGCTCCATCTGAAAAAGAGGAGTCAGTTGAAGTTATTATTGGCTCGCTGGTTATCAATCCAAACGCTTATATCGTAACAAAACGTGGCGAGAAGATCGAATTAACTCACCGCGAATTTGAACTACTATATTATTTAGCGAAGCATATCGGACAGGTTATGACGAGAGAGCATTTACTCCAAACGGTTTGGGGTTATGATTACTTTGGGGATGTACGAACTGTCGATGTAACAATTCGAAGACTTCGAGAAAAAATTGAGGACAATCCAAGTTATCCACTATTCATTGTAACAAGAAGGGGAGTAGGATATTACCTGCGTGATCCGGAGCAAGATTAATGGCAGCTTATAATAAAGTTGGTTTATTTAAATCAATTGTATTTAAATTTGTACTTGTTTATATTTTACTCATCTTGGTAGCTATGCAAATTATTAGTGTTTATTTTTCAAGAGAGCTTGAAAAGCAGCTCGTAAACAGTTTTACAGTTGCGATAAACGAACGTGCTAAACTACTGGCTTATAATATAAAAATAGAGTATGAAAAAAAGAAAACTCTGGACGACCCAGAAGTAAAAGCTAATATCCAAAAAATAGTTTCAGACTTCGGAAAGAATATTGGAATATCAGACGTAAGTGTTATTAACCAAAATAGTGAAGTCATTGCTACTTCGGATTCTAGTAATCGGTCTATTGTTGGTAAAAGAACTACTAATATTTTAGTAAAAAGAGCTCTTTTAGTAGGTACTAGAACTGAGAAAGTGTTAATTGATCCTAAAAATGGTCATCGAATGAAAACGATTGTTATCCCAGTAATGGAAGGTGACGAAATTGTTTCAGCCATTTACACAAGTGCTTCAATGGAAAGCACTTATGAAAGAATGGAATTAATTAACCGTATTTTTTCAACTGGTACACTTATAGCAGTCGCGATTACATCCATTTTAGGTATATTGTTGGCTAAAGCAATTACGAAGCCAATCTCTGAAATAAGAAGACAGGCCCAAGAAATGGCGAAAGGAAACTTCTCTCGCAAATTAAAGGCCTATAGTGAAGATGAGATTGGTGAATTAACGATATCATTTAATAATCTATCACGTAATCTACAGCAAGCCAGAGCTTCAACGGATGGAGAAAGAAGAAAGCTTCAATCAGTACTAGAACATATGTCAGATGGGGTTATTGCGACTGACCGTAGAGGGAAAATTATTCTCTTAAACGATCCGGCTGAAACGATGCTTAATGTTTCACGTGAAACAGTATTAAATAAATCGATCTTAGAAGTATTGGGAATCGAAAAGATTAATACTTTAGATGATTTATACGATGAGCCAGATTCAATCATGTTAGATTATAGTAATAATAAGAGACCAATGATTATACGAGCTAGTCTTTCAACTATTCAAAAAGAATCCGGTAAAGTTAACGGCCTAATCGCTGTCCTTTATGATGTAACTGAACAGGAAAAAATAGAGCAAGAACGTAGAGATTTTGTCTCAAATGTATCACATGAATTAAGAACGCCGTTAACAACAATGAGAAGCTATCTAGAAGCATTATCAGATGGAGCTTGGGAGAATAAAGAAATTGCACCTAAGTTTTTACAAGTAACTCAAGATGAAACAGAACGAATGATTCGATTAGTAAATGACTTATTACAATTATCTAAGTTAGATAGTACAGAATATCGTTTAATGAAAGATTGGGTTAACTTTACAGAGTTATTTAATCGTATAATTGATCGACATGAAATGAGTAAGTCACAAGAAGTATCGTTCAAACGCGAGTTCATAAGTAAGACAAGATTTGTATTTATAGATGAAGATAAAATTACACAAGTGTTAGATAATATTATTTCAAATGCACTAAAGTATTCACCAGAGGGTGGGACTGTAACTTATCGTATTAAAGAGTCTAGAGATCAAATATTAGTTAGTATTACTGACGAAGGTATGGGAATACCAAAAGAAAATCTATCAAAGATATTTGATCGTTTCTATCGAGTAGATAAAGCTAGATCGAGACAAGTTGGGGGCACTGGACTAGGGCTTGCTTTGGCAAAAGAAATGATTTATGCGCACGATGGTCATATATGGGCTAAGAGTGAAGAAGGAAAGGGTACAACAGTCTATTTCACACTTCCAGTGGCTGATGACCAAGAGGATGAGTGGGAATGAGAAGAGAACATATAAAATCAGTTATATTAACTACTCTTGTTATAGTAAGCTTAGTACTTTCATATAGCTTATGGTCATATCAACCAACATACGATGTACTTCAAAATCAAGACTATGTCCAAAAAGTTTCGATTGGTGCAAAGAGAGACTTTAAGGACATAGTAATTCCGAATTTATTAGTTGTGCATGAATCAAATAAAAATTATGAAACAACTAAACAGGGGAATATATCACCAATTTATAGATCATTGCAGAAATCTGAAATCACAAATTTTGAAAACCTGACAAATAAAACATCTGAAGTTGCCTATCAATCAATTACAAAAGGAAAAAATAAATTAGAAATTATTTTTCCAACTGTAGTACCAGTAGAGACATTAGGTAAAGTTCTTAATCTAGATGCAAAACGATTACAAAATGTTTTATTTGACCGAATAATCATCAATTTATCTACTAAACAGGATTCTTCAGCAAGGATCTATTTTTCAAATGAAGCACAAAATATTCTCTATGGAGCAACCTTTGATAACTCTTCAATTATTGCTTCAGTTGAAAAGATTAGAGACAATTACGAAAGCTTTACTGAAAGCTTAAGATATAAGCTAGATTCAGGTAAAATAATTTATTTACCTAAAAAACCAATTAAATTAACTACGATGGAGTTTCTTACAACGGATATAGATGTTGATAAATTAAAAGATGCAATATTTAGTGATCCTTCAAATGTCCGAAAAGAAAGTACTGATTCAGGAGATACATTCACAGACGGTACTAGATTAATGTCAGTTTCACCATTAAATCGTTCGATTTCCTTTGTTAACCCGACAACACCTGAAAACAATAATAATCAAAGTCCTAATTTATTAGTCCAAAGAAGTGTTGATTTTATTAATGCTCATGGTGGTTGGACTGATGGATATATTTTGTCTGGGGTTAAACCTGAGAATAATGAAGTTTCATTTAGACTTTTTGTAAATAATTTACCTGTGTTTAATAATTCAACAATTACGACGAGTTGGGGAGTAGACGATATAGAAACCTTTAAACGTCCATTGTATAAATTTAGAATTCAGGTGGACAAGAAGGAAAGTGAAATGGAACTAATGGCTGGTCCTCAAATTATGGAGATCATCTCTAATAATAAGTCGATTAATAAATCCCTTATTAAGGATATTAGCTTAGGGTACGAGACGATATTTGATGAAGATAAATCAACCATCAATCAGCCGTACTATAATAGAGCAATCCAGCTAAAACCTGTTTGGATTATAAATTACGATGACACATATAAAAAGATTGATCAAGATTTGCTAAGTAGAACTGGGGTGAATATTGTTGGATTGGAGTAGGATCAAAACAATATTTATTTTAACTTTCTTAGTATTAGATTTATTTTTAGCGATTCAATATTATCAAAAGCGAAGTAGCGATCAGTTTGATACAATGGCAGAATCGAGTATTGAGGAGCAATTAAAGGAAAATGATATCACGTATGTGACATTACCTAAAAATTCTTTAAAGGAATCTTATATATCAGGTAATAGTAAGGATTTCTCCAAGAAAACTATTGCTGATAGAAAAGGACAGAATATACAAATCTACAAAGATGTATTACAAAGTCAATTGAAAAAACCAGTTCCAATTGCAGAGACAAATAAAATACTCTTCTTAGAAAACTTTGTGAAGGAGTATGTTTGGAATGGTGGTAACTATCGTTATTGTCAAATTGATCCAACATCAAAAACGATATACTTCTGTCAAACCTATAAAGATCGCCTAATTTATAATATCGAAAGCTCAGTAGTTGAAATAAAGTATAACGATAATAATGAGATTTACGGGTATCGCCAAAGATATTTAGAAAACTTAAAAGAAATGATCGATAAAAAGAATGTGCAAGAAGCTTTACCGGCAATTAAAGCCATTGAAAATTTATTTGTAAAAGATGAATTAAAACCGAGTGATCGTATTACAAAAGTTGATTTTGGCTATTATACAGTAATCCCGTTATCGAATGGAGTTAAATTCATAGCACCAGCGTGGCATATCGTTGTCAATGAACAGCAGGATTACTTTGTTAATGCCATTGAGGGACAAATAATTAAGATAGATAATGAACAATGGAGTGAATAGCGATGAGTCTGCATTTTAGTGTACTTGCAAGTGGAAGTACCGGAAATGCGTTATACGTTGGGACGGAGAAAACTAAGCTTTTAGTTGATACAGGACTAAGCGGTAAAGCGATGGAGTCTTTATTTAAAGAAATCAACAGGGATATAAAAGAAGTTTCCGGTATTCTAGTCACGCATGAGCATAGTGATCATATTAAAGGACTTGGAGTTCTTGCCAGAAGATATCAAATCCCAATTTACGCGAATGAAAAAACATGGAAAGCAATGAACCATTTAATTGGAGAAATTCCAACAGAGCAAAAGTTCATTTTTAACATGGAAACGACGATTCAGTTTGGGGATATACAAGTTGAATCATTTGGTGTATCAC
The DNA here is from genome assembly GCF_042887255.1 of Gottfriedia sp. NPDC057948. Lineage (NCBI taxonomy): Bacteria > Bacillati > Bacillota > Bacilli > Caryophanales > Bacillaceae > Gottfriedia > Gottfriedia sp. NPDC057948. Next base: position 12,455 of record NZ_JBHVPN010000002.1, read on the forward strand.
ATGATGCTGCTGAACCAATGTTTTACGTATTTCATCATAATGAGAAAAAATTTGTTACAATTACGGATACAGGCTATGTAAGTGACCGAATGAAGGGGATCATTTCTAACGCAGATATGTACATTTTTGAAAGTAACCATGATGTCGAAATGCTACGCATGGGTAGATATCCATGGAGCATTAAACGCCGTATTTTAAGCGATGTTGGTCACGTATCAAATGAAGATGCTGCACTTGCAATGTCAGATGTAATTGGAGATAAAACAAAACGTATTTATCTTGCTCATTTAAGCCAAGATAATAATATGAAAGAGCTTGCCAGAATGTCTGTTACACAAACATTAGAGGGAAAAGGATTTGAAGTTGGGATGCAATTTGAAATTCATGATACGGACCCTCAAAAACCAACAGATATAGTGTATGTATAAAACAAAGCGCATACTTAAGGGGAGAGTTTACTTTCTCCTCTTTTTTTTTACGTTAAAACATGATAATTTGGGCAGCAGAGAGTGGTACTCGACGTAGTCGCCAATTTTAGGAATTAAGTATAAGTGCAACTACGCCTCTGACTTCGCCTAAAAGGCTCGTCAATCGACGAGTTTTCTTTATGTGCTAAAAAAAGGAGCTGTGTATAAGTGGAAAAAATAATTTTAAGCTGTGATGAGCATATAGAATGGGCTCTTGACGATTTTGTGGATAAGTATAGTGAAACACCCCTGTTGAATAAAGTCGAAAAAACACATAATATATCCACAACCTGTGAATATTGTCAAAATGATGCCATATATATTGTGTCGAACATAGATTCCCCCACTAAATGTGGATAGAAAATGTGGATATGTGGATAACTTTTGTGCATAACTTGTTCGTAAAGTGAGGATATAGTGTGAATATCTCAATTATCAGTGTTGGAAAGTTAAAAGAGAAGTATTTAAAGATGGGAATCGATGAATACATAAAGCGATTATCTAGTTATGCAAAAATGGATATGATTGAAGTCCCAGATGAAAAGGCACCAGAGAATTTAAGCGATGCAGACATGCTAATTGTAAAGGAAAAAGAAGGCGAAAGAATTTTAAGTAAAATAGCAGAAGATGCTTATGTAATTGCATTAGCAATTAAGGGGAAAGAACATACATCTGAATCACTAGCCAAAAAAATAGATCAACTTGCCACATATGGAAACAGCAAAGTAGCATTTGTGATTGGTGGATCATTAGGTCTAAGTGATGCGGTAATGAAAAGAGCGGATGATACATTGTCATTTTCAAAAATGACTTTTCCACATCAATTAATGAAATTGGTTTTAGTTGAGCAAATCTATCGTTCATTTAGAATTAATAGGAATGAACCGTATCATAAATAGAGATAGTTTATTTTAAAATAGAAAAGGGAATGTGCTACCAAAAGTTTTTTGGATCACATTCCCTTTTCTATGTATTTAGTCTAATTTCCCATCATAAGTGAAGAAACTATTCTCTGGACTTAATTTGTAGGACCGTTGTCAATGCTAGCTTCGATGGCGTTTTGAACGTTTGCCGGCACCGATGATAGGAAGTCATAACCGGTCATAGACTCAATTGAATCTACACTTACCCTATAATAGCTCCAAGCATGGCTAGAAGTTGTTTGATCATTTGGTAGAACTACTGCTATTACCCTCGTAGAAGTTGTAACACGACTTATATCATTATTCCCATTAGGTAGTACTACAATTACTTTCCATGTTTTTGCTGGTACGACAACGCCATTCCCAACAGTAGTTTTATATCCATTAGACCCAGTGCCCCCGGATCCATAGCCCCCAGATATTACATATAATTCGTTTCCAGCTGATACAAGTGAACGACTATATTCCTCTAAATTTGCCCAAGTAATTTCGTTGTTATTTGGAGCTTGAGGAATCATATTGCTCATTAGAAAAGTTGCTGAATTATTAGCAACAGTAGATGTACGATCAGCGGATGGACACATGTGACCTCGATCAAATCCGCTTCCTGAAAATTCACTAGCAGTACCTTGATACCACCCTGATGGCAATGTAGTATCAGCACGGAAGTCATCTTGACGAGCCGTACTTCCAAGATCAGATGAACCTACATGCCAGCTAACCCAGTTAGGCTCGTGTTTGCTATTATTGTAAGATAAATCGTACTGAGGTTTAACCATGAAATAATTATTAGAATTAGAGATATTATTTGTAGCATCACTTGGATTTCCCAATCCGATATGATCATTATCAGTGCCCGTCTGTGTTTCTGTTGAAGGTTCCGCTGTAGAAGACAAATTTTGAGGAACTAGGCTGCTCGTAATCACAAAGTCATTAGCATTATTATTCGTGTCCCAACCATTGCCTTGGCCTTGGGCAGTTCCACCATTGTTATCCTTACGTTCTACACTTGTCGTAGCAGAAAGAGTACCTACTGGTGTAGTTTCAGAATCATTTGCAGAGCCGAAACCAACAAAATCTACCACATTTGCATTTGTTGAACCTGATACCGCTGTAGTCACTTTCGCTAGTGCAACTTTTCCACTGCTTGCACTTAAATTTATTGTACCTGTAACATCTGTAGTCGGTAGATCAACAGTTCCTCCACCACCACTTGCTTCTTTAATTAAATAATACTGGTGTGCCCCAATACTACCTGTCAAATTTGTAATGCTACTGAACGTACCAGTTGAAGAAGCATATTGGACAGACCATCCAGAAAGACCAACACTTGTATCTGTAGGATTATAAAGTTCAATATAGTCATTTTTGTAGGAAGTACCACTATTACCTCCACCACCATAGACTTCACTGATCACAACATGAGTTCCAACAGCAGCCTGTGCAGGTTTCGTAAATAAGTTTCCTAAAGCACTACTAAAAAAAACTAAACTAGAACAAACGAGGTAGGCTGTCTTTCTTTTTAAATTTTTCTTATTTTTTTCAGAAAATATTGTGTTTTGTTCCATTCGACTTTCTAACATAAAATAAAAACCTCCTACTAAGTTTTGAAAAAACATTGATAGAGTAATTGAAACAACCCAAAAATAAGAACTTGATCCATTCATCGTGTATGCTTGGGGGGAAATAAAATAGTAGGTGTCCTAAAGATAGTGTACTGGTTGAGGATTCTTGTGGTACCGTGGACCCTGGATTATAGAGAAAATGGGCTAATATGATAATTTGTACAGAAAAATAAAAAAACATGTTTATTAGAGCAAAAAAACTATTACTTAATCTAGACTAGAGTGTTTACATAAAAATACCAATAAAAACGTTAGGCACCTCCTAATAGTATCTTCCACGAATTCAATTGATCAAAGGCAGATGGGCCAACTATTTCGTATTCACATAAAACACCAAGAATGACTTTTAAGAAGGGTGGAGTTTTAAACATTTTGGTTGGCCAAGGTTCGGATGGGGATTATAACGGGAATAGTAGCGAACTTTATCAATCAGAAGATAAAGGGCAAACCTGGAAATTTATAAAAGAGGTTAAAAAATAGGTACTCATAGTCAAACAGTTGATTCTATAAAGAAGATAAAGAAAGATCTCTCGAATTTTTTGAGAGGTCTTTCTTTGTCTTCTTTACTTGAGTTATTAGGTTAAGAATTTCTAATTTATCCCAAAAAATTAAAATCGTTAAAATTTATGGAATGACAAACTGCAAATTCCCCCAAGTCCATTTCTATAAAATACCCATATAAAACAATGAAAAAAGGAAGATTACTCCAAATATATAACAAAATATGACAAATTTCTTTCTGCATCTTACGCTAAAATTCCCCAATTTACTGTCCCTATAACCCAACTTATAATGAAGAATGGCGACTTAATTGTCGTAAAATTTTTAACAATAATAAAATTCTGTCATTAAAGGGGGAAAATGGTTAGGGGGGAATAGAGCTTTTGTTCTATCTATTAAATTAAAGAAGGGAAATGAGAAAGGTATGGGCCATCGTAAAATGAAAAAGATGGTCATGTCAACGTTTCTTGCAACTTCAACACTGCTAGGCTACACAGCTCAGGCTTTTGCCATGACAGGTGGAACATCTGCAAGTAATAGCCAACCTGTTCAGTTAGACAGTAATAGCAAACTTGACTTGACTCAAGCACAACAATTGCAAAATTTATATTTAGAGAAGCTTCAATTTAATCCAAAGCTATTAAATTCTTCGGACCAACTAGATTTAATTATTCAATTTAATGTTGATCCAGCCGCAATTCAAATGCAAAATCAACAGAAGAATGCATCTTCTGGAAAACTTTCTGTTAATCAAGAAAGCACACCGTCTATTACGTTAGAAAGTGCTCAAACAGAAGTAAATCAAACACACAGTGCTTTTAAGAGCTTCATTAGCAACGAGTCTAAAAAATTAAAAGCTACAGGCGAATCTTCTAGCTCTATTCATATAGGAAGAGAGTATACTCAAGTATTTAACGGTTTAGCTGTCAAAATTCCGAAAAGTTCACTTAATGATCTATTGGCATTACCTTACGTAAAGAGTGTTTATCAAAACGTTAAATATGCTCCAATTCCAGCTTCTCAGTCAATCGATGTCCCAGCAGAGGTAACAGGTGACGGAAAGGTTTCTGATCAAAAAACAAATCCAAATGTATTACCTACTATTCGTTCAAATCGTTCTAACACACAATCAGCAAGTAGTACTTTAGATAGCTCTTCCGTATCAGAAAAAGCAGTTAATACGCAGTCTGGAACAGTTCCACCTCCGGGTCCAGAAGGCCCGCAATCTGGTGAAACAGCAGTTCTCGACTGGTTGAAAATACATGATCTACAAAATGAAAACATCACAGGTAAAGGCGTAAAAGTTGGTGTTATTGACACAGGTCTTGACTATAATCATCCAGATCTTGCTGGAGAATATCAAGGCGGTAAGGATTTTGTAGACAATGACAATGATCCAATGGAAACGGTCTATTCTGATTGGTTGGCTGCAAAGAATGCTAATGATTCACTTCCATCTAATCAGCAAGATCCAAACTTTCCAACAGATTACCATAATTACATTACATCACATGGAACTCACGTAGCTGGAACAATTGCAGGACAATCAAGAAATAATTCTCCATATGCAGTTAGAGGAGTTGCTCCTGAAGTTGAGTTGTATGCTTACCGTGTATTAGGTCCTCATGGTGGTACAGATGAGGCAGTAATAGCAGGGATTGAGCAATCTTATAAGGATGGGTGTAAAGTAATTAACTTATCACTTGGTGCACCTTCTAATGATTCATTGTCTCCTAATGCTGTTGCAATTAACAATATTTCTGACCTTGGAGTAACTGCAGTTATTGCTGCTGGTAATTCTGGTCCGGGGGCTGGAACAGTGGGAACACCGGGGGCTGCAGCAAAGGCAATAACTGTCGGCGCAATCGCTACACCTACCCAAGTTCCAACGTTTGACATCCATTCATATGGAGCATCAGGGGAAGATTCATTTGCGATTACAAATACTCGTTTAATCGGAAAGGATTTCACGGAATCGGATTCAAAGCTTAGTGGATCGACTCAGTATGATTTCGTAGATGCTGGATACGGCACACCTGCTTGGTACGATGATCTTCGTAATAAAAATATTGATGTGAAAGATAAGGTTGTTCTTATCAAGCGCGGTGCTGCATCTATGGACCAGCTAATGATGTACGCGACTAATGAACATGCTAAGGCATTGATTGTGTGGAACCCATCAGACAATGCTAATCTTCTATTTGATGATCAAGGGTATTATCCATTTTATTTTGGTTCTAAGGGTAGTACAGTTTACACTTTGCAAATAAGCAAGAATGATGGAACAAAATTCTATAATGCTTTTAAGGCCGGTACGATTAAGAAAATATCTGTATCGAATGCTGGAAATTTCACAATGCCAGGGAATTCACTTGCTAGTTTTAGTTCTACTGGTCCTGTTACAGGTTCATTAGCAATTAAACCTGATGTTGTTGCCCCAGGTGTAGATATTTTCTCAACAGCTCCTTATGATATATGGGAGCCAAATAACAAAGATTATTCTTATACTTACCAATCAATGTCAGGTACATCAATGGCTACTCCTCATGTTGCTGGTATGGCAGCATTGATTTTATCAGCTCATCCAAACTATAAGCCTGAGGACGTCAAAGTAGCATTGATGCAAACTGCTGATCCGATAGACTCACAAAAAAGTTTATTCCAAATCGGCTCTGGTAAAGCCGATCCATATCAAGCAGTCCATTCTGATATGCAATTTAAGGTAAAAGATTTTATTCAATCACGTTCTTCAACTGATGATTCATCAAGTTCAAATATCATTAATATTGCAAATACAACAGGTTCATTTTCGTTTGGTTATACAGCTCGTTCAGTAGATGGATCAATTACGAAAACAGGAGATTTATATATTACGAATAATGGGAATGCTGCTAAGACTTTTGACGCATCGAGCGCTTTCTTTAAGGATGCGTTCATGACAAATGGACAAGCTGGGGTAGAACAAGGAGCTAAAATTAGCATAAGTAATGCAACATCCCCTGATACTGAATTAAAGTCAATTACAGTTCCAGCAGGAGGAACAATTCATCTAACAGTAAAATTTACTGCTCCTGCTTCAGCTGCAAGTGGATATTACGAGGCATATATTAACTTTGTTAATTCAGCTAATCCTGATGAAACTTACCGTATGCCACTTGCTATTAACGTTCAAAGTAGAGGACTAGATTTTAGAATCCAAAGAAAAGCTTTTACGCTAAGTGGTAATAAAAACTTTAATCCTAATACATTCGCTGTTACTCCTCAATCTTGGGCAGAGGTTCGAGTGAAAAGCACACTGGATCCTTCATTTGGTTTTAAGCTTTATCTTATGGATGTAACAGGTAGTAAATATATAGGATATATTGCTACATTTAATCTTTCTGCTTTTACTCTTGGTAATTTAGTTTATGCACCGTTATTAATAAATGGTAGTTATTACCCTTATAAAGATCCTATTTCCAAGGATGACCCTAATTTATCAGTTAAACTGACACAACAACAATCAACTCAAAAGCAACTTGGAGAAGGCGGCTATACAATTCAAGCTCGTGCTTTAGATGCTTCTAGTGGTCAGTTATATGAAAAAAATAGCACAGTTTATGTTGATAACACTCCACCTACAGTGCAAATGGATGAAGGAAGTAAACCAGGTATTTATGAGATTGATCCAAACGGTCCTATGACTGATGGAGCGCTAAAGTGGTTCTCAGGTAAAGCTTACGATTCAAATGTTGATTATATGAAAAACGTTGGCCATGAAACGCAAGTTCCTGCACCGCCGAACTATGGTAATGATACAGATGTAAGTCAATCTTTAGGTAGAATCGACGGAATGCTTGGTGATTCAAACTCTGCACCGTACGTCAACTATTTCCTTACCCCTAGTGGTGATGGACAATTTAAATTTGGTATTAGTAAAGAAGACCTTGTGAATACTGATGCTGACCCACTAAAAGAAAATTACGGTACACAGTTCAGAATATATCCTGAAGATTATTCATTTGCAGGTAATCTTGAAACACAAGGACAATTTTATTATTTTGTTAAAAAAGGTAATGAGTATGTAGTTAATCGCTTTGCGCGACTAGATTCGCCTGGTTCGACTACATTAAATGGAGTAGATCCTAACTTCCTTACTGATAAAACATTAGTCTCTAAAGGAGATAATTTTAAATCAACATTATCTATTAAGTATCCGAAAAAACTTGTAGGAGCAAAGTTCTATATTGATAGTCTTTATTTTGCTGATATTCAGGATATTGATTTTAGTACAGAATACAAAGCATTCTTAACATCAAAAGGAATTACAGCTGATAAGTCTTGGATTCATCAAGACACAGATGTAAATGGAGATTTTATATTCAATTTCAATCTTCCAAAAGATGTACAAGCTCAAGGTGTATTAAATACAGCAGACACAATGAGCGGGGGTGTTGCCCAAGAAATGCCTCTTCTTGATATTAAATACAATGTGACAAATGATGCTGGATTAGATACATTATGGCTTCAAGGATCTGCGAATATCCCGGAAATCACAACATATGACGGTGGGGAAAATGGGATGGATCGAGTCCCTACATTCCTAGATAAAAAACTTTACATTAAAGGCTCAGCATATATTAGTGGAAGTATTAGACCGGAAGGATTCCAAAACTATGCGACCTCTAATACATTCGGTAGATCAACGCCAATTACAGCTGATGGTTCTGGTATCGAGGTTAAGTTTGAAGATCCTAATACGGGTGGTATCACGTCTAAATTGCCAATTGCTCAAGATACTACAGCTGGCGCATCAAGTGAAAATCCAGGGATTACTCAGAATGGTTTATTCACAACTGACCTTCCAATGCAAGCAGGAGATAAACCATACAATTTTGAAATGAAAATGCCAGGTCATTTAACATACTATGGTACATTAGCTGTTAATACTGCGGGACAATATAATTACGCAGCAGGAGGAAATTATTCTGTTCCAAATGCAATCATGCTTGCAGGTGACGTGAATGGTGACGATGTAATCGATATGAAAGACATTGAGGCTGAAAGCACAGCTTACAATAGCTTTGTTGACACATCTTCAACTTACACAAGAAATGCTGATTTTAACTTCGACGGTACAATTGATTATAGTGACTTTGAATACATCATCAAAAACATTGGAAAATACAATACGACTGCTCAAAATGCATCAACTTTAGCAGGAAAAATCGTTTTAACCACAAGTAAAGCTATAACGATTACTGGATTTGGCACAGTACCAAGCGGTTCGGATCTTACTGCCTTTAATACGGTTATTAAACCAGTGCCATTTATTAAAACAAGTGATATCAACGCCTTTGTATATTATGGAAAAGTCAATCCGTTTCAATTGTTTTCTGTAGGCTATAAAACACCAGACGTTGTAAATGGCGCTACAACACTTACACAAATTGAAGATACAACTTGGAGAGCTGCTGTAGACGGAGCTGGTGGACAAATTCTGATTGATGGAGTCGACCGAAAAGCAGCAACGAATATATATAATGGCGTTTCAACAAATTCGATTATTGAAAAAGTAGTATCTAACAAAGGACAATATGAATTTGATCCGTCAGTATTCAAAAAAGCGGGAGTCCACACAATCGTGTTCAAGGCTCCAGGTTATATGGATCGCTCATTAAAATTTAAAATGCAAAATGGTGGAGGAACTGGCTTTTCACTTTTATCACCAAACAACGTTGCAACAATTGGAAAAGCGTTGACATACACTCGATCAGATACGACAGGCTCAACGGCTGCGCACTATCGTGATATTTGGCAGCCAAATATTAATTCAATAACAGTAACTAACCCAAATAATAGTGTTGTTAAAAACTATACAGGGGACGAATTAGCAGGACTCTTTAACCAATTGACGCCGGCAAACGCAACAACATTTAACTTTACGATCCCAGCAGGTGTTTTCTCGACACCATCGTTGAATGGAACAGATTGGAAGATTACAATCTCAGCTGACAATTATGATTCGTACTCATTTACACAAAGAATTAGTGCGTTTCCGTCTCCAACATTGACTGCTGAAGCAAATCGATACTTTAATGATAGCAATCCAAACCCAATTTCAATTGGAGTTGGAGCTACAAACGATACACAAGCTTGGAGAGATGCGATTACAGCCGTACAAGTTGGCGGTACTACAATTAATAGAGCGGATTTTGAAGCTAATAAAATTACATTAGGTGCTCCTGGAACGCCAATTAAGATTGATGAAGCGCTAGTTCCAGCTCCAGGAAGTATAAAAATCAATATTATCGCATCAAATTACCAAACTGCGTCTGTTGATCAGCCTTTCTACAAACAAGGGGTAACACTTACAAGTCCGGCAGGTACGATTTATGCTGGAAAAGACCTTGTAATGACATTTAACCCAGGATCAGCTGCATCTGATTGGATATCTGTTATGAAGGCTAGCGGTGATGTTAAATTTGGTGGAAATTCAATCAAAACTAGAGCTGTGATTGATGAAACAGCAGGAACATTAACGATTCCATATGATTTAGTAAGAACAAATGGTGGTGCTGCAGTTTCAAGGAGCTTAGTTGTTTCAGCTCCGGGTTATGCTGACGTTAATGTAAATACAACTGTTACACCACAAACTGCACCTGTCATTACACTTTCGTCAACTACAGGAACACCTCAGTTTGGTGATACCGTTACTTACTCTATTAATGGAAATGATAATGCGTTATGGAGAAGTTCAATTTTACTTGCACCGACGTCAGATCAATCGATAGATAATGGCGATGTCACAATACAATTATCATCAGTTACATCAGTAAAACCTTATGTCATAACATCTGTAAAAAATGGTACAGGATCAGTAACGATTGACGGAAATGCAACACAATCTAATAGTGCTGCGGGTAATAAGAACGTTAAGTTTATATCGCCTTACTTTACGCCAATCACAATCGCTCAACCATTTGCTCAAAGAACGGCACCAACACCGAGCTTGACGCCAAGTGGAGTTAATAAACCAGTGATTATTACAGTACCTAATAATACTGAAAATATGAGATGGGCAAATGGAGCTAAGGCAGTTTCTGGTGATATTACAGTAGATGGAGTATCAGTTAAATCTGATGCGACAATCTCATCGGATAACAGTAATATCACAATTACACTTCCTGGAACAGCATTTACAACAACAGGCAATAAAGAAATAAAGTTTACAGCATATTGCTACCCAGACACGAAGGTTACTCAAGTAGTTAAGAGCAATGCACCAGTATTTGCTTCAAAAATTACTTATATTCAAGAAGATACACCAATCACTACTAGCTACAATCAAGATTCAAATTGGCTTGCAGCTTCACCAGTCGTTTCACTAAATGGCAAAGTAGTTGATTCTAGCAAGTACACTCTTACAGCTAATGAACTGACATTTGTTGATCGATCTTTATTTAAAGACCTAGGTGAATATAACTTTACAGTTTCTGCAACTGGTTATATGGACACTTCATTTACAATTATCATAAGTGATGATTTGTCACACTTGATTTCGGCAACAGCAGACAGCAACGGTAAAATTGATCCAGACGGCTTCACTTCAGTCAAACATGGATCTAATCTAACGTATAAAATTACGCCAAATACCGGTTTTGAGATTGGAAGCGTTAAGGTTGATGGCCAAGAAGTAACAGTAACAAACGGCGAGTACACTTTTACAAACGTAACGAAAAATCATTCGATCGATGTAACGTTCAAACAAATCGTTCACATCATTACTGCGACAGCTGGTACTAACGGAACGATTAGTCCGAATGGTAGAATTACTACGAATCACGGAACAAACCAAATATTTGCAGTCACACCTTATGAAGGTTTTGAGGTTGCAACGTTTAAAGTAGACGGAGTAGATGCACAGTTAACAAACAATACGTACACGTTTACGAATGTAACAAAAGATCATACGATTAATGTAACGTTTAAACAAATCGTACACACAATCGCAGCATCTGCTGGTAGCAATGGTACGATCAGTCCGAGCGGCAATGTAACTGTAAATCATGGAAAAGATCAAACGTTTACGGTTACACCGAATAAAGGTTATGAGGTTGCAACATTTACTGTTGATGGTGTGAATGCAAATCTTACAAATAACTCTTACACGTTTACGAATGTAACAAAAGACCACACGATTAACGTAACGTTCAAGAAGATTATTTACACAATCGTAGCATCAGCTGAAGGCAATGGAACGATTAGTCCGAGTGGTGTACTTTCAGTAGATGAAGGAGCAAATCAAACGTACAAGATTGCGCCTGATAAGGGTAATTATGAGGTTGAATCGTTTAAAGTAGACGGAGTAGAAACAAAGTTAACAAATAATACGTACACGTTTACGAATATAACAAAGAATCATACAATCAGTGTTACGTTTAAACATAAAGGTAACAGTGGAAAGTAATGAATCAGAAGTAATTGACAGAGAAAGTAAGACGTTCAAAAAATAAAATTCGTTATATATATAGAAAATATATTTTTTCGAATGAGGAATTAAAGGCTCACTTTGAGTCGAACTAGGCTGTTGGGACCTTCTCGACAGTCTCTTTTTTGTGTATAAATCATTTAAGTCAGAGTAATTTTAGACTAAAATTTGGTTCAATTAAATAATTTTAAAATAATAAGCAAATCTTTCCTTAAGTTATTTTATATTGTTCACGAGACAAACTTAAAATAAGCGCTTACTATATAAAGGTAGGGTACATTAAATTATAGTGGGTCAGAATTTATTTTTCTAAAATAAGGACCTTAATGATAGATTTTTAACTTTTGTACATTGTTTAAATAGTTTATAATTATCAGATAAAGAAAAAAATTTTTTTAGGGGTGTTAATAATAGAAGTACACTATTAATTGGATATAATTAAATAGTGATATACTATTATTAAAATGTAGTTTAAATGTGTTATACTATTAATAAGATATAATTGAGACAGAAAAGGTGTGTTCCTAGGTGGTGCCTTGCTTTTTGTGACACCTAAGCAGGAAAACCTACTTTTTTGCAAAAAAAGGGGAAAAGGAAGGTTATTATGAGCAACAGACAAACTAGAACAGACATTATCTTAATTGGTGCCGGAGTCATGAGTGCGACTTTGGGATCATTACTAAAAGAATTAGCACCGGAAATGGAAATTAAAGTATTTGAGAAATTAGAAAAAGCAGGAGAAGAAAGCTCTAATGAGTGGAATAATGCAGGTACGGGACATGCTGCATTATGTGAGCTTAACTATACATCAGAAAAAGCTGATGGATCAATTGATATTAGCAAAGCAATAAAAATTAATGAACAGTTTCAACTTTCAAGACAATTTTGGTCATATCTTGTAAACAACAACTTAATTGGTAATCCACAAGACTTTATCATGCCAATTCCTCATATGAGTTTAGTGCAAGGTAAAGAAAACGTGGAATTTTTGAATAAACGATTTGAAGCGCTTTCTAAAAATCCTCTATTTAAAGGGATGGAATACTCAGAAGACGCTAAAAAGTTGAAAGAATGGATCCCGCTAATCATGGAAGGACGCACATCTAATGAACCAATAGCGGCAACAAAAATAGACTCAGGAACAGACGTAAACTTTGGCGCTTTAACGCGTATGATGTTTGAGCACTTAGAGAGTAAAAATGTAGAGATAAACTATAGACATAGTGTTGAAGACATTAAACGCACTAGTGATGGCGAGTGGGAAGTAAAAGTGTATAATATGAGCACTGGTAATATCGATTCCCACATTGCTAAATTCGTTTTTATTGGAAGTGGAGGAGCTAGTCTACCTTTACTGCAAAAAACTGGTATCCCTGAGTCAAAACATATTGGTGGGTTCCCTGTAAGTGGACTATTCTTAGTATGTAAAAATCCAGAGGTTGCCAAGCAGCACCATGCAAAAGTATACGGAAAAGCCAAAGTTGGTGCACCACCAATGTCTGTTCCGCATCTTGATACAAGATATATCGATAACCAAAAGTCGTTATTATTTGGACCGTTTGCTGGGTTTTCACCAAAGTTCTTAAAAACAGGTTCAAATATGGATTTGATTAGTTCTGTAAAACCAAATAATGTTATGACTATGTTAGCAGCAGGCGTAAAAGAGATGTCATTAACTAAATATTTAATCCAACAAGTCTTATTATCAAATGAAAAGCGTATGGAAGAATTACGTGAATTTATTCCAAGTGCTAAGAGTGAAGATTGGGATATCGTAGTTGCTGGTCAACGTGTACAAGTTATTAAAGACACGCCAGCTGGAAAAGGAACGCTTCAATTCGGTACTGAAGTAGTAAGTGCAGCTGATGGCTCGATTGCGGCATTACTTGGAGCATCTCCAGGTGCTTCGACAGCTGTTCACGTAATGCTTGAAGTTTTAGAGAAATGCTTCCCCGGGCATATGATGGAGTGGGCTCCAAAAATTAGAGAAATGATCCCTTCATTTGGTTTATCTCTAGAAGAACACCCAGAACTTTTACAAGAAATTCAAGCTTCAACTTCAAATACGCTTGGATTAAACGAAAAAGAGCTAGCTTATAGTTAATTTTTTTCAAATAACATTAAAGTAAAGAACCTTCAGTTGAAATTGGATTGGAGGTTCTTTTTGTTATGGTAGGAAATAAGTTATTAGGGCTAAAAAACGAAGATCATGATGAATCATGTCGATTTAAATTTTTTGAAAAATTGAAAAAAAGTGTTCATGATTTAAAAAAGAGGTGATATACTACATACAACTGGTAATGACATCATTACTAATATGATTTTATAAAAGTTATAACTGGGGGTGAATGTTTTCTTAGAAATTAAACATTTTTGTAAGCCTTTTCAAATTAACTGGTAATAACATCATGACAACATGTTGATGGAGCACAATATTCCATATCATGACTTTTAGAGAAACTACTGGATTAACAGGCTATTAAACTTTTAAGAGAAAGAAGGGGAATGGGATGAAAAAGTGGCTTGTTTTGCTACTAACCTTGGCTTTAGGCTTACTAGGATTAGCTGGATGTGGCATCAGTGACACATCAGGGGATGCGAAAGATGGAAAGGTTGAAATTACTTACGGTTTTTGGGATAAGAAGCAAGTTCCCGCAGTTGATGAAATTATAAAATTATTTAATGAAAAGTACCCTAATATAAAAGTGAAAACTGAGCTTACTCCATATGCACAGTATTTCCAAAAGCTAGAAACGGCTGCAACTGGGGGAGCGTTACCGGACGTTTTATGGATGAATGGTCCACATATAGTTCAGTACGCGGAAGGTAAGGTAATTGTTCCACTTAGTGACTTAGCAGCAAAGGACAATTATAGCCTAGACAATTATCCTAAGTCATTGGTCGATCTTTATACAGTAGATGGAAAGCTTTATGGTATTCCAAAAGACTTTGATACAACTGGACTTTGGTATAACAAAAAGATTTTTGATGAAGCAGGTGTACCTTATCCAGATAATACTTGGGATTGGAATAAGTTAAAAGAAGTAGCTAAGAAGCTGACAAATAAAGATAAGGGAGTTTATGGCTTTGCAGCTTTAATGGGTAACCAAGGCGGATATTATGATTTCATTTGGCAAAATGGTGGTCATATTATTTCCGAAGATGGCAAATCAGTCGGATTTGATCAACCTGAGGCAATTGAAGCACTTAAATATAATATTAGTTTTATAAAAGAAGGACTGTCTCCAACACAAGCTCAAATGACGGAAACAGCACCATCAGAGTTATTCTCTTCTGGAAAAATTGCAATGATGTTTGATGGACCTTGGATGGTTCCAGAATATAAGAAAAATCCAGATTTAAATGTAGCTGTTGTACCAAAAGGAAAACAACGAGCAGTTTCTATTCATGGATTAGCAAACGTGATTGCGGCAAACACGAAGCATAAAGATGCCGCTTGGAAGTTTGTTCAATTCCTAGGTTCTAAAGAAGCGGCAGAAGTATATGCGAAAACAGGCACGGTAATCCCTGCTTACAATGGTACACAAGATGCTTGGCTAAAAGCTGTTCCAAATTTAAATCTTCAAGCTTTTATTGATGGAGTTGATTATTCAGTTCCATTACCAAGTGTGAAAAATACCGGAGAAATTTGGCAGTATGAAACAGATATCTTGAAAAAGGCATGGAGCAATGAAGAAAGTGTTGAAGATGCTGCAAAAGAATTAACGAAAAAGGCAGACGAGGCACTAGCTAAGAACTAAAAAAATGAAGAGAAGAAGCTTTCTAAAGCTAAAATTACTTCTTCTCTTTATTTCCCTTAAAAGGAGTGAATATAGTGAAAGAAATGCCTCTACAAGTTGAAGTGAAACCAAAAAGTAAACTAAAAATACCAAGCTTATCAAAGACGAGAAAACGATCAGATTATTTTTGGGCGTATTGTATGATTGCACCAACAATGATTGGTTTAACTATTTTCTATTTGTGGCCAATCATTCAAACGATTTACTTCAGTTTTACAGAATGGGGAGCATTTGGACAATATGAATGGACAGGATTAGACAATTATAGACGAATGTTAGAAGACTCTAACTTATTACAGTCGTTTAAAAACACAGGCATTTATATCGTTTTTACGGTTCCGATTGGTATTTTTTTATCGATTCTTATAGCAGTTCTCTTAAACCAAAAAATTAAGGGCAAATCTGTTTATCGAACCTTGTATTTTTTACCTGTTATTACCATGCCAGCAGCAATCGCTATGGTTTGGAGATGGTTATATAATTCTGATTATGGGCTCCTAAATTATCTTTTATCCATCTTTGGAATAAAAGGTCCACAATGGGTAAGTGATCCAAAAATTGCACTGTATTCAATTATTGTAGTAGCAATTTGGAGTGGACTTGGTTACAACATGGTTATTTTTCTTTCAGGACTACAAGGGATTCCAAGATCATATTACGAAGCAGCGGAGATAGATGGTGCAGGGCCAGTCAAGGTCTTCTTTAAAATAACACTACCGTTACTTTCCCCAGTTATATTCTTCGTAACAATCATGTCCTTTATTGGAGCGTTCCAAGTGTTTGATTTAATATTTATGATGATTGGGAAAAGCAGTACAGCACTCGAAAATACGCAATCAATTGTGTACTTATTTTATCAGCATGCATTCGTGTTAAATGATAAAGGTTATGCTGCTGCAATTGCAGTTTTACTATTAATCATTATTTTAATTATTACAGCGATTCAAATGGTTTTACAAAAGAAATGGGTTCATTATGATTGAAGGAGGAGTAACCATTGGAGAAAGCAAGACATCATATTACAAGTAAAACAATCTTAATTCATTTAATTCTAATTGTCGGCGCCTTGGCGATGGTCTTCCCTTTTATATGGATGTTACTAACTTCATTAAAAACTTATGCTGAGTCGATTCATGTCCCACCTGTTATTGTTCCAAAACACTTCCAGTGGGTGAATTATAAAGATGTTTTTGCTTTACTACCGTTCTTTAAATTTATGTTTAATACGCTTATCATTACAGTGATTCGCACAATTGGACAATTATTATTATGTTCTTTAGCCGCGTATGCTTTTGCAAGAATCGAATTTCCAGGAAGAAACATTCTTTTTTTAATCGCATTATCGGTTTTAATGGTACCTGGGCAAGTCTTTTTATTGCCACAATATATGATCATGGTGAAATTAGGCTGGTTAAACACTTTACAAGCGGTAGTCGTTCCAGGTTTATTTAGCGCATTTGGTACATTCTTATTAAGACAATTTTTTATGGGGTTACCAAAGGAGTTAGAAGAAGCAGCTAGATTAGATGGCTGTAATCATTTCCAAATTTATTGGAAAATCATGCTTCCTTTAGCAAAGCCAGGTTTAGTTGCTTTAGGTATATTTACAACGCTTTGGAGCTGGAATGAATTAATGTGGCCAATGATTGTTAATAGCTCACCAGAATCAATGACGTTGTCTGTCGGTTTGTCATCATTACAGGGACAATATTTAACCAACTATCCAGTTTTAATGGCAGGATCATTTTTAGCCATTTTACCAATGCTTATTTTATTTATGATCTTACAAAAACAATTTATTGAAGGTATTGCAGTTACAGGAAGTAAATAAAAATATTACAATGCTTGGAGGAAACTAATTATGAAAGCAGCTTTAATAGGAGCGGGAAGTAGAGGATTTTATGCATACGGATCATATGCTTTACAGTATCCACACGAAATTCAATTCATTGCTGTAGCGGAACCAAATAAAGAAAAAAGAGAAAAGTTTGCGGAAGCTCACAATATCCCTGAGAATATGAGATTTGAAGACTGGACTGAGCTATTAGAAATAGAACAGCTATGTGAGGCTTTATTAATTTGTAGTCCAGACCGGAACCATTATAAGCCCGTTATGAAGGCAATTGAAAAAGGATATAGTATTTTATTAGAGAAACCGATGTCACCAGAACCAATTGAGACGTTAGAAATAGCGGAAGCGGCAGAAAAGCATAATACATTATTAACAGTTTGCCATGTTATGAGATATGCGCCATTTTATCAAGCATTAAAAGAAGTTGTTGATCGAAAAGTAATCGGCGACATCATATCGATCCAGTGGAATGAGAATGTAGGTTACTTTCATCAAGCTCATAGTTTTGTACGTGGTAACTGGCGTAATTCATCTGAATCTAGCTCAATGCTCTTACAAAAAAGCTGCCACGATATG
Organism: Gottfriedia sp. NPDC057948; assembly: GCF_042887255.1. Taxonomy (NCBI): domain Bacteria; kingdom Bacillati; phylum Bacillota; class Bacilli; order Caryophanales; family Bacillaceae; genus Gottfriedia; species Gottfriedia sp. NPDC057948. The sequence continues at coordinate 30,669 of NZ_JBHVPN010000002.1, forward strand.
GATATGCTTGCGTGGCTGATTGGTACAGAGTGCAAGAGTGTATCTTCATATGGAAGTTTAACTTACTTTAAAAAAGAAAATGCACCAGAAGGTTCAACACATCGCTGTTTGGATGGTTGTAAGGTAGAAAAGGAATGTCCTTATTCAGCAGCAAAATGGTATTTACATGATCGTGATGTTTGGCCAGCAAATGTTATTTCAGCAAGTTCAAGTCTTGATAGTAGACTTAAGGCAATTCAAGAGGGACCATATGGTCGCTGCGTATATCACTGTGACAATGATGTTGTTGACCATCAAGTAGTCAATTTATTATTTGAAAATGACGTAACAGTTGCATTTACGATGACAGCATTTACAAATGAAACATTCCGCAACTTCAAAATTATGGGAACAAAAGGCGAAATAATTGGAAATGATGCTAAAAATGAAATTGAAATTAATTATTTTTCAGGTAAGAAAGAGTTAATTAAGCCATCAACTGTAGATGGTGGGCATATGGGAGCCGACACAAGTATTATGGCCGATTTTATTCAACGTGTTACTAAGAAGGACAAAGGCAGCTTAACATCAGCTATCGTATCAGCTAAAAGTCATATGATCGCTTATGCTGCAGAAGAATCAAGAGTTTCAGGAACAATGGTTTCACTAGATGATTATGAGAAAAAATTAAGAATGACAGAAGAGAGAGTTTTGTAGTAAATTCCGTTGCGACATAAGGTGGTATCTTTTTCAATATTATGTATAATAGATGTATATTGAACTGGTTATGACAAAGATACCACTAAAGGAGCTAATCATGGTAGAAAAGGATTTCCGACTTCCTCTTTATTATCAATTAATGGATATTTTATTAGAAAAAATCGAATCAAGCGAACTTGCTGAAAACGATCAGCTACCATCTGAACGAGAATTATGTGACACGTATAAAGTTAGCCGTACAACGGTAAGACAGACGATGCAAGAGCTTGAAAAACAAGGCTATATTTATAAAGTTCATGGCAAGGGGACATATGTTTCTCCAAGAACGTATAACCAAAGTCTTGTAAAGTTCTATAGTTTTACGGAAGAAATGAAAAAAGCGGGGAAAATCCCAACGACAACGGTCGTTTCTTTTGAAAAAATCAATTGTGACAGTAAAGTAGCAAAGGTCATGGATCTATTAGTAGAAGAAGAGGTATTTAAGATTGTTCGGTTAAGACTTGCAGATCAAGAACCGATGTTATACGAAACCTCTTATGTACCTGTAAAGGATTTTAAAAATCTTTCGAGTGAAGAATTGCAACATACACCGATGTATGAAATCTTCAGAACTCAATATAATGTGAATATTTCTAGCGCTTTAGAAAGCTTTATGGCTGTTAGTGCAAATAAAGTGGAGTCAGAAATGTTAAACATAATCGAAGGTGCACCATGTCTAATGCTTAAACGAGTAACTTACGATCAAAGCAAAGTAATTGAATATACAATCTCTATTGCAAGAGGGGATAAATTTACTTATACAGTAGAGCTGAAGTAGACACTTCAGGCTGGCCGCCAAAGCTCGCTGGCAATCAGTCTGAAAACCAGCTTTTATGGTTTTTTCTACACCTAAAAATAGATACAGAAGTATCTATTTAATCCAACTGGTAATGATGACATTAACAGTTAAAAATAGGAGGAAATAGTATGGAGCTATTAAAATCGAGTGAATATGAAAGAATGAATGTTGGCGCGAGCCATACAGCAAAAGAAATAGCCCAGCAACCTAGATTATGGAACGAAACAAAGGATATTCTTTTATTTAATAGAGACCGAATTCTTACATTTTTAAAGAGCGTTGAAAATAAACACGATCAGCTACGAATTATTTTAACTGGTGCGGGTACATCTGCATTTGTTGGTGACACAGTCCTTCCTTATTTAAAACAAACCGTTAACAACAAAAAAATAGTAGTAGAGAGTATTGCTACGACAAATATTGTGTCAAATCCATATTCTTATTTAAGCAAGGAACATCCGACAATTATGATTTCATTTGCTCGTTCAGGAAATAGTCCAGAGAGCTTGGCTGCTATTCATTTAGGTGAACAAGTTATAGATGATTTTTATGGAATCGTTTTTACATGTAACCAAGATGGGCTACTGGCTCAAAAGAAGAAAAATGATCACAATCATTTAGTCATCTATATGCCAGAAGAAGCAAATGACCAAGGATTTGCAATGACGAGTAGTTTTACGACGATGCTTTTCTCAGCTTTACTGCTTTTCAATATTGATCAGATTCATACGTGGGAGAAGAAAGTTGATGAGCTTATACAAGCTGGCCATTCAATTATTAGCGGGAGCGAGCAAAGTATTAAACAGTTGGCGAATTCGTCTTTTCAAAAAGTAGTTTATTTAGGCTCAGGAGTTTTTGAAGGATTGGCACGAGAAGCATCATTAAAATTGTTGGAGTTAACAGGCGGGACAATACCTTCTACTTTTGATACTTCATTAGGTTTTAGACATGGCCCTAAGTCTATTTTAGATAAAGATACTGTTGTATTTGTATTTTTATCTTGTAACCCTTATACAAGACAGTACGATCTCGACATTTTAGAAGAGATTTACAAAGAAACCAATCGAGGGAAAGTAGTAGCAATTTCATCTTTAAAGGATCAGGTTGCTGAAGAATATAGTGATCTTTTCTATTATGTAGATCTTCCTAAAATTAGTGAGGATATTTTTCTAACCTTCCCTTTTATCTTATACGCACAAACTTTTGCTATGTATAAATCTATTAATCTCGGCTTTTCTCCAGATAACCCTTCTCCATTAGGGGTAGTTAACAGAGTTGTTAAAGGAGTTACGATTCACCCTTTTGCAAATGAGATGAAGAATGGAGGAGATTTATCTTGATTACATCAAGAAGTACGATTCTTTTAGATGCACAAACAAATGGCTACGCAGTTCCAGCATTTAATATTCATAACTTAGAAACAATGAAAACAGTTTTAGAAACAGCTCAGGAGCTGCGTTCACCGGTTTTGATCGCAGCTACACCAAGTACAGTTAGTTATATGGGGGAAGAGTTTCTAATTAGTATGATGGAGGCAACAAAGAAAAGATACGATATTCCAATTTGTTTTCATTTAGATCATCATGAAAAAGTTAAGGATATTAAAGCTTTAATTGATAGTGGAATTCACTCAGTCATGATTGATGCTTCTCACCATGACTTTGAAGAAAATATTCGAATCGTGCGTGAAGTAGTCGATTATGCTTCTTCATTTGGAGTTTCTGTGGAGGCGGAGCTTGGCCGACTAAGTGGCGTAGAAGATGATCTTGAAGTAGATGAAAAGGATCAAATTTACACAAATCCAGCGCAAGCTCAAGAGTTCGTTTCTAGAACAGGAATCGATTCGTTAGCTGTTGCCATTGGGACCGCCCATGGTCTCTATAAAGGAGAACCCAAACTAGATATTGAACGATTAAGTGCAATCCAAAAAGAGGTTGATATTCCACTAGTACTACATGGAGCTTCGGGCTTACCAGATGAATTAGTACAAAAAACGATTAAAAATGGCATATGTAAAGTAAATATTGCTACTGAATTAAAAATAGCTTTTGCTAATGGATTACGTGGTTACTTAAATGAACATCCAGATGCCAATGACCCTAGATATTATTTTAAAGATGCAGTAAGCGAAATGAAAATAGTCGTTGCTGATAAAATTAAAATGTGCGGTAGTGTGAATCGGGGTTAGAAAAATGATTGCTACAATTACATTAAACCCAGCTATTGATATTCGGTATAATCTTCCCGTCTTTCAATTAGATGGCGTAAATCGTGTTACAGCTATAGATAAAACAGCTGGTGGTAAAGGACTTAATGTTTCACGTGTATTATCTCAACTAGGGGCTAAGGTTACTTGTACCGGATTTTTAGGTGGAAAAAGTGGCGAGTGGATAGCTGGTCAACTCCAAAATTACAATTTAATTAATCGTTTTGTAGGAATAAAAGGAGAGACAAGATTTTGTATAGCAATTGAATCTAAAGAAGGTCATACAGAAATTCTTGAACAAGGGCCAGCGATATTGGAGAATGAAAGAGAAGAATTTTTGAAAAATTTTGATGCGATTCTAGAATCGAATAACTATATTGTAGGTTCTGGCAGCTTACCACATGGAATCAACTCTGATTTTTATAGAGACCTAATAGAAAAAACAAAACAAAAAGAGAAGTATTTTCTTTTAGATTCAAGTGGAGAATCACTAGCCCATGGCATAAAGGGTAAGCCTTTTTTAATTAAGCCGAACAGAGAAGAGTTTTGCAAGTTGATCGGGTTAAACCAATTATCAATAGAGGATATGATCTGGCACGCCCGAGAAATATGCCAAAAGGGTACCCAATACGTTTTACTTTCTTTAGGAAAAGAAGGTGCTCTTTTAATTAGCAAAAGCATCACACTGCAGGCGGTTATTCCAACTTTGACAGATGTGCACCAAGTTGGATCAGGAGATAGCATGCTTGCAGGCTTTGCCTTTGCTCATTCGAAAGGTTATTCAATTGAAGATATTTTAAAGTGGTCATGTGCTTGCGGAATATCTAATGCTGCCTCAGAGCGGACTGGATCAGTTGAATTAACAAAAGTTCAACATTATTTTAATCTAATTAAGGTGAAGGAGTTAACAGGGGGTGATTAAGGTGGAAAATATAGTTTGTTTTGATATCGGGGGTACATTTATCAAATTTGGACTAATAAATCGTAATGGGCAAATCGTTTACAAAGATAAAGTACCGACACCTAAATGTAATATACAAAAGCTGCTTCCTGAACTTTTAGCTGAGAAAATAAAAAAGCTCCAAAATGATTTTTTAATAGCAGGAATCGGAATCTCCTCATGTGGTCTTGTAAATCATGAAACAGGTGAAATTTTATTCTCCAACAATATACCCGACTATTCAGGAATGAAGCTGGGCGAAATACTTTTCAACTTATTTAAATTACCCGTTAGTGTAGAAAATGATGTGAAAAGTGCTTGTATCGGTGAAATGTGGAAAGGTGCAATTCAAGGGAAGAAAGATGTAGTTTTTCTGACATTAGGAACAGGTATTGGAAGCACCATTATCATTGATGGGAAGATTGTAAGCGGATCTCGTCATTTAGCTGGTGAACTAGGTCATATCGTCATCATTAATAACGGACGTACTTGTGGTTGCGGACGGAGAGGATGCTTTGAAAGATACGCTGCTACTTCAGCCTTAGTAAGTGATTTTATTGATGAAAAGAACAAAAATGGTGAGGCTATGGAGAAAATCTCTGGAGAAGAAATCTTGGCTCTAGTAGAAGAAGGAGATCCAATTGCTACTGGTGTATATAAAAAGTTTATCTATTATATAAGCATTGGTCTATCAAATATAGTCCATCTTCTGAACCCAGAGGCAATTATTATCGGGGGAGGAATAGCTGAGCAGGGAGACCGATTTATTCAAGACATCAACTCTGAGATTAAAAAGGAAACCATGCCGATTTATCATCAAGAAACAATCGTATTTCCTTCGATTCTTGGGAATGATGCCGGGCTGTATGGAGCATGTTATTTAACTTTAAAAAAATTAAACGACTTACACGTATAAGTTTTAAACAAACTGGCAGCATCCTATTTTGGTGTTGCCTATTGTTCTTTAAGAAAAAGTATTCCTGCGAACAATAGAGGGGGAAGAGTTATGAAAGCAATTAAGGTAGAAAAAGTTTATACACCCAATAAAGTAATTGAAGCTGGCTATATACTGATTAATAACGGAAAAATAAATGGAGTAACAACGAACAGACCTTCCTGCGAAATTTTGGACTATTCTAGTTTTGTAGCCATTCCAGGCATGATTGATTTACATATACATGGAATTGCTGGAAATGACACAATGGATGGTAGTATCCATTCATTACAAGAAATGTCTATGTCGCTTGCACGTCATGGAGTTACGGGATTTTTGCCAACTACACTGACTCATGATTTCGAAAAAATTAAAAAAGCTGTAATGACCGTAAGTGAGGCGATAGGACAGACAGAAGGAGCGGAGATCATTGGATCGTATGTTGAGGGCCCATATATTACAACTGAGCATCGTGGTGCTCATCCGGTCAAGTATATTCGTGAACTAAATACCGATGAGTTAATTGAACTCATAAAGGTTTCCAATAATACAGTTAAAATGATCACAATAGCTCCAGAAAAAGAACATGCAGTTGAAGTTATTAAATTGCTAACAGATAAAGGAATCCACGTGTCTATGGGGCATACAAATGCAGACTATGACACAACGAATAACGCAATTGAACATGGGGCAAGAATTTCTGTTCACACTTTTAACGGCATGAGAGGATTCAATCATCGTGATCCTGGGTGTCTTGGTGCCGTTCTAACAAATGATCAATGTTATTGTGAATGTATAGCAGATTTACAGCATGTCCACCCGGGAGCAATTAAGCTACTATACAAATCAAAAGGAACAGAACGGACATTTTTAATAAGTGATTCAATGGCAGCTGCTGATTTACCAGATGGATCCTATACGCTTGGTACATTAGATGTTAAAGTGGAAAATAAAATTGCTCGAACAGTAGAAACAGGCTCATTAGCTGGCAGCACGACTAATTTAATGGAGTGTTTAAAAAATGTAAAAGACGTTTTAGAGGAGCCTTTAGAAACTATTTTACCGATGGTCAGTCTTAATCAAGCAAAATTACTTAATATTGATCATGAAGTTGGAAGCATAGAGTGTGGAAAAAAAGCAAATATCGTCTTAATTGATCGTCAGTTTAATGTTCAAGCTACTATTGTGAATGGAGTATTTGTATTTAGGAATGTCCATAAATAATATGAGGTTTCTTAATAAAGAAGTAAAATTTAATAAAAGGTAACTAATTGAAGTATGTACAGAAGAAATTAATAAATAATAAGGATGACCTTACTATAAGTGATTAAATGATCATTTTTGGGTAGGTCATTTTGCTTTTTTGAGTATGCGAAAATTAGTAATTGAGATGAAATAATGATGTTTTCAAACGAGGACTATTGCCTAAAAGATAAAAACGTGGTAGATTAATACAGTATATATATTAGAAAAAACATAGAGGTCATATTTTCCCTACTTTAATTTTACTATACAAATCCTCTTGAGTCAACCCCCATTTTTATCTTTTAAAGGAGTGCATAAAATGAACAACGAACTTCAAAAAGAACAAGTAAGAGTAAATGCTGTACTAAATCTAATTACGGACAAAATTAGTAAATTAACTGACGAAACAGCCCAACGAAGAAATGAAGTCATCAATGTTCGTAAAAACTTTTGGGATGAGGTTAAAGTTAATACGGATAGCTTTGATGACTATTTAGAGACGGTTATTAGTTTAAGACAACAATCTCAACTTTTGGCGATCGGCCAAATTAATCATAAGCAATCTTCAAACCGATTATCAGCACTTCGTCGAATGAAAGAAGTCCCTTATTTTGGTCGCATTAACTTTACAGAAGAAGGTATGTCTGAAACGGAGCGTATTTATATTGGCGTTTCAACTCTAATGGATGAAACTGGAGAGAATATTTTAGTTTATGATTGGAGGGCCCCAGTTTCGAGCGTTTACTATGATTATCCACCAGGTCCTGCTGAGTATGATACACCTGGGGGAAAAGTGAGTGGCGTATTAGACCAAAAATGGCAATACATTATACGGAACGGTGTAATTGAATCAATGTTCGATACAAGTCTCACGATAGGTGATGAGATTCTGCAGCATGTGCTAGGCAAAGGTACAAATAAGCATATGAGAAGCATAGTAGCCAGCATTCAAAAAGAACAAAATCAGATTATTCGTTATGACAAAGGTAGATTACTGATTGTTCAAGGGGCGGCTGGTAGCGGAAAGACATCTGCAGCTTTACAAAGGATCGCATATTTGCTCTATAAATATAGAAATTGGATAAAAGCAGATCAAATTATCTTATTTTCTCCTAACGCAATGTTTAATAACTACGTATCGAGGGTTTTACCTGAACTAGGTGAAGAAAATATGCAACAAGTTACATTCCAAGAGTATTTAGTTCATAGGCTTAGTGATGCGTTCCAAGTTGAGGATAATTATGAGCAACTAGAATATGTGCTAACTGCTATAGATGATCCTTCCTATAAGACTAGGACTTCAAGCATTCGATTTAAAGCTTCAACTCATTTCTTTGAGACGATTAAGGCATACAGACAATCATTGGAATTATCCGGCATGGTTTTTAGGGGATTTAAATTTAGAGGCAAACCAGTCGTTACAGCTAAACAAATATATGAAAGATTTTATAGCACTGACACTTCTTTAAAATTTAACAACCGATTAGAGAAGTTGACGGAATGGTTAAACAAACAAATCAATGAAATGGAAAAGCAAGAATTGAAAAAAACATGGGTACAGGACGAAATCGAGTTACTCAGCAAAGATGATTATCAAAAAGCATATAAGTACTTACAGAAAAAACAATCTAAAGAGGACTCATTCGATGACTACGAACAAGAAACTAAAGTATTAGGTCGAATGGTCGTTCGTAAAAAACTAAAGCCACTACGTGAATGGGTTAGAGGATTGCGTTTCATTGACATAAAGGGTGTTTATAAACAGTTATTTTCCAATCCAACTCAAATTGAACAATGGATCGAAGGCGATACTCCTGAGAATTGGGAGGACATATGTCAGTTAACATTAAATATGTTAGATGAAGGTAAATTGTTTTATGAGGATGCTACACCGTATTTACTTTTAAAAGAATTGGTTCAAGGCTTCCAATCAAATGTTACGATTAAATTTGTACTCGTAGATGAAGCTCAAGATTATTCTCCTTTCCAATTTGAGTTTTTGAAGAGATTGTTTCCTTCTGCAAAGATGACTGTTTTAGGTGACTTTAATCAGGCGATCTTTGCGCATGCCAGTGAAATGGGAGATTTTAATGTCCTTAAAGGCCTATATGGGCCAGATGAAACAAAAGTGATTAATCTGACACGCAGTTACAGATCGACAAAACCAATTGTAGAGTTCACACGTAGACTCATACCTGGAGGTGATTTAATTACACCTTTTGAACGAGTTGGGGATAAGCCAGTGTTAACACAGTTATCTAATCGTGAAGATTTGCATAGTCATATTGCATCTAAAATCGAAGACTTAAAGAAAAGTGAATTTAATACAATTGCTGTCATTTGCAAATCTGCTGAAGAAAGTTTAGCGGCATATGAAGCATTGAAAGATGTAGAAGGAATCAAGCATGTGAAGAGAAACTCAGTTGAATATGAACAAGGTGTAGTCATTATTCCTGCGTATTTGGCAAAAGGAATTGAATTCGATGCAGTGATTATTTATGATGCATCAGCTCAAGTTTATGGAGATGAGCGTCTCCGAAGACTATTCTATACTGCATGTACAAGAGCAATGCATCAGTTACATTTATATAGCTTAGGCGAAGCGACTCCTTTTTTACATGATATAGATTCAGAGTTTCTACTATTAAATCAGACGATCGCTCACGATTAACTTTAAAAACTTCCCTTACGTAAATTAAGGGAAGTTTTTTGTTTTTTGAGTGAAGGCTAGTTTCTCTATCTTGTAACTATTCGTAAAGAAAATTTTTATTTAAAGTTCATACTTAATTCATAATTAGTCGATATATTCAACTTGTAATAAGTCGTAAAGGAGGAAGTAAATTGGAATATTTAAATAAAAAAATAATTACCCCAAATAACGGAGATTTAGCTGTTGAAGCGAGTGGTTTAGTGAAAATATTTGGTGAAAATCGTGCGGTTGATGGAGTGGATTTAAACGTTCGTGCAGGAAGTATTTACGGTGTACTTGGTCCAAATGGTGCAGGGAAAACAACGACAATTAGAATGCTAGCTACACTACTTAGACAAGATGCAGGTACTGCACGCATATTCGGACATGATGTTTTAAAAGAAGCTCAAATTGTGCGTCAATTAATTGGTGTTACTGGTCAGTACGCTTCCGTTGATGAGTCACTAAGTGCTACAGAGAATCTTATTATATTCTCCAGATTACTAGGTCTAAGTAGAGCGGAATCGCGAAAGAAAGCAGCAGATTTATTAGAGGAGTTTGGCTTAACGGAAGCAGCAAAGCGCCCATTAAAAAACTTCTCAGGTGGAATGCGTCGAAGATTAGATTTGGCTGCAAGTTTAATTGCTCAGCCACCACTTATCTTCTTAGATGAGCCGACAACTGGTTTAGACCCTCGTACTAGAAATCAAATGTGGGATACCATTCGTCGTTTAGTAAAAGAAGGTTCAACAGTTCTATTAACAACACAATATCTTCAAGAGGCGGATGAACTAGCTGATCGAATTGCAGTAATAGATCGCGGTCATGTAGTTGCGGAAGGTACTGTTGATGAATTGAAGGCTTCAGTCGGTAGTTCATCGTTACAATTAAAAATTCAAAATATAAAAGATGTTCAAAAGGCGCGTCAGACAGTAGAACATGTACTAAAAGTAAAATCCAATATCACATTAGTAGAAGGAAAGATTACTGCACCTATGGCGGATGCTGACCGAGTAACCGACCTACTAATCGCCTTACGTGATGAAGGGATTCATTTAGCTGAAATGAGTGTACAAAAGCCGACTCTTGATGAAGTATTCCTTACGATTACTGGTAACAGCGTAGATGATGATGGATCAAAGGAGTCAGCTAAAACAAAAGAAATGGAGGGAGTAAGGGTATGAGCACTTCAATAAAACGAGCTGCTTATCGTGAATTAAAAAATAAAACTAGCTTTAGTCAATCAGTAAAAAATTCATTTACGATGGCTTATCGTGGTCTACTAAAAATAAAACGTACACCAGAACAATTATTTGATGTTACGTTACAACCTATTATTTTTACACTTATGTTTACTTATATCTTTGGTGGAGCAATCTCTGGGGATGTTAAGAGTTATTTACCGGTAATCATACCAGGAATCTTAGTACAGACGGTCATTACTACTTCGATTGTTACAGGTGTCCAATTGCGTGAAGATATGGATAAAGGTGTATTCGATCGATTCAAGTCGCTGCCGATTGCACGAATTGCACCACTGGCTGGAGCCTTATTGGCGGATACGATACGTTATACGATTGCTACTGTTCTTACTTTCACTATGGGGTATATAATGGGATATCGCCCTGAAGGTGGCTTGGGCTTTGTCATCTTAGCTGGACTACTTGTAATTGTATGTTCATGGGCGATTAGCTGGATTTTTGCCTTTTTTGGAGTAATTGCACGTACAGCGTCAAGTGTACAAGGGATTTCTATGCTAGCACTATTTCCATTAACATTCCTTTCAAATGCCTTTGTACCAGTCGATACAATGCCAAATTGGCTTCAATGGTTTGTAAAAATAAACCCTATTTCACATCTGATTACTGCTGTAAGAAATCTTACGAACACAGGAACTGCAGGTTCAGATCTAATTATTTCGCTTATTGGAGCTGCTGTAATTGTAGCCATTTTTGCACCGCTAACTGTAAAAGCTTATATGCGTAGAACATAATAGAAGGTGTTCCATTAGTATTTTTCTAATGGAGCACCTTTTCCTAGCATTTTCTACTTGAAAATATTGAATAGCATGTGTAACATAATCAAGGTACAAATATATAAATAACTCATATAATCATGGGGATATGGCCCATAAGTTTCTACCGGACGACCAATATAATCGACCGACTATGAGTGAAAGCACATCTAGGGTTCCGCATTATTGTATAAGTAAAATGGCTGGTCCGAGCGATGTGGGCACTACACGTGCTACACCATTAGGGATAAAAACCCAGAAGGACAGGTTTCACTTGAGAGAAACATACTCAAGTGGAACCTGTCCTTTTTTGTTTTATAAAGAGGAATAACTGTACGTAATCAATTTAGATAAATTCAGCAATGACAAGGGAGAGAATCAGATTGTTAAGTAAACAAAAAGCATTTACATTAGGTTTTCAACACGTCATGGCTATGTATGCAGGTGCAGTTGTTGTACCTCTTATAATAGGTGGCGCGCTTAAACTTACGCCAACTCAGATCGCTTATCTAATAGCAGCAGATTTATTTACTTGCGGTATCGCAACAATCCTGCAAAGCATGGGGACTAAATACATTGGTAGCAGATTGCCAGTCGTTTTAGGATGTACCTTTACAGCGGTAGGTCCGATTATTGCAATTGCATCATCTTCAAACTTACCAACAGCATACGGTGCAATCATTATTTCTGGGATCTTTGTTGTATTAGCTGCTCCTTTTTATGGCAAACTTTTAAAATTTTTCCCTACAATTGTTACAGGATCAGTAGTAACGATAATTGGGCTTTCTCTAATTCCAGTAGCTATGAATAATGCAGCAGGTGGACAAGGGAGTCCAGACTTCGGGCAAATACACAATTTATTACTAGCCCTTCTTACACTTATCGTAATTTTAGTTGTTAACAGATGGGCTAAAGGATTTTTACGTACAATTTCCGTACTTGTTGGTTTGGTTGTAGGAACAGTTGCAGGTTATGCAATGGGAATCGTTCACTTTTCAAGCGTATCGGAAGCATCATGGTTTAGTATCGCTCAACCATTCTATTTCGGAGCACCAAAAATCAGTATTACAGCTATTATCACAATGATTATCGTATGTATCGTTAGTATGGTTGAGTCTACTGGAGTCTATTTCGCAGTCGGAAAAGCGACTAACCAAAAGGTTAAACAAGATCAGATCGTAAATGGGTTGCGTTCAGAAGGTCTTGCGATTATGCTTGGTGGTATTTTTAATGCATTTCCGTACACAGCGTTTTCACAAAATGTTGGTTTAATCTCACTTACAAAAGTTAAGTCTAGGGAAGTTATTTATGCTGCGGGAAGTATCATGGTTGTTCTTGGGTTATTACCTAAACTAGCAGCTTTAACGACTGTTATTCCAAATGCCGTTCTTGGAGGCGCAATGATTGTTATGTTCGGATCTGTCGCAGCTGCCGGGATATCAATTCTTTCAGAAGTCGATTTAGGTAAAGGCGAAAACCTATTAATCGCGGCTTGTAGTATAGCAGTAGGGTTAGGTTCAGCAACCCTTCCACAAATGTTCGACCAACTACCTGACTTTTTAAAAATGTTAATGCAAAATGGAATTGTGACAGGTTCATTAACTGCAATTATATTAAATTTATTCTTAACAAAACAAAATGTGGCAGTAGAAGTGCAAGTTACGAAAAAAATATCATAAGTTAACAAAAGAGACCCCTATCTGTCATAGGGGTCTCTTTAGTACTTATTACTAATAAACTTCGATTTTAAATAATGCAAAATCATGTACGAACTGACAACTAACCTTGCCGTGCTCCCATAAACGCTTATAAATTTGCCTTGAACTGCTGAAATCTCAATATTAAATTGCATACGTTTCGAATATCGATCCCAACACCCAAGCAGTATGACTGTGAGGAAGCCGATTTGTGGAGAGAACACTGGCTCATCAAATACCCCTGTAAACAAAATAATTGGTAGGCCGAGTAAAAAACTGTTGAAAAAACATTTTTTGCTGCGCTCAAAAAAGAATAAGTGAATGCATTTTATAATATTTATACTAATTAATGTTATAAAAGCCAATCCTCCTAATGTTCCGTATTCCGCAAACATACCCAGCAATAGATTATGTGCATGGGGGATAAAATGACCATATTGTATAACATATTCTTGACCAAATCCGATCGGTGTCACACCAAAGAATGGGTGATTCTGCCATATAGTATATGCGTTTTTCCAAATGTCCAACCTTTTATGCCCTGCTTGAATAACTGAATCGGCTCTTGGCATTATATAAAGCAACCATTTCAAAAAGAATAGTCCGATTATTGTACAAACAAAGAAAAAGATTCGATTAAGTCGGAAGATAAAAAGTAAGTAAATCAGAATCATCGTCGCAAAGCCAGCTCTTGAACCCGTAAGGTAAATTCCATAACTTAGTAGAAGTTGGATTGGAAGCTGCCATGCTAAGTTAATAAAGTGTTTTCTCTCTAAACTAGAAAGTAGACTGGCAAAGAGAAAGGAAATAGCGATTAATAAAATAAAAACAGTAAAATTGGGATTATATGCACAACCAATTAGACGGTTAAAATTCTTAGGTTCCACTTCACCAAAAAGCACTGTTCCTAATAAATAACCAACAATTCTAGGAAAAACAAACCATTTAGATATCCATCCAATTACACAACTATATACGCCTCCAAAGATTATGATCATGCGAAATCTCTGAAATAATTGACCTTTCTCAGTTACTAAAATCCTACAATAGATTCCCCAGTAACCAAGAATCATGATACCGACCAATAAAAATAATATATTTCTAAATAAAAGGGCAGCACCAATAGTAGATATAAATAGGCATAAGAAAAAGTACGAACTAAACGAATAAATAAACCGTTTATTAATAAACCATTGAGTATAGAGTGTGCGAAGTCCGATGATCAATAGCAATGAAATACCTACTGGAGGTAAGAGGAAGCAGAGAAGTGCGCTTTTCTCCACTAACGAGAAATTTTTATAAAACTGTATAAACTTTGTCATTGTATACACCTAGTTAAGTGACATAAATATCCTTAATCATACGGAGGATGTTGTCTTTTCATCTGTAAAATGAACTGTATTTTAGTTAAGTTGTCATCAAATTAACAAACATATTTTAAATACATAGGTTTAAAATACCACAATAGTTTATTAATTATGTTTTGAAATTGTAAATTGAGCTTAAACTTTTTTGCCAGACAAATTAATGTATAAATTATAGTTTTATGCTTCTTTAAAAGAAAAATTGTTAGTAATGGTTTTGTAAATATGTCGTCTATTTGAACAAAAATACGAATTAATAATATGAAATTTCTTCCTTATGAATTTTAGTATTGAAATTTTATTTCAAAAATAGTTATAATAAGTATGAAATTAAATTTACTTTTAAAAAATTACTTGAGGTGAAGCAAACATGCTTGAGAATTTAACAACCGAAACAAGAAATGAAAAAACAATGAATTTAGATGAGATGTCTATAGAAGAATTTTTAACCGTAATGAACGAAGAGGATGCTAAAGTTGCCGCTGCGGTTCGAAATGAAATCCCTAATATTTCTAAAGCTGTTGAAAAAATTGTAACTGCTTTCAAAAGTGGGGGGCGTCTGATTTATATAGGTGCAGGCACAAGTGGCCGCATAGGACTTTTAGATGCAGTTGAATGTCCTCCTACATTTGGAACAAGCCCAGAAGAGGTAGTAGGGTTAATTGCAGGTGGAGAAAAAGCTTTTATAAAAGCAGTTGAAGGTGCTGAGGATAGCGAAGAACTTGCAATTGAAGATTTAAAGGAAATTAAGTTAAGTAAAAATGATATTGTAGTTGGAATTGCAGCTAGTGGTCGTACACCTTATGTTATTGGTGGTTTAAAATATGCCAAAGAAATTGGTGCTTCTACTATAGCGGTTAGTTGTAACAAGGGCTCAAAGATTGGCCAAGAGGCAGAAATAGCAATTGAAGTTGTTAACGGACCTGAAGTATTAACTGGTTCAACTAGATTAAAGGCAGGTACTTCTCAAAAGTTAGTATGCAATATGTTATCTACAGCATCAATGGTTGGTATTGGAAAAGTATACGGTAACCTAATGGTTGATGTTCAATCAACAAATGAAAAACTAGTTGAGCGTTCAAAGCGTATTGTAATGGAAGCAACTTCTTGTACGTATGAAATAGCAGAAGAGTATTTAACGAAGTCGGATCAAAGTCCAAAAGTAGCAATCGTTATGATTCTTACTGGATTTAGTTATGAGCAAGCAATTGAGCAATTGAAAAAATCAGAAGGATTTGTTCGAAAAGCAATACAAAAATAAATATTGTTGGGGGAGTAGAAGATGGATAAATATCAAAGATTAGCTTCTGAAATCGCTGATGCAATTGGCGGTACTGATAACGTAGTTTCATTTACAAACTGTATGACAAGACTTCGTGTTAACGTTGCTGATCCTAGTTTAATTAATGAAGAACAAGTTAAAAAAATTAACGGGGTTTTGGGAACGGTTGATGATGAGACTTACCAAATCATTTTAGGCCCTGGTACAGTAACTAAAGTTGCAGAACAATTTGGTCATCTGAAAAACAGCTCATCAGGAAAACAAGGTACTTCATCAGCGGCTTTAAATGAAAAAGGTTCAGATCTTAAAGCCGAATTAAAAAAGAAAAATAACACACCTTTTAAAAATTTCTTACGAAAAGTCGGTAATATCTTTATTCCATTAATTCCAGCATTCGTTGGTGCAGGTTTAATTGCTGGTATAGCTTCGATTTTGTCAAACAATATCACTGCTCAAAACCTAGATGCAGCAACTTGGTCACAATTTGTTACAGTTTTAAATGTAATTAAAAACGCAATTTTTGGTTATTTAGCAATTTATGTTGGTATTAACGCAGCGAAGGAATTCGGGGCGACACCATCCCTTGGTGGAGTAATAGGTGGGGTAACACTTTTAACAGGTATGCTTCCGGATCAACCAATTAAAAATATCTTTAATGGTGATCCATTAGCTCCAGGTCAAGGTGGTATTATTGGAGTACTACTTGCAGTCTATTTATTATCAATTTTAGAAAAACAATTACGTAAAGTTATTCCAGATTCGATAGATATTATAATTACGCCTATGATTGCTTTATTAGTAGTAGGTTTGCTTACAATTTTCTTCATCATGCCATTCGCAGGATTTATTTCTGATAACTTAATTGGCTCAATTAACTGGATTATTTCAAAAGGCGGTATTTTAGCAGGGTTTATTTTAGGTATGGGATTCTTACCATTAGTAATGTTAGGTTTACATCAAGTTTTAACACCAATTCATATCGAATTAATTAATACAACTGGTGCGACTGAATTATTACCAATGCTTGCAATGGCAGGTGCTGGACAAGTTGGAGCAGCATTAGCATTATGGTTACGTTGCAAAAAGAATAAATCATTATCAAATATGATTAAAGGTGCTCTTCCAGTAGGTATTTTAGGTATTGGTGAACCATTAATTTATGGAGTTACATTACCTCTAGGTCGTCCATTTATCACTGCATGTATCGGTGGTGGTATTGGAGGTGCAGTAATTGGAATGTTTGGTAATGTTGGAGCAATTGCTATTGGTCCTTCAGGCGCAGCGTTAGTTCCACTTATTGCGCACGGAATGTGGCTTCAATATGTGATCGGATTACTTGCTGGTTATGCCGGTGGTTTCGTCCTAACGTATTTATTCGGTACTCCAAAAGATGCAATGGCTGAACAAGAATAAATAAAAAGTAAAACCCGAATAATTAGACCTCTCAAGTCTATTATTCGGGTTTTTTATTTAATCTACATTAGAATCAATATATTGAACGATTCTTTCGCAAATTTCATGTGTGATTAAGGAATCATTTATTGAAGGGTCTGGGGTTTTATTCTGTTCTATACAGTCAAGAAAGTGATCAACAATTTGGTAAAACCCACGTTTATATAGTGTTGGTTCCCAATCACCAAATTTTGTAATATTGATTTCTTTATTATGATAATGGGTGGTTTCGACTAAACTACTCACTAAATATTTATTTTGTGGTGTCATATATTCAATAATTTCTTCCGTAACACCGTTGTTTCTGTTCATTATTCCAATTGCCGTGCATCCCTCACCTATAAGTTGAATGATTAGGTGATCGAGCATATTATCTTTTTTTAAGAAATTGACATTTAAATCAACTACATTAGTGGACATTAAATACCTAAGTGTATCCACCACATGAATAAAATCCTCTACAACAAATCTTCTAGTATATTCAGGAAAGTTAAATCTATTTTTTTGCATGATTATTAAACTAGCCTTTCCATGCAAAGTAAGCTCTTTTACTCTAGGGGTAAACCGTCTATTAAATCCAACCATCGCTATTTTTCCTTGTTCTCTAGCTAGATTTACAATTTGTTCAGTCTCTTTGAAATTCATTGAAATAGGTTTATCAATATAAACATTTATACCATTTAATAATAACTTTTTCGTTATCATATAATGAGCTTCCGTGGCAGTACTAATAAATGCTGCATCAATATTCTTTTCTAACAATTCATCTACTGTATTAACCGTTTCATTGATTCGATATTTGTTTGATAAATGGTCTAGTGTCTCATTATTTCTTGTACATAGCACCAACTCGATCTTTTCTCTTTCAGAAAGAACAGGTAGATAGGCCTTCGCAGCTATATCTCCTAAACCGATTATTCCAATTCTCATATACTAACACCTCACTTGTTATTAATTGAAACATAGAAAAGCCGTAAAGTAAGTAATTGTATGTAATTTTACTTAAAAAATTTTCGCTACTCAAATCAAATACCTCGGTTAAATCGAATAGTTTTTTTAATTTTCAAAAAACTATTTATTCATTTAAGCTTTTCCATTATAATAAGGTCTAAAGTTGATTTTTATAATGATTTACTATTCCATTTTCCCTTTCCACACTAAACTTAGCAATTGCCCCGTTTTGCAATTTACTTTTAATTAATTTTAAAGATACTGTTTTAAACGAATAATTTGTAAGTGTTTTCTGGTAGAGCGATATTCATTAATTAGGCAATGTATATGAATAATTGCCCTAAATTTTTTATGCTTTCATACATACAAGAACGAGCAGTCAGTATTAAAACTTAATATAATAAAGGTTCATAAGCGGAGGGAAAAATTATGAGTACTTCACATTTTGCGTATTGGCCAAAAAGAGTTTTTAAATCTTTAACTATACCTGAGACAACACTTTATGATAATTTAGTCGTTTCGGCAAAAAGGTATCCAAATAAAACTGCAATCGAGTATTATGGTGCTTCAAAAACGTACAAGCAGCTTCTTGAAGAGGTTGATCATTTGGCAGGTTATCTTGAGCATAGGTTAGAAATATCCCCTGGTGAACGTGTAATGCTTTATATGCAAAACTCACCCCAATATGTTATCGCCTTTTATGCAATATTAAGAGTAAGAGGAATTGTAGTACCAATTAACCCGATGAACACCACAGATGAACTTGAATTTTACATAAATGATTGTGAAATTAAAACCGCAATCATTGGCCAAGAACTATCCCCTCAAATTGAACCTTTACAAGCTACAACTGGATTAGAGAATTTAGTAGTTGCAGTTTACTCTGAATACTTACCAACCATTCCTTTAGTTTCCGATTTAACAGCTGAAATAACTGAATCAAAGAAAATCTATCAAAACGAAAATTTATTTTATTGGGAGGATGCAATACAAACACAGCTCACCCCATCACTATATGAAGGTAACTCAGATGATGTTGCAGTCCTTCCATATACTTCAGGAACAACCGGTTTACCAAAAGGCTGTATTCACACACATAAAACTGTACAAGCAAATGTAGTAGGATCTGCCGTTTGGATGAATATTTCTGCAAATGCCGTTAGCTTTTCAACTTTACCTCTATTCCATGTAACAGGAATGGTTCATGGCATGCATACACCAATTTTTACCGGTTCAAGTATGGTATTGCTAACGAGATGGAATCGAAACCATGCATGCAATCTTATTGAAAATTATCAATGTACCCATTGGGTAAATATTAGTACAATGCTAATCGACTTTTTAGCAAATCCAAATTTAAATACAGATGACATTAAGTCTCTTGTAAATATTGCAGGTGGTGGGGCTCCTCTTCCAGAAGCAGTTGGAGAGCAACTATTCCAATTAACAGGGTTAAAGTTCGTAGAAGGGTATGGATTATCCGAAACAATTGCACAGACACATTTTAATCCGCCAGATCGACCAAAACTACAATGTCTTGGAATTCCATCATTTGACGTAGACGCCAGAATTATCGAGCCGGTAACGATGAAACAGTTAGGTGTTGGTGAAGTTGGTGAGATTGTTGTTAATGGGCCACAAGTATTTAAAGGATACTTTAACCGACAAGAAGAAACAAATGACGCCTTCATTGAAATAGACGGGAAACAATTTTTCCGTACAGGAGATATTGGTCGGTTTGATGATGAAGGGTACTATTTTATCGTTGATCGTGTTAAAAGGATGATTAACGCGTCAGGCTTTAAAGTGTGGCCAACTGAAGTGGAAAACCTACTCTATAAACATCCGGCCATTCAACAAGCTTGTGTTGTTAGTAAGCCTGATGAAAAAAGGGGCGAAACAGTAAAGGCATATGTGATCCTAAATCCTATTTATTCAGGCAAAGTAAGTGAGGATGACATTATCGATTGGTCAAAAGAGCATATGGCTAACTATAAATATCCGAGATACGTCGAATTTATTGATAAATTACCGACTACTGCAAGTGGGAAAATTTTATGGCGAACTCTTCAGGAAGCAGAATGGAGTAAAGTTGAACAAGTTAATGAGCGAGAAAAGTCAAAAGTTCAGGGAAAAGGTAAATAAATAGTAACTAAATGAAAAGTGGAGCCTCGACATCATATGTTTAGGTTCCTCTTTTTCGTGTTGTTTTTTATTTAAACTAATTACAATTATCCCAATATTGCCCTTAAACTACCTGGTAGTTATTACTAGACAGGTATTTTTAATATTCAGACTAATGATAAATATAGTATGATAATTTCTAAAGAAAGCCCTTACACTAACTTATTACTGAAAAGGTGATTACAATCGTCAAATTTAGATTACGGTTAAGAAAATTAAACACTTTACGAAATCAAATATTGGGTGTCTTCTTGATTGTTATGGTGATTGTTTTATCCATTGTATCCATTATGGTATATAACCAAGTTGGAACTTTAATGAAAGATACAACAGAAAAGCAAATCAAACAAACGGCTATTGAAGCAAATGGAAGAATGGAAACCTTGTATAAGCAAATTGACACTTTATCAAATCAATTAATGACCAACGAGACGGTTCAACAAATATTACTCGGATTGAAAAACGGAGAAAGTGTTGATTTTGCAAGAAGACAATCACTAATCAGAGTCATAAATAACTTTTTAGCTTATTCAAATGGAATCTCTTCTTTTGAGCTATATTCTTCAGAAGGTAATCGTATTTTTCCATTCGGTGATAAAAATTTATCTAGTGTAATCGATGAAAAATGGGTAAAGGAAGCAGAAGCCGAGAAAGGAAGGTTAGTGTGGGTAGGGAAAGATCCTAAAAATAGTAACTATTCTTATGCAATAAGAAGGGTTAGTTTAATGGATCGTTGGTTTTCAAATGGAGGATATTTAGTCGTAAGAATTCTTAATAGTTATTTTCAGGTTGAAGAAAGTAAATTATCTCCTGGAGAGAAGGACTATATGATGCTGCTTGATAGGGATTTAACTCCGATAACGGATAACTACGGCATTGATATTCAAAAGTTTTTATTAGAAGGATACGAATCGATAAAAGTAAATAAAAAACAATATATGATTGTTACGCAACCATCTACAAAAACGGGCTGGACACTTGTTATTTTAAAACCTACAAGCTTTTTAAATGAGCGGGTAACACCGGTAAGAAAAGCGACCCTATTATCTGGTGCGATTGGATTGATCATTTTTGTTATATCATCAATTATTCTAGCAACAATGATCACAAGACCGATAAAGAAACTTACAAATACAATGAAGAACGCGAAAATGGACGAGTTGAAAATTAACAAGGAAAGCGCAGCTTCATTAGAAATTATTGAATTAAATAGAACGTATAACCAGATGGTAGAAAATACTAATCATTTAATACAGGTCGTTTATGAAAAAGAATTACTTCGTAGTCAAACGGAGTTGAAGGCACTACAAGCCCAAATCGATCCGCACTTCCTTTATAATACGCTAAATGCACTTTACTGGTCTTTAGATGATCGAGGTGAGGAGGATTTAGCAGAAATAGTGATTGCAATGTCGGGATTATTTCGCTATACAATCGGCAATGCAAATAGTAGTGAATGGGTAACTATACAAGCTGCTCTCGACCAAATTGAACGATATTTACAGATTATGAAAATGAGGTTAGGAGAACGGTTGTTTTGGGAGATATCTGTTGAGCCAAATCTATTAGCTATTAAAATACCTAAACTGCTAATCCAACCTTTAGTTGAGAACGCCATTATGCATGGTATTGAAAGTAGTCGAGAACAAGGGAGTGTTTTAGTGAAGATTAAAAGGATTAATGACTCATCTAATTTATTAGTGGCTGTTAAGGACAATGGACCGGGTATTGATAGAGAAGCTCTTAATGCCCTTAATCTAGCAATTAAAAATGATAATGTTTCATCCTTTAAAGGGATGGGTATGGCGCTTACGAATGTAAATAAAAGAATCAAATTATATTACGAAGGATATGATTTAGGTGGCCTTCGTTTAGAAAGTGAAATCGGTAAAGGTACAACTGTATTATTCGAAGTTCCAGACAAAGGTGGAGAATAATTTGGATACAAAAACGATTCTAATTGTTGATGATGAACAAGCGACTAGACAAGGATTTAAAAAAACATTAGAGAAATGGTCAAACGGTAAATTTGAAATTCTTAGTGCGGCAAATGGTCAAGAAACAGTTGAACAGATGAGCAGAACAAGAATTCATCTTTTAGTAACTGATATTTGTATGCCTGAAATGAATGGTTTAGAGCTTCTAAATAACCTAAAGGATAAAGGACATAGGTTTGTTTCAATCATAATTTCTGGACACCCTGACTTTGAATATGCCCAGGAGGCTATTCGTCTAGGAGTTGTAAATTACTTATTAAAACCAGTAAGTAAACAAAAATTAATTGAAGCTATTGAGCAAGCGCTTGAAAAGGAAGCAAATATTGAACGGATTGAATATATGGAAAAAGTGACTGATCAGAAATTATTAAAACTAGATCAGGTTAATAACCGCTCTAACTCAATTAACGGAGCAAAGACCTTTATTAATGAAAATATAAGCAATCAAATTTCCTTAAAGGATGTAGCAGAAGCGGTACATCTAAATGCGAGCTATTTTAGTGTGTTATTTAAAGAGCAAGTAGGATTAACATTTAGTGAGTACTTGACTAGAAAGAGATTACAAATTGCAAAAAATCGCCTACTGACAACAGATTTGCAAATTGAAGAAATTGCACTAGAAGTAGGCTATCAGACAGCTAAATATTTCATTAAGATCTTTAAGGATTACGAGGGTATTACCCCTAGTAAATTTAGAAAAGTATCGGAACTTGATGATTCACTAATCCAAAAATAGTGGAATTTTATCCAATCGTGGTTACCTTACCGCGTTTTTTTTTTAGTGCTAGAATTTACTTGTAACGAAAAATTCAAAAAAATGGGGGTTAGACATGTTTAAGAAAGCGTCTTCATTAATGTTAGCACTAGTTCTTATTCTAATGGTTGCTTTAACTGGCTGTGGTAAATCTAATAACGCGTCAACTGAAAGCGGTTCCAAAAAAGTGATCAAGTTTATGCACCTTTGGCCAGCTGGAAGTTCCAAGCAACAAAACTTAATTGTATCTGACATTATTAAACAATATGAGGCTGAACATAAGGATGTAAAAATTGAAGTAGAAGTTCTTGAAAATGAGCAATACAAGAATAAGATTAAAGTTCTTTCTTCTTCTAATGAACTTCCAGATGTTGGGTTTACGTGGGCAGCAGGATATATGAAACCATTTGTAAAGGGTGGCCTTTTTGCTGATTTAGATGATGTGTTAAATAACGGATTAAAAGATTCTTTTGTAAGCGGAACAACAGAAGCATATGCAATCGATGGAAAAACTTATGGATTACCTCTAGAACTAAACATCGCTCCAATTTATTACAATAAAGCAATTTTTGAAAAATATAACCTTCAAGTACCACAAACTTATAGCGAATTCCAAAACGTTGTTAAAACACTTGCTAAAAATGGAGTTGCTCCAATCGCTTTAGGAAATAAAGATCGTTGGACAGGTTCACTTTGGTATATGTATTTGGCAGACAGAATTGGTGGAGCTGATGTACTTAATAAAGCAATTAACCATACAGGAACATTCGAAGATCCTGCACTTGTATCAGCGGCATCAGAGGTTCAAAACCTAGTTAAAGAAAATGCATTTAATAAAGGTTTTAATGGATTATCGAATGATGAAGGTAAATCTGAATTCTTAAATGGAAATGCAGCTATGTACTTAATGGGAACATGGGAGCTTCCAAACTTTACGACAAACGAAGAAATTTCAAAAGATTTCCGTGACAATGTAGGTTTCTTTAAATTCCCTACTTATGAAGGTGGAAAAGGAAATATTAACAGCTGGGTTGGTGGCCCAGGAGTAGGTTTATTCGTAGCAGAGCATTCAAAAGTGAAAGCTGAAGCTAAAGACTTTGTTAAATTCTTTGTAGAGAAGTGGGGAGAGCAATCTGTTGAAAAAGCGGGTGTAATTCCAGCGACTAAGGTTGATACTTCAAAAGTAAATTTACCACCATTATATATTGATGTGTTAAATGAATTAAATAAAGCTAGCAACTTAACATTATTTGCTGACGTTCAAATGAGTGCTTCTGTAGCAGAAACTCACTTAAACTTAATCCAATCTTTATTTGGAAATGAAGTAAAACCAAAAGACTTTGCTAAACAACATGAAGAAGCTTTAAAGGCAGAAGATAAATAAATTCTGATGTACTAAAGAAAAGGGCATATGGATTCATTTTAATATGCCCTTGATTTTTAAACATAGGGAAGGAGTTGAATCGAAGTGAATAAAGCTATGTCAAATAAAAAAATAATCGCCTTGTATATTACACCAGCTCTTTTTCTGATCCTTGCTTTGATTTACGTTCCAATCGTACAAACTGGATACTTTGGCTTAATGAAATGGAATGGAATTGGGGAAAAGGAGTTCATAGGTTTAAAGAATTATTCCCACTTATTACATGATCCTCTATTTTGGAAAAGTGCTTTCCACTCCTTTTTATTAGCAGTATTTTCAGCAGTTAGTTTAATTGGTTACTTGTTCATCTCATTTGTACTTGCAGGAAAAATTAAAGGTGCAGACCTTCTTAGAAAAATATATCTTATTCCAATGCTACTTGCTTCTGTTGCAATTGCTCAGCTTTGGCTTAAAATTTATCATCCTACTAACGGTATTCTAAATAGCTTACTTGTTTCTCTAGGAGTTCATAATCCACCAGCCTGGTTAGCTGAAACAAACTTAGCATTATATGCGATTATTATTCCAATTATTTGGCAGTACGCCGGTTTTTATATTTTGATTTACTATGCAGCTCTTAAAAATATTCCAGACTCACTAATTGAAGCTGCAAGAATCGATGGGGCAACACCAATTCAAATCGCATTAAAAATAAAATTACCATTAATCATGAATGTTGTGAAAGTAACGATTGTTCTTGCCGTCGTTGGGTCACTTAAATACTTTGATTTAATTTATGTTATGACAGGTGGTGGCCCCAATGGTTCAAGTGAAGTAATGGCTTCCTATATGTATCAAAAAGCATTCAAAGGTTTTGATTTTGGATATGCAAGTGCAATTGGATTTTTCTTATTAGTTATTTGTTTAGTAGTTACTTGGATTATTCGTAAGTTTACTGAAGCAAATAATGACATTTACTAAAAGAAAGGGGGATTTTAAGTGGATACGGTAAGAGTTACAGGATCTCAAGCCATTGTAACTGAAAAGAAAACTGACCGTAGCAAGAATAGTGTTTTTAGTAGAATTGCTTACGGATTTATGTATCTTTTCCTTATAATCGTAGCGATTTTTCAATTATTTCCGATCATATGGCTATTTCTTTTTTCATTAAAAAATAACCAAGAAGTTTTCAATATGTCACCTTTTTCTTTACCTGAAAGCCCAAAGTGGGAGAATTATACGAAAGTTTGGACTGAGGGAAACATTAGTCAATATTTCTTTAACAGTGTAACTTATACAATCGCTGCCGTTATTTTAACGGTTGTACTAGCAAGTATGGTAACCTTCGCAATTACAAGAATGAATTGGAAAGCAAGTAAATGGGTATTGGGATTATTTATGGTAGGTTTAATGATTCCAGTCCATTCTACATTGATTCCTTTATTTAATACTTTTACAAAAATAAATTTAATTGATAATCCACTCTCGGTAATCCTTACGTACACAGCTTTTAACTTGCCAATAACGATTATGATTTTAATTGGTTTTTATGAAGCTCTACCTAGAGAGGTAGAAGAAGCAGCGATTATGGACGGGGCATCAATTAACCATATCTTTTTTAAGATTACTTTACCAATGACATCACCAGTAATTGCTACAGCGGCAATTATTAATATGATTTACAACTGGAATGAGTTTGTCTTCGTTAATACATTTATTAGTTCAGATCAATTTAAAACACTCACGGTTGGTATTCAAAATTTTATTGGGCAGTATACGACTGATTGGGGAGCAATTGGAGCTACGTTAGTTATTAGTATTCTACCAATCCTAATTGCCTTCCTTATATTAAGTAATCGAATTGTAGAAGGAATTGCTTCTGGGTCAGTAAAAGGTTAAATACATTAGATAAGCTTTAGATGAATTTGTAAAGGAGGGTGATTAAATGATATTCGGAAAAACGATGGGTAAATTGTTTACGCTATGTGAGTGGGTTATGAAATTAGCATATGTCAATCTACTATGGTTCCTCTTTACAATTGGAGGACTAGTCATATTTGGTTTTTTCCCTGCTACAGTAGCCCTTTTTACAATTGTTCGTAAATGGATAGGAAAAGAAACAGATCTTCCGATTTGGAGAACATTTCTAACTGTTTTCCTGAAGGAATTTAAACGTTCCAATAAACTTGGTTTTGTATTCATTTGTAGTGGCATCTTCCTAGCGTTTGATGCATTTTACATTCGAACGATTGAAGGGATGCTCCAATTTATTTTAATCATTCCTTTATTAGTCATTGCAGCAGTTTATTTAATGGTTTTCCTTTATATTTTTCCACTATATGTACATTACGAATTTAAACTAAAAGACTATTTTAAAAATGCATTCTTTTTAAGTGTTTTTCATTTTCACATTACTTTAATAATGCTAGTTAGTCTAATCGCTATACTACTTCTGTTGCTCTATCAGCCAGGGCTAATTCCATTCTTTAGTGTCGTGTCAATTGCTTGGATTTTCATGTTCTGTGGTATGTATAGCTTTAATCGAATAGACCAAAGACAAGGTAAGATTAGCAAAGTCTAAGTGTAGAAATTATGACAGAACGGGGAATCTAGATGAATACTTATGCTGAGGAAATCTCTTTTTTAAATGAACCAGCAATTAAAGCAGGTAATAGTGAATTGGAGATTATCATTATTCCCGGATGGGGATCAAACTTGATTTCCATGGTTCATAAAAAATCAAATACTGAGCTTTTAAGGGTGCCTAACTCAACCGAGGAGTATTCGAATAACCCAGTTCTTTACGGTACCCCAATCCTGTTCCCTCCAAATCGTATCGATCAAGGTAAGTTTCGATTTGGCAAAAGAACGTATCAATTTGAAATTAATGAAATGGACAAGCAGAACCATATTCATGGTTTTGTTCACACAAGGGAGTGGAATATCTCGAGTGTAGAAGTTAATGAGCAAACGGTGAAAATTATTACTGAGTTTGATTCAAGTAAGCACGAAGATGTAATGGCTCAATTCCCGCATCACTTTGTAATTAGGATGAGCTTTATTCTAAATGATAACTTATTCGCTAAAAGAGCAGAAGTTATTAATAAAAGTAATGAAGTTTTACCGTTTGGCTTTGGATATCATACTAGTTTCGTATTCCCAGAAGAAACTTCAATCTTCAAGCTTCCAGTCGATAAACGTTGGAAACTAAATGATCGATTTTTACCAACGGGGGAATTAGAAGATATTGAGTACAAATATGAGTTGAGTGAAGGAATGAGCCTGTACGGGCTAGAGTTAGATGATGTTTTTCTATCTAACCCCAATAACAGTAGTCTACAGACGGCACAAATATCGAACAAATCAACAGGAATTGAGATTAATTATACCGTTGACCAAAGTTTTAAGCATTGGGTTGTTTATAACAAAGATGGGAGAAGCGGCTTTTTATGCCCCGAGCCCTACACGTGGGTAACTAACGCTCCTAATCTTGAAGTAAGTGGAGAACTGACTGGCTTACAAGGAATTGAGCCAGATGATATGAAAGTATTGCGCACTTGGATTGTCATTTTACATAAGTCATAAAATACAAAACTACTATTTTAGGAGGAATTAAACATGAGTTACTTTACTAATATTAACAAAATTAAATTCGAAGGTCCTAAATCAAAAAATCCATTTTCATTTAAATATTATGATCCTCAAAGAATAATTAATGGCCAAAAAATGGAGGATTTACTTCGTTTTTCAGTTGCTTACTGGCATACATTTACCGCAGATGGTTCAGATCCATTTGGAGCAGGTACAATGCAACGTCCTTGGAACCACTTAACGGGAATGAATCTTGCAAAAGCACGTGTAGAAGCATCATTTGAGTTCTATGAAAAGTTGGATGTTCCTTTCTTCTGTTTCCACGATTCAGATGTTGCCCCTGAAGGAAATACATTAGGTGAAACGTATAAAAACTTAGATGTCATTGTAGAAATGATAAAAGAATATATGAAAACAAGTAAAACAAAATTGCTTTGGAATACGGCAAATATGTTTACTCATCCTCGCTATGTGAATGGAGCTGCTACTTCTAATAACGCGGACGTATTTGCCTATTCAGCTGCAAAAGTGAAAAAAGGATTAGAAATTGCAAAAGAGCTTGGTGCAATTAACTATGTATTCTGGGGTGGGCGTGAAGGTTATGACACGCTAATGAATACAGATATGAAGCTTGAACAAGACAATCTTGCGCGTTTCTTCCATATGGCTGTAGATTACGCAAAAGAAATCGGATTCGATGGTCAGTTCTTAATCGAACCAAAACCAAAAGAACCAACGAAGCATCAATATGACTTTGATGTGGCAACTGGATTAGCGTTCTTACAAGCAAATGGTTTAGACAAACAGTTTAAATTCAACATTGAAGCGAATCATGCAACACTTGCTGGTCATACATTTGAGCATGAATTACGCGTTGCTCGAATTAATGGAATGCTTGGTTCAGTTGATGCAAACCAAGGTGATAAGTTAATTGGTTGGGATACAGATGAGTTCCCTACAGATCTTTACTCTACTACATTAGCAATGTATGAAATCTTAAAAAATGGTGGCTTAGGAAAAGGCGGCCTGAACTTTGATGCAAAAGTAAGAAGGGGATCATTTGATGTAGAAGATTTATTCCATGCACATATAGCTGGAATGGATAGCTTTGCAATTGGCACATTAGTAGCTAATAAACTAATTGAAGATAAAGTATTTGAAAGCTTTATTGAAGATCGTTATAGCAGCTTCACTTATGGTATTGGTAAAGAAATCGTAGAGAATAAAGCAAGTTTCCATACACTTGAAGCATACGCATTAAGTTTAGGTGATATCCAAAATAAATCAGGTCGTGAAGAACGTCTTAAATCAGTGCTAAACCAATACTTATTAGAAGCGATTGCTGAATTCGCAACAGTTTAAAAATCTTTTGACCATAAAATGTGCTGGGAAATTCATTGTTTCCAGCACATTTTTCTCATCGATACGCTAAAAAAACAATAAAAGGATGATTGTTATGAAATATGTAGTCGGTATTGACCTTGGTACAAGTGCCGTAAAAATTTTGTTAGTTAATCAGTCAGGAGAGGTATGCCAAGAAGTATCTCGTGCCTATCCATTAATACAAGAGAAATCCGGATATAGTGAACAAAACCCAGAAGAATGGGTTGAAAAAACCATCGATGGACTTGCCGAACTAGTTAGAGAATTTGATGGTCATCCGAATGATATACAAGGGATTAGCTTCTCAGGTCAAATGCATGGTCTAGTGCTATTGAATAAAGAAAATGAAAGCCTTCGTAATGCAATTTTATGGAATGACACAAGAACGACTAAGCAATGTGAAAAGATCAATGAAATAGTAGGCAAAGAACGTTTACTGGAAATAACGAAAAATCCAGCACTTGAAGGATTTACTCTACCGAAGCTTTTATGGGTAAAGGAATTTGAACCTGAGATTTATCATCAGTCAGCAGTGTTTTTATTACCTAAAGACTATCTTCGTTATCGTCTGACTGGAAAAATTCATACTGAATACTCAGATGCTGCTGGAACATTACTTTTAAACGTAAAAGATAAGCAGTGGAGTGAAGAATTATGTACTAAATTCGATATTCCTTTGGATCTTTGCCCACCAATTGTCGAGTCTCAGACTTGCGTTGGAACTATTACAAAAGAGGTTTCTAATTTGACAGGACTTAGTCGAGAAGTGAAAGTATTTGCAGGCGGAGCCGACAATGCATGTGGCGCTATCGGCTCAGGTATTTTAAAAGAAGGCAATACGCTATGTAGTATTGGTACTTCAGGAGTTGTTCTTTCTTATGAAGAGCACGGAGAACACGACTTCAAAGGCAAAGTTCATTATTTTAACCATAGTAAAGAAGATGCTTTCTATTCAATGGGTGTAACGCTAGCCGCAGGATTTTCATTAAGCTGGTTTAAGGATACCTTTGCTGAGAGTGTGAATTTCGAACAACTATTAGATGATGTTGATACTGTTTCAATTGGATCAAATGGTTTAATGTTTACTCCGTATTTGGTTGGTGAAAGAACACCACATGCGGATTCAGTTATTAGAGGATGTTTTATCGGCATGGATGCCGCACATAAGAGAAGTGATTTTACGAGGGCTGTCATGGAAGGCATTACTTTTTCGTTGAATGAGTCAATTGAAATTTTCCGAAATAACGGTAAAAATATTGATTCAATTATTTCAATGGGTGGCGGTGCTAAAAATCCTATTTGGCTTCAAATGCAAGCAGATATTTTTAATGCGACAATTATTAAGCTTTCAAGCGAGCAAGGTCCTGGGATGGGTGCGGCGATGATTGCTGCTTATGGATGTAATTGGTTTGAATCATTAGAGGCTTGTGCCGAAGAGTTCATAAAGCCAATCACTTCATATAAACCAGTTAGTGAAAATGTTAAACAATATGAGAAGCTTTATTCAATTTATAAGCAAGTTTATTCCAACACGAAGGAATTAAATAGAATGTTATCTGAATTTAGAAATTAGTATAAGACGCTAAAAATAGCACTAGAGGGGGAGTTTTACTTGAATTATCGAGAACTTGGTAATACAGGTTTAATGATTAGTGAGGTAAGTTTTGGAACTTGGGCAATTGGTGGAGCATGGGGAAAAACAGATGATACGGAAGCTTTAAAATCATTACAACACGCAATCGACCAAGGTGTAAATTTTTTTGATACTGCAGATGTTTATGGTGATGGACATAGCGAAGAACTATTGGCTAAAGCCACAAAAGGACTTGAAGATAAAATTTATATAGGCACAAAATTTTGCCGAAAAGGTGATATCTTTTCACCGGAAAATTACTCATATGAAGTGGTTAAGTCAAATTGCGAGGATAGTCTAAAACGCTTAAATCGAGATGTAATCGATTTATATCAAGTTCATTGCCCAGCAACTGAAATTTTAAAGGATGGACAAGTATTTGATGTACTTGACCGTTTAAAAAGTGAAGGGAAAATCCGCCATTACGGTGTTAGTGTTGAAACGATTGAAGAAGGATTGATTTGTTTAGAAAACCCAAATGTGAAAAGCTTACAGATTATCTTTAATATTTTTAGACAAAAGCCATTAGAAGAATTACTTCCCGAGGCTTATAAGCGTGGGGTTGGTGTTCTTGTAAGATTACCGCTAGCCAGTGGACTCTTATCTGGAAAGTATAAGGCTGATCATATTTTTGAGGAAGATGATCACCGAAACTTTAATGAAAATGGAGCGGCCTTTAATATCGGAGAAACATTTGCAGGTTTGGGCTTTAAAAAAGGAGTAGAATTGGCAAATCGAATTAACTGGATTGCTGAAGGAAGGTCATCGATGGCAAGTGGAGCACTTAGATGGATTTTAGATCAAAAAGAAATTACATGTGTAATTCCTGGCTTTAGAAATCAAAGCCAAGTGGATGGCAACTTAGAAGCAATGAATATACAATCTTTTTCGAAAGCGGAATTAGATCAATTAGAGCTTTTCTATCAAAAAAATGTTTCGGACTTTATCAAAGGTGCTTACTAAAAAAAGTAATGTATGAACTAGATAGATGCATATGGAGGAGTATAAAATGGCTAAAATCAGTAATCCAATTTTACCGGGTTTTAATCCGGATCCAAGTATTTGCCGAGTTGGGGAAGATTATTACATTGCAGTTTCAACTTTTGAATGGTTTCCAGGAGTAGGAATCTATCATTCAAAGGATTTAAAGAACTGGCGCTTAGCATCAAGACCTTTGAACCGTTTAAGTCAATTAAACATGACAGGTAATCCGGATTCGGGTGGAATTTGGGCTCCCGCATTATCTTATCGTGACGGACAGTTTTGGTTAATTTACACGGATGTAAAGGTAGTTGAAGGTCAATGGAAAGATTGCCACAACTATCTCGCAACTTGTGAAACGATTAACGGAGAATGGTCAGATCCAATTTATTTAAATAGTACTGGATTTGATCCGTCTCTATTCCACGATGAGGATGGAAAAAAATATTTAGTGAATATGGTTTGGGATCATCGCGTAGGAAATCATCATTTTTATGGCATTTCATTACAAGAATACAGTGTAGAAGAACAGAAACTGATCGGAAAAGCAGAGGTTATCTTTAAAGGAACTGATATTAAACTGACGGAAGCACCACATCTATATAAAAAAAATGAATACTATTACTTATTAACGGCAGAAGGTGGTACGAAATATGATCACCAAGCTACAATTGCTAGGTCAAAACAGTTAAAGGGTCCATATGAAGTGCACCCAGAAAACCCGTTAATTTCGTCATTCCATGCACCAAGAATTCCCCTTCAAAAAGCAGGACATGCATCAATTGTTCAAACGCATACAGATGAATGGTTCCTTGTGCATTTAACAGGAAGACCATTACCAAGAGAAGGTCAACCGTTGTTAGACCCAAGAGGTTTCTGTCCATTAGGAAGAGAAACTGCTATTCAAAGGCTTGAGTGGAAAAATGATTGGCCGTATGTCGTAGGAGGGAATAGTCCATCACTTGAAATAGAGGGTCCAAAAATAGATGAAGTAAAATGGAAAAGCGACTACCCAGAGATGGATGACTTTAACTCAGAAATCTTAAATCCTCACTTTCAAAACTTGAGAATTCCATTAGGAGAGAATATCGTATCATTAAAAGACAATCCAGGGCATCTACGTCTTTACGGAAGAGAATCCCTAACATCTAAATTTACTCAGTCATTTATAGCAAGACGTTGGCAAGATTTTAACTTTACTGCAGAAACAAAAATAGCATTTAATCCAAAGACATTCCATCAATCAGCTGGTTTAGTAAATTACTATAACACTCAAAACTGGACTTCATGTCAAATCACTTGGAATGAAGAAAAGGGCAGAATTCTTGAGTTAGTAACATGTGATAATTTTAAGTTCGATCAACCCCTACAAGGTAACGAAATTATCATTCCAAAACATGTTGAATATGTGCATCTTCGAGTAGATGTGAAAACGAATGTTTACAAGTACTTTTACTCATTTGATGGAGAGGACTGGACAGAAATACCTGTAGCACTTTATTCATATAAACTGTCTGATGATTATATTCAAGGCGGGGGATTCTTTACAGGTGCATTCGTTGGAATGCAATGTCAGGATACGACTGGTCAAGGGCTCCATGCGGATTTTGACTATTTTATTTATAAGAGATAACAAAAAATGTCCCTGAAGGTTGTTTTAACTAATCTTAGGGACATTTTCTTTTCTTCATTATTTAAGATAATCTGCAGTGATGTCTTTTAATTATTGATACTAAATGGATAGTAAAGTTTTTATTCATAGTAAATTCTTACGGCTTCATCGTCTAAGTGCATTAAACGTAGTTGTTTTGAAAGATAATTTTTTACTTCTTCATCATCATAGAATAATGCCTTTGATTGTGCTTCGCGTAAAAATACTAATTTAGCCTCGAGTGATGAGGTCTCAAAAAAGTGTACTACTTCATCAGTGTCTAAAGTAAGAATATTTTCTTCAAACTTAAATAAGTTTTGATTTTTTGTTTCTTCCGTTTTCGTCACAATCTTATTTAGTATTCCAAGGCTGTCCTCAGTCGGTAAGACGATTTGATTTTCTCGCTCATTTTTGACTCCGATTAAGTAATCTTCTAATGATTTAAACGGTTCAAGTGAAAATTTTTGCTGAAGCACCTTTCTTTCCGCAGCGTCATATCCTTCTATAGTTCGAGTCGCTTTTATTTCAGGGATCTTTTGAAAAGTATCCTTATTAGTAGTGACATCTACAACCTCCACAGCACCTGGTGCATAGCATATTAACCTTAGGAAATCATTTAAATTTTTAGCAACAATTTGTACCGGATCATCGGAGTCCATTGGTGAAACACGTACAATATAAGCATCTTCTAAATCACCAACTTGGCCAAAATCAGTTAAAAAACCAAAATGAACTCCATCTGAACCAGTTCTTGCAAATTGGATAACATCAAGGGGAGTGTTTAAATAACGAGTATCGATATTTTCATAAGAGAAATATAAACCACCCAAAGACCCAGACTCACGATCTAATTGATTTTGTAAGTTAATTACATTAACTAGTGTTTTAGGGATTTCGTACTTTCCGTAATTCAACTTAACTTTATCCATTTCGAAATTCTCCTTTGTAGACTTACTCCCTGTGAAAAATAGTAGAAAAGCGATTAATAGACATATAATAATTTTTCTTAGCATTTTAAACCATCCGATAAGTATGCATTAAGTAGTGGTGAGTTTTTTTAATGATTTGTTAATTAAATTATAGCCTTTAATAATCAGGGATTAAATAGAATGTTTTATAACAAAAAGGACGCTATACACTTTAATATCACGTTTTGTTTAACAGATCGTAACAAAAAAAGTTCAACCAATTTTGGTTGAACTTTTTTTAGTCTAAGAACTTACTTTATTAATTCTCTGCTAACTTTTTCTTAAAGTTAGTACTAGTATTAGTATTTTCTTTCACTACAGGTTCCTCTGCAGCTGTTGAACGTTTGATAAAGAATGCAAGAACTAGTGCAACTGCGGCAACGAATACCGTTACATAAAATGAGAAGTTAATTCCCTCTAACATTGCCTTCATTGTGATCTCTTGCTTAATTTGAGCAAGCATTTCAGGTGTAGGTTTACTAGTCACATGCTTCATTGCTTCAGCAGCAAGCTCTTTAGCTTTTGATTCTGTACGATTCGACATTACTGTTATGAGTAAAGCTGTACCAATCGCACCAGATACTTGTTGTAAAGTATTATTCATCGCAGTACCATGTGGATAGAATCGTTTTGGTAATTGATTTAAACCATTTGTCGATACTGGCATCATTACCATCGACATACCGAACATACGTAATGAGTATAAAATAATAATATGCGTATAAGTTGTATCCATTGTTAACTTACTTAAGAAATAAGTAGTAACAGTCATAATCGCTAAACCTGTTACTGCAAGTATTCTTCCACCAATTTTATCAAATAATTTACCCGTAATTGGTGACATAATTGCCATTAATAAAGCACCCGGTAACAGCATTAAGCCTGCATCAAAAGGTTTAATGCCTCGAAGCGTTTGAGTGTAAATAGGTAAAAGCATCATTGCTGAGAACATAGCCATTGTAACTACAATTGAAATCGCTGATGATAAAGCAAACATTGGGTAGCGATAAATTCTAAAGTTTAACATTGGCGTATCAAGTTTTAATTGACGTAAGATAAATAGTACTAATGAAACAACCCCTACTATTAAAGTAACGTAAGCTTCTGGACTATCCCATCCTTTTGTTCCCGCAGTACTAAAACCATACAATAATCCACCAAAACCTATACTTGATAAAAGAACTGAGAAAAGGTCGATCGTACTGTTTGATTTCTCTTTTTTATCTTTAAGTAAGAAAAAGCCGATAATTAAAATCGTTAATGCAATCGGTGAAACAACATGGAAAAGCATTCTCCAGTCATAATGTTCAATAATCCATCCTGATAAAGTTGGTCCGATTGCTGGTGCACCCATCATTACTAAACCAAAGAAGCCCATTGCAGTTCCTCGTTTTTCAACAGGGAAGCTAGTTAGCATAACATTCATTAATAATGGCATTAAAATAGCCGAACCGGAAGCTTGAATCATACGGCCCGCTAATAATAAAGGAAATACATGTGCAAATCCTGCTGTTAAAGTACCGATATTAAATAAAAGTAGTGCAGTTAAAAATAAATGTCTAACAGAATATTTTTGGATTAAGAATGCAGTAGTCGGAATTAAAATTCCATTTACTAGCATATATCCAGTAGAAAGCCATTGAACAGTCGAAGGCTCAACGTCTAAATCCTTCATAATAGAAGGTAATGCAATATTAAGTAAAGTATTGTTTAAGAAAGCAATAAAAGCACCAATCATTAGGATTGTAAGAATCCCGTATGGCGGATTAACTGATTTATTCATGGAATGATCCATGATTTCCCCTCCTTTGTACATCTAGTTCAATTTTTTGAACTGCGTTTCCATCTTCTATATAAGATAATATGATATACCATTCAATCATTAGATGCAATTATAATAACCATTAGAAATCTTTAATAATCTAATCTGATATTTACTAGTTAAAAATGTTAAAATAATGTACTATGTTTTTTAAGCAGTAATTAACTAGAACCAAGGTGATTATATGAATGATCGTAAACAGCATGTTGTAAAAATAGCTCATGAATTGTTTATTGAAAAAGGATTTCAAGCAACGTCAATTCAAGACATATTAGACTATAGCGGAATTTCTAAAGGTACATTTTATAATTATTTTTCGTCTAAAAGTGATTTAGTAGTCGCATTATTTAATATGATTTATAAAAAACTTGAACATGAAAGAAATGAGTTGTTGATCGGACAAAGCCCTTCAAATATTGAAATTTTCATTAAACAAATAACTTTATTAATGGAGGCAAATAGAGATAATAAATTGATTTCTCTATTTGAAGAAGTAATTTATATAAATGACTTAGATATTAAACAGTTCATAAGGGAAGGTAATTTTAAGACATTAAATTGGGTGTATACACGTTTCTTAGACATTTTTGGCATTGAAAAGAAAGATTTTTTATTAGATAGTGCCATTATGTTTTTAGGAATTATTCACCATAATGTGAGATACTATGACCTTGCAAAAGATATGAATATTAGTATGGATCAAGT
This sequence comes from Gottfriedia sp. NPDC057948, assembly GCF_042887255.1. NCBI lineage: Bacteria > Bacillati > Bacillota > Bacilli > Caryophanales > Bacillaceae > Gottfriedia > Gottfriedia sp. NPDC057948. The sequence continues at coordinate 68,012 of NZ_JBHVPN010000002.1, forward strand.
CGTCCGATATAGTGTAAATCGTATGATTAAGATTGTTGAGGATGTGGAGGAGTCTGGTGAGCAATTATTCAATTTGGAACTATTAGATAGATGGTTACCAGTAAGAAAGACCGAAGAAAATCTTCAACAAAAGCTTTGTAGTATTATTTATACAATGAAAAAATCAGCATTAAATAGTAATGACCAACAAAAGTACAATGAGTTACTAGATTTTTTACAAAACGAATTGTTGCAGTCGAAAACACCGCGAAAATTTTTAATTGAGAGTGCTCTAGTATCCTTAAACGAAGGGAAGACGTTACTAGGAGAAAAAGAACTACAAAGGCTGAATGAACTAATCGACATTAATTTTATACAACATGTAAAATAACTTAATTAATATGAAAGAAAACCATCCTTTAGCTTTTAACGCTTAGGATGGTATTTTCTTTTGTTTAAAAATGATTAGTTCTAATGTTGCGAAAGTTAAAGTTGTATTTTCCCTTGAAATTCTTTAATTAGATAAGTTCAATACAACTTTCGTCTACTTTTATGAAGAAAAAACAGCTTGAAATCAGTATAAATGTCGTTATTATACTTTTTTTACCATTAATTGACAAAAAATTCTGAATTAATGATATACTTTCTTTTATAAATGAAAAAGGAGGTAACTTGGTTTGAAATCTTTAAAATCAATAGTAGTTTGGGGATTAATTTCAATACTTGGAGCTTTCTGTTTTTCTGTATTAGCTTTAAAAAGAGGGGAAACAATAAATGCAATTTGGCTCCTCACGGCGGCAGTTTGTACATATGCAGTGGCTTATCGTTTTTATAGTAAGTTTATTGCAGAAAAAGTATTTAAACTAGACGAAGATCGTAAAACACCTGCTGAAATTAATAACGATGGTAAAGACTTTGTACCAACGAATAAGTGGGTACTATTTGGTCATCATTTTGCAGCGATCGCAGGGGCTGGCCCACTGGTAGGACCAATTTTAGCTGCGCAAATGGGTTATTTACCCGGAACGATATGGATTATAGTGGGAGTTGTATTTGCAGGGGCAGTACAGGATTTTGTCATATTAGCTGCTTCGACACGTAGAAACGGTAAATCGCTTGGAGAAATGATTAAAGAAGAGATTGGTCCTATAACAGGAGTCATCGCGTTAATCGGTATATTAGGAATTATGATTATTTTATTAGCTGTATTAGCACTTGTTGTAGTTAAAGCGCTTGCAGGAAGTCCATGGGGAATGTTTACGATTGCAGCAACTATTCCGATCGCAATTTTCATGGGTATTTATATGCGATACATACGTCCAGGTCGAGTAGGAGAAGGGTCTTTTATTGGTGTAATTTTATTACTACTTTCTTTATTTGCAGGACAATATGTAGCAGAAAGTCCAACTTTAGCGGCAATGTTTACGTTTAAGGGAGAAACGATTGCTCTTATGTTGATTGGTTATGGGTTTATAGCATCTGTACTTCCAGTTTGGCTATTATTAGCTCCACGTGATTATTTAAGTACATTTTTAAAAGTTGGAACGATTTTAGCTTTAGCAATTGGCATTATTATAGTAGCACCAGACTTACAAATGCCGGCCATTACAAAGTTTATTGACGGAACGGGACCAGTATTTGCGGGTAATCTATTTCCATTTTTATTTATAACAATTGCTTGTGGATCTGTTTCTGGATTCCATGCATTAGTTGCTTCAGGCACTACCCCTAAAATGATTGAGCGTGAAACGCATGCACGTGCTATTGGTTATGGTGCTATGTTAACGGAGTCTTTTGTAGCAGTAATGGCTATGATTGCCGCTTGTTTATTAACTCCAGGAGCATATTTTGCTATAAATAGCCCGCCTGCCATAATTGGAACTGATGTAAACCAAGTGGCTCAAGTAGTTTCAAGCTGGGGCTTTACAATAGCTCCAAATGATTTGAGCACACTAGCAAAAGACGTAGGGGAACAAACAATTCTTTCTCGTACTGGTGGGGCACCAACTTTAGCAATCGGCATGGCGGCTCTTTTTTCTAAAGTAATTGGTGGTAAGGCATTAATGGCTTTTTGGTATCATTTTGCTATTCTATTTGAGGCGTTATTTATTTTAACAACAATTGATGCTGGAACAAGGATTGGACGTTATATGACGCAAGACATTTTAGGCAATGTGTACAAGCCATTTGGAAAGACGGATTCACTTCCTGCAAATTTAATTGCGACAGCATTTTGTGTTTTCGGCTGGGGCTATTTCCTTTATCAAGGAGTTATTGATCCACTTGGAGGCATTAATACTTTATGGCCATTATTCGGTATCGCAAATCAAATGCTTGCCGCCATTGCATTATTGCTAGGCACAACTATCTTGTTGAAAATGGGGAAAAAGGCATATGCATGGATTACATTAGTGCCAACAATCTGGATCTTAATCGTCACAATGACAGCTGGTTGGCAAAAGCTGTTTCATGCATTACCAAAAATAGGGTTTTTAGCGCATGCGAAAGTTTTTAAAGATGGTTTAGATGCTGGCAAAATTCTTGCACCAGCAGCTAGTAAAGCACAAATGAATCAAATTATTTTAAATGACTATATTGATGCAACAATTTGTGGATTGTTTATGGTGATTGTCCTTTTAGTTCTAATTGCTTCGATTCGAAATTGGATCAATATAATATCTAATAAACCGATAAAATTACATGAAACTCCGTACATTAAACGCGAAGAAAGTGAACCGAAAAATTATGCACTATAAAGTGAAGGAGTTCAAAAAATATTATAAGCAGTTTATTAGTTTATTAGTAGGTGTACCTAGCTATGAAAAATATGTTGAACATATGAAAACACAACACCCTGATCAACCAATTCAAACTAGAAAAGAGTTCTTTATCGAAGCGCAAGAGTCACGTTTTAATTCTAAAGGCGGTAAAGTTACTCGTTGTTGTTAAAAAATCCAAACAGACAGGCTGCACATCTAAAAAATCTAATAAGTGAAGAAAATCCACAAGTAATCTTGTGGATTTTTTGTTTCATTTTTTATCTCTACGATATAAATCAAGCGTTTTGTATCCAGCAGCTAAGACCATTTTCATTTCTTCACGTCTTTTTGCTTTCGTTGCTTCTTGCTTAGCGCTAAAGACGTGTCGTGCCCAATCTTTACGATACCCAGGAGTTAGAGACTTATAGATCGTAAGTAATTCAGGAGAATCTTCTAAATCCTTTTCCACATTTGGAATCATATCGATATAATCATCTACACATTGGCTTGCTTTGGATGAATTCGCAGCTTTTGTTTTTGATTCGTCTTTTAATCCAACAACTGTAAAGACGTCATCCAAACCAACCATACGAGAAAATTTAATTGTACTTGAACCAATATAGCCGCTCTCATCCGCACCTAATCCTTCGAATAAATCATCACGATGAATATAAGTCGGATATACTTTGTTTCCTTTTTTAGGATAGGCGATAAAAATATAGCCATTTTTATCTAAATAATGATTCTGGATAATCTTTGTGACTAGTTCTTTTAGCGAGTCCATATCAAGTACAAAAGCAAATATCAGATCGTAAGGATGGTTTTGTAGATCCGTATCAAAATGTGGTAGATCTGCAAAATAATTTACATCACTTGGTTGATTTAAAACAGTAGCTTTTTTATATTTTTTTAAGTTTAGCTTTTCAACAATGGTTTTAGTCATTCCGATCCACCTTTAAAGTAGTATGTATAAGGCTATTATAAATCAAAATAAGTAAAAAAATAATAGAAGCTAAAGTTCGAGCTTCTATTATTTATTAGGTAGTAATGTTAGTCTAAAGAGCTTCTTTAATTACTTTTTTATAATAAAGAACCGATAAAAGACCAAAGACAGAGTATAAAACAGCATATAAAACCATGACGATAATCATTGGAGTCCAGACTTCAGTACCGAATAAGAACCATCCAGATTGAACGGCAAAATAGCTATGAACTAGTCCGACTACTAATGGGATACCGAAATTAAATAATTGCTTAGAACGTATTCCTCTTAATAAGTCTCTACGGGAGAAACCTAGTTTACGTAAAATAGTATAGTTTGGTTTTTCGTCAACACTCTCATCCATTTGTTTAAAGTATAAAATACATCCTGATGTCATTAAGAATGTAAGTCCTAAAAATCCGACGATGAACATAATAAGTCCCATATTTGCTTTTTGACTTTTAACGATTTCAAGTCGAGAATCATTAGGATAATTCTTATCAAGTTGATGGTCCTCATAAATATTATTTGCTTTTTCGATTAGTTTTTCATCACTTATATTAATGCCATTGTAGACAGTAGAATCTTTTTGAATTGATGAATCAAGATTCTGTTTTAATGTTTTAAATACTTGATCGTCTACAATAACAGTAGGAAATCCCCCATTTGTGAAGTAGGAAGGTATAATCTTTTCACGTTTTAAACCTAAATAATTTAGATTAAATTTTTTCTTACTGCTAGTTAATTCAATATGCCCTGAATCCTTTAAGGTCATAAATTTCTGAAGCATATCGTCGTATCCAGTAAATAAGGCTTCATTTGAAGCAAGGTTTATTTTAACTGACTTTTCGCTTACTACCGCTAGTGGGAATTTATCAGCATCCTTCATCATACCTTTTAACTCTGTATCTAGTATTTTCTTTATATTTGCATTAACTTGAATAACCTCGGTGTGTTTTTCTGTATAATTAATACCATTTTCATCTAGTGCAGATTTGAAAGTTTGTAAATCTTTCTTATTATTTAAGAAAAAATCAGCAGGGACATGGCTCTCAGCTGTCTTTTCTGCAGAATAATAAGATATATAGCTTAAAGATAATAAGCCAATCGCTAGTGCTGAAACGGTAGTAATAATTGTTAGAAGCAAGGCATTAGACTTCATTCTAAACATAATTGAAGATAAAGATAGGACATCATTAATATTTAAATAGCCATTTTTCTTTTTACGAATGATATTTAAAATAAAACGAACCGAACTTTTATACACTAAATAAGTTCCAATAATGACTGACGCTAAAATATAGATCATTACCGAAAAAAGTGCAGTCATAGTAGTAAAATCGCCATCAAATAATTTTGATGATAGAAAATAACCTGAGATTATTAATAAAATACCTAAAATTCCAATAGAAATCTCGAAGACAGACATTTTTTTAAGCTTTCCTTCAGTCGATGAGACTACTCGGAACAAAGATAAAATAGTTTGTCTTTTAATAAAAGTATAATTCATTAACATAATGAACGCGTAAATTACGATAAATACAATTAATGTTTGCACTAATGCTTGTGAAGAAAAATGTAAAGTAGCAATCGCTTTTACTCCGACGATTTTATATAAAATCATAATGATCAGCCTTGAAATCGAAAAACCTACTAAAATCCCAAGAACCAATGAACTAAAATATAGAATACAATTTTCAACTGTTAAAATACCGAAAATCCTATTTTTAGTCATTCCTATTAATTGAAACAAACCAATTTCTTTACTTCTTCTTTTTATAAAAATCATATTTGCATATAAAAGGAAAATCGAAACGATTGCGACAAGTAAAATCGACGCTGAGCGAATTGCTGCTGCTCCTTTAATCGAACCCTTTGTTGCTTCCATTGATGGGTCATACTGCAATGTAACAAATGAGAAGTATAAGGCAGCACTAAAAATTAATGCAAAAACATATAGATAATAGTTTTTTAAATTCTTTTTTAAATTTCGGAATATCAAATGATTAATGCTCATGGTGAACACCACCTAATACACCTTGGGTTTTCATAATATCTTTAAAGAAATTCTGTCTCGTTTCATCGCCTTTGTGAAGTTGTGAATAGATTTGTCCATCTTTAATAAAGACAACGCGATTGCAAAAACTTGCTGCTACTGGATCATGTGTAACCATTACAATTGTCGCGTTTCTTTTCTCATTTAGTTCACTTAGTTTATTTAATAAATCTGAAGCAGATTTTGAATCCAATGCGCCTGTAGGTTCATCTGCGAAAATAATACTAGGTTCATGAATAAACGCTCTAGCGGCTGAAGTACGCTGTTTTTGTCCCCCAGAGATTTCGTTAGGATACTTATCTTTTAATTCATAAATGCCAAGCTCTTTCGCAATAACATCAAACTTTTGATTGGCTTCACTTGGTGACGTTTTTGTTATTGATAAAGGTAGAAGTATATTTTCTTTTACAGTTAATGTGTCTAGTAAGTTGTATTCCTGGAAAATAAAGCCTAAGTAGTATTTACGAAATTCTGCTAATTGTTTTTCTTTCATATCCGTTATGTCTTTACCTTCAATTGCAATCGTTCCACTATTAATCTTATCGATCGAGGAAAGAACGTTTAGTAAAGTAGTTTTACCAGATCCAGAAGGACCCATGATGCTAACAAATTCACCTTTTTCGATGTTTATATTAATGCCACTTAACACTTCTTGTTTATTAAATTTATTTCCGTAACTTTTATGAATTTTATTTGCTTCTAAAATATTCATTTCTTACACTCCTTTATTTTCATTCGATAAAATTAGTATAAATGGTTACCAAGACCGTTTCCTTTGATTAACCGAACAATAAACAAAAGCATGTGACAATTTTGTCACATGCCTGTTATTTTTACAAATTCATTTTGTTTTGGGAAGGTTAGAGTGAAAATCGACCCTTTATCTAACTCAGACTTTACTTGGAACGTAATATGTAGGGACTGGGCAGCTTTCTTTGCTAAATATAATCCCATCCCTGTAGAGGCATTATCTTGATGCTGAATCGTTGAAGTAAATCCTTTTTCGAAAATTCGCGGCAAATCTTTTGAATGAATACCTCGACCGAAGTCTTCAATTTCAAGAATCACTTGCTCATTTTTTTGCCTACTTATAATCCGAATGTCTGAAGATGGACTATATTTCACTGCATTTGTTAATAGTTGTCGTAGTATATATGATAGCCATTTAGCATCACTGAATACTTCTAGCTCCTCTAGTTCAATCTCAAATCCAATCCCTTTATGTATACACCATGATTGCAAAGTTTTAATCTCTGGATAAATGACATCTTCCAGTTGAATTTTTTCGATGTAAAGATCATTTTCAATAAAAGGTATTCTTTTTTGGTGAAGCTGTTGATCTAATAATAGGTGAATACGTAGCCATTCATATGTTAAATTTGATTTCAACTTTTCATCCTTCATACGATCAATCATTAAGTGCATTGCTGTTAAAGGAGTTTTTACTTCATGGATCCATGATAGGAGCTCATCTTTTTCTTGCTCTAAATAAGTTTGATTTTGAATCGCTATTTTTTTTAATAAGCTCGTTTGATTGGTGAAGCTGTTTTCAACAATTTCTTCAAATGGACTATTTGATTCTTCAATTCCCGTCAAATCAAGGTTATCTTCACGTTCAACAAGACTTTTATAAAATTTTATTTCTTTAGGATATCGAATGACTAAAAAAATGATAAACAATAACAGTGAAAGAAAGACTATGTAAAGTAGTGATTTTAAAGGAATTGACGAATCAATAAATGAGACAAATACAACGAGTACTTGTGTTAGTAGAAAAAAAAGAATCCAACTAAATCGCTCAATTAGGAATGTTTTTATCATTAGATGACCTCTTCTAAAGCAATATATCCTTGACCAACCTTTGTTTCAATAAATTGTCCTAATCCTATTTCATCTAGTCTTTTCCGCAATCGATTTACGTTTACTGTTAAGGTGTTATCACTAATAAATCGTTTATCATCCCATAGGGCATTTATTAATTCCTCACGACTTACGATTTTATTTTTTTGTTCAATTAGTAGTTTTAAAATATAGATCTCATTCTTTGTAAGTTCAATTGCACCGGTTTCATTTGATACAGTATTTTTTTCATAGTCGACGGTTGCACCACACCAAGTTTTAAGAGCGATTTTTTCGGTATTGTAATTATATACGCGTCTAAGAGTAGCCTGGATTTTCGCAATTAGTACATCAAAATGGAATGGCTTTTGTATAAAATCATCTGCTCCAAGCTGCATCGACATGACCATATCTGAGGGGTGATCTCTTGAAGATAGAAAAATAATTGGTACATTTGAATGGGAACGAATCATACGACACCAATGGAAACCATCGTATTTTGGTAGTTGTATATCAATGATGACTAAATCTGGTTTTATCTCTGTAAACTCTTGAATTACCTTACTAAAATCTGTTATCCCATATACTTCATAGGACCATCCAGATAAGCGATCTTTAATCTCAGTGAATAGAGAAGAATCATCTTCAATGAGTAATAGTTTAAACAAATGGTTTCACCACACTTTTTATTTACTTTCCATTAATTGTAAAATAAAAACAAATTAAGTGCTATAAACGAATATAGTATTTACCTGAATAAAAAAAGTACACTGTATTTTATACAGTGCACTTTTAGTTCTTATCGGTTATCAATCTTCTCAGGATATAAATCATGGTTCATCATACGATGTTCAGCCATTTTTTCGTATTTTGTACCTGGTCGACCATAATTACAATATGGGTCAATTGAAATTCCGCCACGTGGAGTGAATTTCCCCCAAACCTCAATATAACGAGGATCCATTAATTTGATTAGGTCATCCATAATAATATTCATGCAATCCTCATGGAAGTCACCATGATTACGGAAGCTAAAGAAGTATAATTTTAATGATTTACTTTCAACCATTTTTTTCTCAGGAATATAGCTTATATAAATTGTCGCAAAATCAGGTTGACCTGTTTTTGGACAAAGTGAAGTAAATTCAGGGAAATTAAATTTTACGAAATAATCACGATCTGGGTGAGTATTATCAAATGTTTCTAATATTCCTGGATCGTATTCAAATAAATATTTTGTGTTGTTGCTTCCAAGTAATGATACATCTTCTAGTGAACCTTTTGATCTTCCTACCATTTTGGTTAAACTCCTCTCTTATTTCCCCAAACAAATGCATGTAATTGAGGTAAAACTTTTACATTTTTAAAGACTTTTGATTTCATTGCTTCATCTATAAGCCATTCGTAACGATTTAACATGTATTGTAATAAAGTGCGATCATCTGCATTTAGCCAACTATTTCCGACTTGTAAAAAGAACGGAACATGTGGGAATTTTTGATGAACAGTTTCCGCATAAGCTAAATCTTTTTCATCAAAAATAACAACTTTTAAGCAAAACTTTGGATGATTTTCTAAATTTTGAATAATACTTCCTAGCATATCAAAATCAGTATTCATGCCACTGCTAGGAGGTTTGGGCGATAAAGTAACTTCATCAATAGAAGGTAACCATGGTTGCCACTTACTACCTTGAGTTTCAAGAGCTAAAGTCATATTCTTTTCCTTTAAAAACTCAACTACAGGGCCTAAAGATGGAAGTAAGGCAGGGTTTCCACCAGAAATCGTAATATGAGAGAATGTATCGCCGCCTAAGTTGGTTAAATTCTTCCAAACTTCTTCCGCGGTCATCCACTTTATATTTTCTTTTTCACTACCATCCCAAGTGAACGAAGAATCGCACCAACTACAAGAGTAATCACAACCCGCAGTACGAATAAACATCGTTTTTTGACCGATGGCCATTCCTTCACCTTGTACAGTAGGTCCGAATATTTCAAGTACTGGAATTTTACTCATTGATCATCCACTCCCTACGAGCTTCTGCGTAGCAAGTAGGCGTTTCAAATAAACGAACAAACTCTACTCGAATATCTTGCGCAGGATTTGTGTGATCTTTAAGTGCATTTTCCATTTGCTCATAAATCCAAACAACCATATTTTCGGCTGTTGTATTCATCGGTGGTAGCATCTCATTTAAATAACGGTGATCTAAATAGATTTCAATTTTTTCCTTCCAAATCTGTTTAATATCACCAAAATCGATTACTAAGCCAATTTCATCAACAAAACCACTAATTCCAAAAATAACTTTATATGTGTGTCCATGTAAATTCTTACATTTACCTTCGTAGCAATGTAAGTGATGTGCAGCATCAAAGGTAAATTCTTTATTAACAAGAACACGTTTATGGTGATATTTTAAGTCTTCTTTTTTAATATGCTCATCAATTTTATGAAGTCTTTCTACGATGCGAAAATCAAACATGCTTTGTGTCTCCCTTCGATTGTAGGTAACGATCTAAGCCAGCCTGACGAAGCTCACAAGCCGGACATTCTCCACAACCATCAGAAATAATGCCGTTATAGCAAGTTAATGTTTTATTTTTTACGTATTCAAATGCTCCTAAATCATCAGCTAATTTCCATGTGTCAGCCTTATCGATCCACATAAGTGGAGTATGAATAACAAAAGGATAATCCATTGATAGATTAAGAGTTACATTTAATGATTTAACAAAGATATCTCGGCAGTCAGGGTATCCGCTAAAGTCAGTCTCACAAACACCAGTAATAATGTGCTTTGCTCCTTTTTGTTTAGCAAGTACTGCTGCAAAAGATAGGAATAACAAGTTACGTCCATCGACGAATGTAGAAGGAAGTTCGCCTTCTTCGTGAGTTATATCAATATCTGATCTTGTTAAAGCATTTGGTGCAAGCTGATTTAACAAGGACATATCAAGGATATGGTGAGGAATATTTAATTCCTTACAAATATCTGCAGCTACATCTAATTCTAGTTTATGGCGCTGATTGTAATTAAACGTAACAGCTTCAACCTCACCAAATTGTTGCATAGCCCAGAATAAACAAGTAGTACTGTCTTGGCCACCGCTAAATACAACGATTGCTTTTTCATTTTTCATATTTCTTCTCTCCTTTACATGATTAAAAAGAAGAGGGCATCCCGAATAACAAAAATAAAAACAATACGACAAATATTGTTTTTCGCCTTATTTTTTTGTAGAGGGGAGTTTGCGACCTCTACCACAAGCAATAAAGCTTATGGATTTATTTTTCTATTAAATTTTCTATCTATTAAATTGTACTAGAGAAGTACAATCATCATTCCCATTATAATCGTTTCATGTTAAAAGAACAAAAACTTTTGTAAGAAAGTAAAAAATTACTATATGGGTTAGAAAAACACTGTTAATTTATTTGTATTTGCTGATACTAGTTTTTATATGGAAGGTACATTTTTGAATTTAGTAAATTAGGTGATTAAATTTGAACAAATTCATAAGTTTTTTGTCGGAGTTTGTATTTTGGTATCCATTGGTTATGTCTTTATTTTGGGTAGCCGGATCCAGTCTATTTTTCCGATACAGAGAAAAAGGAAAAGATGTAAATTTTGAAGGGATTGAGTGGCCATTAATTAGCATCTTAATACCTTGTTATAACGAAGAAGAAACAATTGAAGAGACGATTCAATATTTAGTGGAACTAGATTATCCATTAAAAGAAATCATTGCTGTAAACGATGGCAGCAATGATTCAACCTTTAAAATTTTAGAAAAAATGGCAAAGAAATATCACGAAGTTAAAGCTATTGATTGTAGAGAAAATAGAGGAAAAGCAAATGCCTTACATATTGCTTGCTATGCATCAAAAGGGGAGTTTTTAGTTTGTATTGATTCGGATGCCATTTTAGCGCCTAAAGCTGCACAGTATCTCATTTATCATTTTCTACATAGTGGGGAAAGATTAGGTGCTGTAACGGGAAATCCAAGAATTCGAAATCGTGATACGCTACTGAGTAGATTACAAATAGTAGAATATTCTTCTATTATTGGGGCCATAAAAAGAACCCAAAGAATGCTAGGTAAAATAATGACTGTATCAGGCGTAGTCGTTGCATTTCGCAAAAAAGCACTTGTAGATGTAGGATTATGGGACCGAGATATGATTACAGAAGATATCGCAGTATCCTGGAAGCTACAAGAAAGATTTTGGGATATTCGCTATGAACCTCGTGCTCTTTGTTGGATGTTAGTTCCAGAAACATTAAAAGGAATTTGGAATCAGAGAATTCGTTGGGCACAGGGTGGACAAGAGGTAATTATGCGGTATTGGCGTTTATTATTGGACTATCGGCATAGAAGGATCTGGCCAATTTATCTTGAACAATGGGTTAGTTTAATATGGTCATTTTCTTGGGTATTCGTGACAATTTACTATTTATTAACTGCTAACAGTGTACAACAGTTAATAATATGGATGACTTTTTCTTCTTTCTCACTTGTTTTTATGAGTCTTATACAGCTTTGGATGTCGATAAGAGTGGATTCCACATACGATAACATAAAAAAATATTACTTGTGGGCTGCATGGTATCCAGTTATTTATTGGGTTTTAAATGCAATGATTGTAATGTTTGCATTACCTAAAGCAATTAAATCAAGAATAAAAGGTGGTTATGCAACATGGACAAGTCCAGACAGGGGAAACAGGAAGGTGGAGTAATCGTTCATTCAAAGAAAAATTGGCTAAGTGAAGTGATGATAACCATTACAACATTAGTAGTTTGGATCTATTGCATGATTGTAATTGCTTTTTTCATTACTTCGCTAATAAATTACAATAATCGATATATAAATATAGTAAAGTCCTATTTCAAAATGACAAATCATGACATACGTTTTTTTATTTTATTTGTAATCCTTTTGTGGATTGTTTTTTATTTTGGTCTTTTAGGTTGGAAATTTTATAATCTAAAAAGATTTGGATCATTACGGAGAAGGTCATATCCAAAATTTACAACAAAGGAGGACCTATTAAATTTAAAGCTTATGTCTGAAGAGGATTATAATAAATTACAGGATTCAAAAATAATAATTTTTGAAAATAATCCTATTCAAGAGTTAGTTAATCATAATAAAAATAAGTAATCCACATGTGGATATGTTTATTTAAGGTACTTATCCACACACATATAGACAGGTAGAAGCCATCTACCTGTTTTTTAATTTTTAGAGGAAAACCGATCTATAGAAGTTGTACACATATTTGTACACAAGAATACATTATGTAAACGATTGTACACGATAGAGTATACTTGTACACAAAAACGTATACTTTTTATTTGCAGGTAGGAGACAGTTGTTTTGAAATTAATTCTAGAATGAAAAAGGAATGTATACACTTTTGTATACAAGTAAACGTTTTTGTAAACATTTGTATACATTTTTGTACACATGTACACAGAAATGTATACAAGTTTATGTGTTTACAATTTTGTATACAAGATGACAATTCAGTTACATTTTTATAATAGTTCAGCATGGGACATTGACCGGATGACTAAAGTTAGATAATCTTAAATCAGAATTATCTATTAATATGTAAACCTATTAACGAAAGGGATGATTTAAGTGGTAAATGCTCGTATAGCTGCTATTGATGTAGGAAACGATTCACTCAAAGGAATTTTTGGGAAGATGGAATCTGAGATTAATATTCCTAATATTATTGCAAGGGATACAGAAGATCGTCCAATCATTGGGATAGAAGAATTAGACAACCAAGATCCAGTTGATGGAATACATATTCGCGTTCACTCCCCTACTTTAAAAGAGAATAATACTGTTTATCGTGTAGGAAATTTAGCAACTAAAAGTGGTAATGCAACAGAACTAGATCCTGGGAGTAATAAGTCTGAAGAGGATCAAACACTTATTATGTTATTTGCAGCTTTAGCGTTAGATGCGGCTAGAGAAGATAATAAGCAGATTGTAAAGAACTCTAATAATGTAATTGAGGCAACATACGTATTAGGAACTGGTCTTCCGCTTAGAGAAGTAAAGGAAGGAAAGGACGTTGGTTATCGTTCGCGATTACTAGGCTCAGTTCACCAAGTAGAGTTTTTAGTAACACCAAGACATCAAGGATTAAAAGTTAATATTAAGTTTGAAGAAGTTAAAGTCTATCCTGAAGGATTTGCAGCTTTTATTAACTTAGTTATGGACAATCATTTAAACATAATTAATAAAGACCTTATAGATAAAAAAATCCTTATTCAAGACATCGGAGGGTTATCAACTGATATTGCGGTCATTAGGAATCGAAAGGTAGATGACGATAAAGCTCAAGGTTTTAATCTTGGTGTGGCAGAGTCCCTAGAAGCAATTCGTGAAGAGATTCGTTCAAGACATGGAGTGGAACTTGATAGTCGAAGAGACGTTGTAGAGATCATTACTAAGAAAAGTGATCGAAATCATATTATGGTTAAGGGTAGTCGGACAAGCGTTCATGATATAGTAGACCGAATTCTGTTAGAATTAGCAAAAAAACAATATCGCCATTTAAGAAATATTTGGCAGAAGAACTCTCAAACTGAAATATGCTATTTCATTGGTGGAGGGTCGCTGATCTTAAAAGAGTATCTTAAAACACTTAATAATAACCTAGATGGTTATAATATTGATTTCTTTGAGGATGAGAAGGAAAGTATCTGGATGATGGCGAATGCTTATTATAAGCTAATCGCTGATTTTGAACTAAAAAGAGTAAGAGAATCTAGAAGAGAAGCACAACAAATTGGAAAAGAAGAACAAAAAATGTCTAAAGCAAAATAAGGTGATTCCATGAAGGAAAAAGAATTGACGAGGGGACAACCTATTACATTTCGTATCCCTTCCGATACGCCTGATCAGATAATTAAACATTTGCAGCAGCTTAAACAAAGCGAAAGACGGAACTTTTCAAGTAAGATTGCTGAGTACGTAATAAGCGGAGTTAATGACTCATTATCAAAGCAAAGGCAAACAATAACAATTCCACTACCAAAAAGCCTAGATAAAGTTCAAAGAGATTGGTTAAAACATGAGCATTCTGAGGCACTATTAGGTAGTATTGTGTACCAACTATTATCTAACCCGATTCGAACTGCTTCTCTTATTACATCGCTAAATAGTAATAGTCTAGCAATTGAAGAAGCTCTATATCTTCAAGAAGAAATGAATGAATTAGAGCCAGAATTGGAACCCGTTCAATCAAAAATTCGCACAAGCGAACCGAATGTAACGAATTTAGATAATATTGTAAGAAAAGCCGATCATGATGATGATTTAGATAACTTTAATTGGGAAGCTGCAAGTAAAAGCGAAATCTCTGCAGCCAAAGAAGAAATTGAAGAGGAAGATATGGATAGTCTACTCGGAGATTTTCTTGCACAAATGAATAAATAAAAAATAAAAATGGGACCAAATACCATATAAAGCGGTCCCATTTTTCTAGTTATTGAATATCGTTTTGAGAGATTTGAGACAATGCTTCCCCAGCACTTTCATCTGACTGCTCTTGTACTGCTAAGTCACCAAGTGAAAGTATTCCAACGAGGTTACCATTTTCTACGACTGGCAATCTTCTTATTTGATGCTGTGCCATTAAATTTGATGCTTCTTGAAGACTTGCGTTACAATCAATCGTCACAATATTATTAGACATTACTTGGGAAGCATTTGCATTTCCCCCTTGACTAATACCACGTAAAGCTAAATCTCGATCTGTAATCATTCCAACTACTTGTCCATTGTTAACAACTGGAATTGCTCCAACATTTAAGGTTTCCATTTTACTTGCCACTGATTGTAAAGAATCCTGGTTTGAACAACACTCAACATCACTCGACATAACGTCTTTTACTCTCATAAAAACACCTCCAAAAAAATAACAAAGATATTACTTTGAATATCTTTGTTTTTAAACAAAGTCCAAAAAAATTGTTGATTTTCAGACTGATTGCTAGCGCTCTGCTTGCAATCTAATATATTATTTGGAATATCTATTTAATTATTCGGAGTATTAACAGATTGTATCTTTACGAGTTTAATTTGCTGATTGAAGTGACTTTCTTTTAAGGAATTCAGGTAAAACGATACCGACTAAAATTAAAATGATACCAAAATATTGTTGAGCTCCAACCGCTTCCTTTAATACAATCGCTGACATTAACGTAGCTGTCGGTAACTCTGCCGCTCCTAAAATAGAAGCAAGACCAGAACCTGTTAAAGGAACGCCTTTTGAAAACATTAAAGTAGAGAAAAATGGACCTAGAAAGCCAAGGATCAGCCCGTACTTTAATGAAAGTTTTGCAAACAAGTGCCAATTTGTGAAAAATGTAGGTGGGAGGAAAATCGCACAAATTAGAAAACCACCTGTAATCATTAATGCCGTTTTGGTTATTGGGTTTGCTTTTAAAGCGATCCTACCGCTAAGTAATATAAAAGTACTGTACGAAACCGCGGACAACGCCCCAAATAAAACTCCTAACCAATTCAATGAACCAATACCATCTGTTAGAACATTTGTTGCAAAAATCGTGCCGATAACGAGCGGAATCAATGAGAGCAATTTACTTTTTTCAGGAAGCTTTCGATTGACTACTGATTCTAATAAAACGCCAATCCAAGTGAATTGGAATAACAGCACAATTGCTAATGACGCAGTAATATATTGCAAAGCCAAATAATAAAACATCCCTGTTAAGCCAGTCGTAGAACCTAATACAACAAGAAATAAAACATCCTTCTTAGTAGGCTTTAAATATTGTTGATTATTTGACTTAGCGGATCTACTTTTATTAAAAAGTACGATCGACCATAACAATATAGCCCCGACAAACATTTGCATACCGACTACATCATTTACAATAAAACCATCACCATAAGCCAATTTTACAAAGGTAGACAAAACGCCATAACAAACAGATCCGATAATGATATATAGTATACCTTTCAAAATAACACCCCGTTTAATAAAAAGAAGTAAAGAGGGAAAACCAAAACCTCTTTACTAATCTCTAATTTCATATTTTGTTACTGTCTAGTTGAGCAAGATATTTCTCCGGTAATACTTCTTCCAGAGCTACTCAAACGCTTTTTCGCATTGTCTAGCTCCAGGCGTTAGCCCCTCGAGGTCATAAGCCGAAGCTCAATAAAGGTAAAAAGCAACCTTTATCGTTCTTCGGCTTATGCTTGTCGGGGCTGATCAAACGCCTTTTCGCATTTCGTATTTCGTATTTCGAATTACATTTCTTCTAAAATGCCCTTAACTAAGTTAACGAATTTCGTTCTAACCATGCTTGCTACTTCAATTACTTCTTCGTGGTTTAATGGTTGGTCTAGGATGCCACAAGCCATGTTTGTTAGGCAAGAGATACCTAAAACTTTCATACTTCCGTGAACAGCAACGATTGCTTCAGGAACCGTTGACATCCCAACAGAGTCAGCACCAAGCGTACGGATCATACGGATTTCAGCAGGTGTTTCGTATGAAGGGCCACTCCACCAAGCATAAACACCTTGTTGTAATTTAAGATCTTGTTTTGCAGCAACATTTAATGCAATGCTACGTAATTCTTTGTTATATACTTCAGAAACGTCAGGGAAACGAGTTCCTAGTTCTGGATTATTTGGTCCAATTAAAGGATTTGTTCCAACTAAATTAATATGATCAGTAATTAACATTAAATCGCCTGGATTAAAGCTAGTGTTAACAGCGCCACAAGCATTTGTTACGATTAATTTTTCTACTCCAAGAGCTTTCATTACACGTACAGGGAACGTTACTTCATCTAAAGTAAAGCCTTCATAATAATGGAAACGGCCTTTCATTGCTACAACAGCTTGGCCTTTTAATTTACCGATTACTAATTCATTTGCGTGTCCAACTGCTTCAGACTTTGCAAAATGAGGAATTTCACTGTAAGGGATTACAACAGAGTTTTCGATTTCATCTGCAAGAGTACCTAAGCCAGAACCTAATATTAATCCAACCGTTGGACGGTAGTTTGTTTTACTTAATATAAAATCTCTTGTTTCTAAAATATGTTCAGTTTTATGCATTTATTTTTCCTCCTAAAATGAGCGATAGGGATTGTAATAAGAATTCTAATAAATAATAATGCTTACACCATAAGTCTAATGGATAACTCCCTACTTGTAAACAGACTAAAAATCATTTTGGTAAAAAGTTTATTCATTTTTACTTAAAATGCTGTAAAATAGTGTATGAATAGCTATACTTAATTCATAAAATATAAAAAGTTAAATAGATAAAAAATAAGATAAGAGTTTTGGAGGAGTCAATGATCAAGCAATTTATAGGCTATCAGTCGCCTAAAATCAAAAGTTTAAAGCTTTTATATAGCTTAATACGAAAATTAGGGCCAATTAAAGTTAATACATTAACTGAAATGACGGGGTATAAGCATACTACTTGTGTTCGGTTATTAGATGAATTAGTGCAGGAAGGACTTATATACGACAGTGGTTTAGGGGTTTCTAGTGGTGGAAGGAGACCAGCAATGTATGTGATTAACCCAACTGCTTTCTACTTAGTCGGTGTCGAAATCACAAATTTATTTACAACAGTACTATTGCTTGACTTAAATCTAACAATAGTCGAATCAAAAAAATTAAAAATGAGCAACGTGAGTACTGGAGAATACACTTTAAATTTTGTAACCAAAAGTGTAAGTGAATTATTAAATCAAAATAAGATTAATAGAAAACAATTATTAGGTATTGGTATTGGAGTGTTAGACCAAATTGATCAAGAAAAGGGCGTAATGATTAAATCTGGATCATTTTTAGCAGATGGATGGGACGATTTAAATATTGTTAGGCACTTAGAAGAAGCTAATCAGTGTCCTGTATTATTAAATAACGGTACAAATTTAGCTGCCCTAGCAGAGTACAGACTAAATTTCAGCAAAGAAAACGAAAATATTGTTTTTGTTTCGAGTGATATGGGAATCCGTTGTGGAATTATTCAACAAGGTAAATTAATAAGTAATAAGAACGAAATGGATGATGCTTTTGGACATATGATCGTTGATATTCATGGAAAACTTTGTTCATGTGGTTCATATGGTTGTCTTCAAGCGTACAGTAGTTTACCTGCGATTCGAGAAGAGGTAATCAAACGAGTTAAGCGCGGTGAGATTACTTCTTTGATGGTTGAAGTAAATGATGTCGAAAATATTAGCTATCATCAAATTCTTGAAGCTTTAGAGATGGAAGATCCACTTTGTTTAGAGGTCATAAAAGAGGCGGCTAATTACTTTGGAATTGGACTGACTAATCTTATTTACATCGTACGCCCTGATATTGTAATTTGTGGAGGTACATTAGTTCCAAAGCCATTATTCTTTGATGTGGCATCCGAAACAGCACAAGGAAGATTGAAAAATTATCCAAACAGTCCTGTTCAAATCATTAAATCATCAACAGCGTATAACATCGTTGCACAAGGAGCTGGATGTATCGTATTTGATCACTTTACAGAGGAAACTATTTAATAAAAACTAAAAACCGTTTAATGCTCTACCTGGGAACAGATAGAGGTTAACGGTTTTTTTCAATTTTTATATGTTTAAATAAATGTAATATTAATAAATATGGGTTAGCAATCATACCGTTTCTTCGTGGTGAAACTTGTATGGTAAATAATTAAAGCAAAACTGCAGGAATTAATAAAGCTCCCTCCTAGTGATTAACTAAGTGAGTTTTCTTTTTATCTAAGTGTTCTTCTAAAGCCTGCTTTTTCAGCTTCTTCTTCTGAACAGAACCATTTCTCACCATAACGCTCATCGATCTTCGTGACATCATAGTATTCGTCTCCTGGTTCATGATAGATTTTTTCACCTGAATAAAAGCTAACATTCCCCTTAATATCACAGTCAGTACCTTCACCTACTGCTTTACTACAAGCTGATAATACAAACAAAAATAATAATACGAATGGTATTAAAATTCCCTTTTTCATTGTACGAAATGTCCTGTAATCATTTTTGTTTTGTAGTCAATTTTCCCAGTATACTGGTATCGCATGACTCCACCAAAACCATTTTTCGCTCTGAAATTAACTAGGAATTTAAATCCCTTTTGAAATCCTAAATCTTCATAAGTTGTTTCATCATGTTTAAATGAATCTGGATCGTTCAGACTTTGCTTAATCATTTTATTTACTTGAGGAACTGAACCGTCCCATAATGAGAAATGACTTTCAATCCAATCTTGGTATTCCTTATGCGCTTTTTTATCAGCGGCTTCTTTCTTTTTAATTACATCCGCTTTAGCTTTTGCTTCTCTTTCCGCCTTCACTTTTGCGATATTTTTTGCTCTTTCTACTTCTTCAGCTTTTTTCTTAGCTGCGTCTGCTTTTGCTTTCGCTTCTGCATCAGCTTTTTGTTTTGCGATTTGTTCAGGTGTTAACTTTACCTTTTCTTTCTTAGGTGCTGCACTTTCTTTCTTAACTGTCGTGCTTGCTTTATCTGTGTCAGGGCTATTTGCTCCAAGAATCATCAAGCTAACAAACATTAAAACAAATGAAACACCAACAATCTTAAGATTGAGTTTGAACATGCCGTCCCTCTTAAAGATGGACTTTACCATTAAAAATAAAAAAACAATAAATGCAACAAAGCTTATAAATAATAAGATTCCTCCAAAAACTCCCACTACGCGTTCCTCCTGTAGTTCTCTATTAAGAATGATACTTTTCTATTCTACAATTAATACGTTAAAAAATGTTAATCTTTTTTTCTTTAAAAAATTAAATCACTGCTTCTTTCGGCTTTTTAATATCCACTTATGCTTCCTTAGCAATGCTTAGTCTTACACCAACTTGCTAATGCAACGCTCTTCTAAAGATAATAGTAAAATCAACATTATGTTTTTTATAAGGTAATTCCTCCGGAAAAATCGTAACTACTACGTAATATTCAAACGGGCCAGCTTCTCAGGTAAGACTTGTTATTAAAACTCATTTCCACTAAATGATTATCAACTTTAATTCCACTAGCTTACTCGCCGGTTTTGGAGAAACTAGCATGAGAAGCGAGCCATGTATTTACTGAGATTGAGACGTTATACTGCTTATTCAGAAAAAATGCGCTACTAGTCTAATAAGTTTATTAGTAATTTGATTAGCAATTTCCATGGAAATTAATAAGGATTGAGAACGTTTACAAAAAACGCTTGCATTCCTGTACGTACAAGAATATACTAATCTTGTACGTACAGGGTGAATTTAAACATTATTAAATAAAGAATAGATTGCTCGAGGAGGGGATATCATGAGCCGATTTAGTGATGAAGCAAAACAATTACTTCAGTACATTGGTGGTAAAGAAAACATAGCTACAGTAACTCATTGTGCAACACGAATGCGTTTTGTGCTGAAAGACGTTAAAAAAGCTGATGAAAAAATGATTCAAGAAATTAAAATAGTTAAAGGTACTTTTACGCAAGCCGGGCAATTTCA
This sequence comes from Gottfriedia sp. NPDC057948, assembly GCF_042887255.1. Classification (NCBI taxonomy): domain Bacteria; kingdom Bacillati; phylum Bacillota; class Bacilli; order Caryophanales; family Bacillaceae; genus Gottfriedia; species Gottfriedia sp. NPDC057948. Next base: position 89,178 of record NZ_JBHVPN010000002.1, read on the forward strand.
AGTAATTATCGGTAATGAAGTATCTATTTTTTATAATGAATTTGTAAAATTAGCTGGGGTAGAGGAAACTTCAAAAGATGAAGCTAAAATAGCTGCAAGGCAAAATATGACATGGATTCAAAGAATACTTGCTCACTTAGCGGAAATCTTCTCACCATTAATTCCAGCTATTGTTGTAGGGGGTCTAATCTTAGGATTCCGTAACATAATTGGGGATATTAAACTACTAGATCATGGTACTAAAACACTTGTCGAAACCTCTCAATTTTGGGCAGGTACACATTCTTTTTTATGGTTGATTGGTGAAGCCATTTTTCATTTCTTACCAGTTGGTATTACATGGTCAATTACAAAGAAAATGGGTACGACTCAAATTCTAGGGATTGTTTTAGGTATTACACTTGTTTCACCACAACTACTAAATGCATACGCAGTAGCAGGTGGGGCTGTACCACCAGTTTGGGACTTTGGTTTTGCTAAAATCGATATGATTGGTTATCAAGCGCAAGTTATTCCAGCGATTTTAGCCGGTTTCACTTTAGCGATTTTAGAGACAAATATTCGAAAAATCGTGCCAAGTGCAATTTCAATGATTGTGGTACCGTTCTTTGCACTAGTACCAACAGTGTTAATTGCACATGTAGTATTAGGTCCGATTGGTTGGAAAATCGGTTCAGTTATCTCACATTTAGTCTATTCAGGATTAACGTCTTCATTTGGATGGCTATTTGCCTTAGTTTTTGGATTCTTCTATGCACCACTAGTTATAACTGGATTGCATCATATGACAAACGCAATCGATCTTCAACTAATGAGTCAGCTTCACGGAACGAATCTGTGGCCGATGATCGCTTTATCAAATATCGCACAAGGCTCAGCTGTTTTAGCAATCATTTATTTGAATAGAAAGAATGAAGAAGAAAAGCAGGTATCAATTCCTGCTGCGATCTCTTGTTTCTTAGGGGTAACAGAGCCAGCAATGTTTGGTATTAACTTAAAGTATGCTTATCCATTCGTAGCTGCTATGATCGGCTCTGGTATAGCTGCTATTGTTTCAGTTGGTTCAGGTGTAATGGCGAATTCAATTGGTGTTGGAGGTCTTCCTGCAATTTTATCTATTCAGCCTAAGCATATTGGTATGTTTTCAATCGCTATGCTAGTTGCAGTCGTTGTACCATTCATTTTAACGATTATCTTTAACAAGAAAAAACTGCTAGTGAAAAACTCATAATTATTTAAGGGGAAGGAAATTTATTTTCCTTCCTTTCGAATTTATTTATAAATCAAGGAGATTATCAAAATGAAGGATTTTAAGAACAGTGTCGTATACCAAATTTATCCTAAGTCTTTTTATGATTCGAATGGAGATGGCTTTGGGGACTTAAGAGGAGTTACAAAAAAGCTTGATTATTTAAAAGAATTAGGTGTTGACTACATTTGGCTTACTCCATTTTATGTATCTCCTCAAAATGATAATGGTTATGATGTCGCGGACTACCGAAATATTGATCCAGCATACGGAACAATGGAAGATTTTGATGAACTGGTGAAGGCTGCAAAACGTTGTGATATAGAAATAATGCTGGATATGGTATTTAATCATACTTCATCAGAACATGAGTGGTTTAAGAAAGCCCTCGATGGAAATGAAAAATATAAAAATTATTATATTTTTAGAGAAGAAAAGGACGGAAAAGAGCCAACGAATTGGATCTCCAAATTTGGTGGTTCAACTTGGGCAAAAGTTGAGAATTCAAATGAATATTATCTGCATCTCTTTGATAAAACCCAACCAGATTTAAACTGGGAAAATGTTGAGGTACAAAACGAAATATTCGATATCGTTAATTTCTGGATTGATAAGGGAGTAAAAGGATTTCGTTTGGATGTAATTAATCTGATTTCTAAGCCAGAAGTTATGGTTGATGACGAAACAGGTGACGGCAGAAAATATTATACAGACGGACCTCGAATTCATGAGTATTTAAAGAAATTAAATAATGAGACGTTTGGTAGGAACGAAGAAATCATTACTGTCGGTGAAATGTCTTCAACTTCAATCGACCATTGTATTCGATATTCAAATCCGTCTGAGAATGAGTTATCGATGGTTTTTAGCTTTCATCATTTAAAAATTGACTATAAAGATGGGCAAAAATGGTCATTAATGGATTTTGATTTTATGTCACTTAAGTCAATTCTGGATTCGTGGCAAAAAGGTATGCAATCAGGAACTGGATGGAACGCCTTATTTTGGTGTAACCATGACCAACCGCGTATTGTTTCACGAATTGGAAACGATCAAAAATATCATAAAGAATCAGCCAAAATGCTTGCTACTTCAATGCATTTATTAAGGGGAACTCCATATATTTACCAAGGTGAAGAAATTGGAATGCCTAATCCTAAATTTGACTCAATTGAAGACTATCGAGATGTAGAAAGTTTAAATTATTATAAAATATTAAAAGAAAATGGGGTTCCAGAAAGAGAAATATTAGCCATTTTAAAGAGCAAATCAAGGGATAATTCTCGTACGCCTATGCAATGGAATGATTCAATACATGCAGGATTCACAACTGGAACACCTTGGATTTCAACAGGAAAAGATTACGAACAAATAAATGTCGAAAAGTCTCTAATTGATGAAGATTCAGTGTTTCATCATTATAAAAAACTAATTAATTTAAGAAAAGAATTCGACATTATTTCGAGAGGTATGTATGATTCTATATTACTAAATCATGAACAAATCTTTGCATACACTCGTAAGCTGGATAATCAAATGTTGTTAGTCGTTAATAATTTTTATGGTGAAGATACTCTTTTTAAATTACCAGAAGATATTGCTATTGAGGAATATAACAAGCAAATATTAATTTCAAATTATAATGATTCAAGTCAGAATTTAACCGAATTAACGTTGCGCCCATATGAGTCTATTTGTTATCTTCTTGAGAAAAATGAGAGAATATAATAAAATTTTTCTAGGTGATGAAAATGAACGCAAAGTATATTTCAATCTATCATAAGTTAATTGAACAGATTGAAAAAGGGGCTTTTACTGTTGGTAGTAAAATACCTTCTGAAAAGTCATTAATGGAGCAATTTGATGTTTCTAGAGATACAATTAGAAAATCATTACAAATGCTTGAGCAAAACGGTTATATAAATAAAGTCAAAGGTAAAGGTTCGTTTATTTTAGACACTGCAAAATTAAATTTCCCAGTAACAGGTTTAATTAGTTTTAAAGAATTATCAAACCAAATTGGTAGAGAAGCAGAAACGATTGTAGAAATTCTTGAAAAGAAGTGGCCTAGTAAATTTATAAAAGAACAACTAGAAATAGATGACCAAACAGCTATTTGGAAAGTAGTTAGGGCTCGAAAAATCGACGGGAAAAAAATAATTTTAGACAAAGAGTATTACAATAGTTCATATGTCGAAAAACTTTCAAGATCAATCTGCGAAGGGTCAATTTTTGACTATATAGAAAATACTCTACACTTAAATATTGGCTTTGCGAAAAAAGAAATTGTAGTACAAGCTTGTACAGAAGATGACCAAAAATATTTAGATTTAGATGGCTATGATATGGTAGTAGTTGTAAATACTTTCGTCTATTTAGATGATGGTTCTCTATTACAATACGGTCAATCTAGACATCGCCCTGATAAGTTCAAATTTGTTGATTTTGCTAGGAGAATTCAACAGGTTAATGAGTGAATTTAAAGACTTATTAAATTTAGACTGCACCCCTTAAAGTTGATGTAGAAGAAATCCTGTGTTTTGGATACATCGACTTTAAGGGTGTTTTTTAAGGGGAAAAAATATTCTTATGTGGTTAGTTCCATATAATTATGTAAAAAGAAATAAAGAAAAATTGGTTGATAGATTAACATGAAGGAAAGAGCTATTTCCAAGAAAATAACTCTGTATTTTACATTTCTATTTTGAGGTTCCTGACTGTTGTGATCTTTACTTTTCTCTTATTAAACGAAGCATTCGACTTTACTTCTTTAACGTTAAATACTTATATATATTCTCTTTAATTCTTTCTATAAAACTCTGCTTAGCAATAGGTTTTCCGATGAAAAAGCGGTTTTTGTTTCGGTTCATCTGCAAATTCTCTTTTATAAAATCAAGTTTTTCTGAGACCCTTGTTAATTCTGTTAGTGATTTTTCGATTGAAGGGAATGGGAATATCTCAGTCTGATTATATGAATAAATATATTCGTCACTCTCAAAAACATCATGACTTTGTGTTTCTGATTCTGTAAACGCATGTACACTGTCACTAGTATAAAAAATCGAATGGCCAATTTTTCTTACCGGATTGCCCGCATATGAAGAATTAGATTCAATCTTTTTCCCACTAACTAATGACATGCCTCCGATAATACTGCCTGAACCAATTTGAGTTCCTTTTAAAATAAATGCATGTTGACCAATCCAAACATGATCGCCAATATAAATGCTTTTACTTGGATTAACTCTTTTCTTCGTGAAAGAATCATAAATTAGATGAGGGTCTGCTGTTCTAAACCAACAGTCAAATGAAATTAAACACCCTTCTCCTACGATAACATTTTTTTGTTCTGAAATAATTACATTTAATTTGTTGTTAAAATAATTATCTCTTCCAAAAAATAATACAGAATTATTGTAAACAATTGCATTGAGTATATAATTAAACCTGTTTTTACAAAGAAAAATAATTGTGTCATTTCCATTAAACTCAATATTACTATTTACTAAATGAACATTATCATTATCACAATATAGAAGATTTCCTTTTCCTCTAAATATTATTTTTGAATTTGTTAGTTTCGGTTTCCCTATTATCTTATTCTCTTTTAAGTCCTCTATTTGTATAGTTTCATTAATAATTTCCATCATGTATTCCCTTTCACTTTGAACAAGAATTTGTTCTAACCCAGATAATTTGGCGCTTACTTTAGTATTGCCACTTTTACAACTACATCAAAAGGTATTCATGATATTAATATTAAAATAACTAGTAGAGTAAATCACTAATTCTTTTAACTGAAAGAGATTATTTTATGCATCAAATTTAAAGAATATTATCATGCTTGCTTAGAAAGAGAGAATAAGTAATTTGTTTGTTTGTCATGTTATAATAAAATACTTGATAGTGCGTTGTGCGCGAAATGGTATCAGCTGTTATTTCATCGAAAAAGATTATATATTACCAAAATCTGCAGTTTTGCCTAACAGGTCACACTATAATAATAGATTATGGAAATAATGAGTAAAAAAGAGAATGAATGGATGGGCTTATGGATAAAGAAATGAATCTGAAAATTAAACAAAAGTTTGTAAAAGATTATAAAAACGGGTATCCACTAATTTCAAAAGAATCGATCGTGAATAGTAAAGATTTCAGTAATGAAGGAACAATGATTAAACTAGTTGATGAACGCAATGGTTTTATTGGAAAGGGTTACTATGGAAAGCAAAATAAAGGTTTAGGTTGGATTCTTAGCCTGAAGGAGCATGAAAAGATTGGACCTAAGTTCTTTGAAGATAAAATTAAACAAGCAATTGAAGACCGCCAACATTTTTACAATAGCTCTGATACGACAGCATTTAGAGTATTTAATGGAGAAGGCGATGGGATTGGTGGGTTAACAATTGATTTTTTTGATGGATTTTATTTGATTAGTTGGTATAGCGAAGGAATCTATCAATTCAAAGATTGGGTTATTCAAGCAATAAAGAATATTGTCGAATTCAAAGGGATTTATCAGAAAAAGCGCTTTGATACAAAAGGTCAGTATATTGAAGAAGATGATTTTGTGATGGGGGAAAGAGGTCAATTTCCTATTATCGTAAAGGAAAATGGAGTTAATTTCGCTATTTATTTAAATGATGGCGCAATGGTAGGCGTATTTTTGGATCAACGTGAAGTTAGAAAACTAATTAGAGATAAATATGCTTACGATAAAACAGTTTTAAATACTTTCTCTTATACAGGGGCATTCTCAGTCTTTGCAGCTGTTGGAGGGGCAAGTAAGACTACTAGTGTTGACTTAGCAAATCGGAGCCTAGATAAAACAAAAGAACAATTTAAAATTAATGGAATTGACCCTGCTACACAGAGCATAGTCGTTGAGGATGTATTTCATTACTTTAAATATGCAGTTAAAAAGAACCTTTCATTTGATATGGTTATTTTAGATCCACCTAGCTTTGCAAGATCTAAAAAACATACTTTTAGTGCCGAAAAAGACTATAAGAACCTGTTGAAAGAAGCGATTACGATTACAGAAAATGATGGTGTAATTGTTGCTTCAACAAACTGTAGTACTTTTGGAATGAATAAATTTAAAGGGTTTATTGACACAGCATTTAAAGAATTAGGCGGGCAATATAAATTAATGGAAGAATTCAGCCTACCTAATGATTTTAAAACAACTAAACAGTTTAAAGAGGGTAACTATTTAAAGGTCGTATTCATTCGTAAAATTAAGTAAAAAAATGGACTGACAGATAGATGTCAGTCCTACTTTTTTACTTTGAAGTTGCTTTTTGTTCATATAATTTAATCAATTCAATCATAACATTCGTTGCTTTAACCATATTGTCGGTTGAAATGTATTCAAATTTGCCGTGGTAGTTTTCTCCACCTGTAAAAATATTTGGAGTAGGTAGTCCCATATATGAAAGCTGAGAGCCATCTGTACCCCCACGAATTGGTTCTACAATTGGTGTAATTTCTAGGTTTGTCATTGCTTCGTGAGCAATATCAACAACCTCTTTAACAGGTAAGATTTTCTCACCCATATTATAGTATTGGTCTTTTAACTCTAAAATAATGCTGTTTTCACCATGTGTTTCTTTTAATTGATTTACAATATTCGACAATGTCTCTTTTCGATTAGCAAATTTTGTTTTATCATGATCTCTAATAATGTAATGCATTTTTGTTAGTTCTACATCACCTTCAATTGATACTAGATGATAAAAGCCTTCGTAACCTTCAGTTGATTCTGGCGCTTCTTCTACAGGTAATAAATTATTTATTTCCATGGCAATTTTCATAGAATTTATCATTTTACCTTTAGCAGTACCTGGGTGCACATTTTTACCTTTTACTGTAATCATTGCACCTGCAGCATTAAAGCTCTCGTATTGAAGCTCTCCTAGTGGACCACCGTCCATTGTGTATGCATATTTAGCATCAAATGCTTTTACATCAAATTTATGTGGGCCTCTACCGATCTCTTCATCTGGTGTAAATGCAACTCTTATTTTGCCGTGTTTGATTTCAGGGTGTTGAACTAAATACTCCATCGCAGTCATAATTTCAGCGATTCCAGCCTTATTATCTGCACCAAGTAATGTTGTCCCATCAGTAGTCATTAATGTATGACCTACATATTTAGTTAACTCTGGCGAATGACTTGGAGATAATACAACATTTAAACTTTCATTTAAAACGATGTCATTTCCATCATAGTTTTCAACTAGCTGAGGGTTAACATTTTTTCCCGTAAAGTCTGTCGCCGTGTCTAAATGTGCTAAAAATCCAATTGTCGGAATATCTTTGTCAGAATTTGCCGGAAGTGTAGCCATTACATAACCATTGTCATCCATTGTTACGTCAACTAATCCAATTTTGTTTAACTCTTCCACTAGCATGCGGCCCAAAGTTAATTGGCCAGGTGTAGAAGGGCATGTTTCACTACTTGCATTTGATTGTGTATCAACTTTTGCATAACTAATTAAACGATTAATTAACTCATTTTTCATATGAAAATCTCCTTTTTTACATTTCATAATCCGTATGTAATGCGCTTTCATTTTTGTTTTTAGTGAAAAGAGGCTATATTTATATTGTAGTTCTTTCTTTGCACATTAGGAAAGTATAAATTTGCAGCGACGAAGAGGGCTCGACGTAGTTGCAAATTTTAGGAATTATGTATAAGTGCAACTACACCTCTGTCTTCACTTTAAAGCTCGCCAATCGGTGAGTTTTCTTTATTTGAAAGTAAAATATTACGCAACTCTATTTCTATTTAAAATGCTTTTAGCGATTAAAAACTGTGCTGAGTAATAGGTGATCATGATTAATTCGTGACCAAATTTAACGCTTTCTACAAATAGGTCCCACGATAAGATCGAATCTGAGATGATAAATAATAGGCTCCCCAAAATACCCCATTTGTTTCCAGTCATTATGGCTGTAAATACCATCATTGAAATGGCTACTGAATAGGCTATTACCGGAATAACTAAATTTTCCTGACCACTTTCGTTTAAAGAGCTTACTAAATTAGAGCATAGAAAAAACGCATAAATTGCAATTGGAATAATTGATAGTACACGATAAATTGAAAATCTCCATCCTGATATAAAACCAGCTGCGTAAAACAAATGCCCAATTAGAAAAGCACTTAAACCGACAACAAACCAAATTAACGTTCCGTCACCAATCATACAAAAAATAAGTCCTAAAAGTATAAGAGCGCGATATTTAGTTGATTGATAAGGAATTTGTGAAAAGGCATAACTAATAATCAACACCATTGGAATAAGCTTAAATAGTATTTTTATGCTTACAGGCTCTGAAGGAATAAAAAAGATATAGAGAATACCAAAAAACAAAATAAGTATAGGTAGATACCTCTTCAAAATAAAATTACCCCTTTCTAACTATTTCCTTTTTACTAAATATTATCAGTGAAAAGTGAAAAGAATGCTATTAGAAAAACGAAAGAACAATCTATTAAACTATAAAAAAAGCAAACCGGGAAGGTTTGCTTTTTACGCGATCGCTATTCCATATGAGTGAGCAATCTGCCCATTTGTACTAGAAGATTTTGCAATTATAACTGTCGTCCCAACATTTATTTGATCGAATAACCATTCAATCTCACTGTTATGCATTCGAATACAGCCGTGACTAACTGATTTACCAATTGAGCTCTCATTAGCATTTCCGTGTATTCCATATGAGTTTCCAGGGGAACTACCCATACTTAAGCCCATCCATCTTTTACCTAGTGGATTATTTGGAGCTCCGCCAGGAATATTTTCCTTATACCAAGGTCTATTTTTAATCTTGTTTAAGATTTTAAACTTTCCAGTAGGTGTAGGCGAGGAGGCTTTTCCTGTTGCTACACTAAATGTTTTTACTAGTTTTCCCTTGTTATAATATGAAAGTTTATTTGTTTTTGTATTAACAATAATTAGCTGCCCATTCGAAAGAGGTTGGGAGCTCTTTGCCTCAGTAAATGAAGGCTTACTTTGATTTCCAGCAGCATCAATTGATTGTACCTTTATAGGAGTAAATACTTTTAATTTACTGACCTTAAAAGTATAACTACCATTCTTTGTTGCAGCCGTTTTAGCTGTATATTTACCGCCTAGATATAGTTTAACGGAAGCATTAGGTTCTGTTTTTCCACTAATGACAGTGGCATTTTCTTTAACCGTTTGGATTGTAGGTACTGATGGTGCAGTACGATCTAACACACGAATTGAAACAGGTTTACTTTGGTTTTTACTCTTATCAACTGCAACGACTTGAAGAACTGTGTTTGCCTTTTGCTTCGCCATTTTAATAGTAAACTTACCTGCTGAGTTAACTTTACCTTTTGCTAATACTTTCTTGTTTAAGTAAACGAGAATATCAGCATTCGGTTCCGATTTACCTGATATGCTTTGTGATTGATCTGATATTGAAGGTATGGAAGTGATGGAAGGTGCGATTACATCTGAAACATATGATGTAGCAGTTTTACTTTTTAATCCAATTGAAACACCAACTGCATTTATTTTAGTAAATTCTTTTAGAGGTTTAGTATTGAATTGAAAATTACCTTTTGCATCCGTTTGTACAGTGATTACAAGTTTATTATTGTTGAAAATTTGGACGCTACTGTTTGCTAAAAAGGCTCCTGTAATGGATGTAGATTTATTTGTAATTGGGTTAATTTTTGGAGTTGGTAAATCTTTAATCATAAATTTAATCGTCTGGTCTGAAACGGTTAGAGTTTGATCATCTAGAGTAACTGAACTTAGTTGATAAGTACCTTTTATAAAAGAAGCTGTAACACCAATTTTTCCAGCATAGTAAAGATCTGAAGACGATAGGTTTTTTAGTAAAACTTCCGTCAAATTAGTCCCGTTTTTAAATGTGAGAGTTACATTGTTGAAATGTTCTTTAGTCGTTAATCCAACTTCAATAGATTGTCCAAATGTGGCTTCAGTAGTGTTTAAATTTAGATTATCTATATAATTTGATAATTCATCATCACTAAAACTTTGTGAAAAAGAAGTCGCGTTGGCTGTGGGTAATAGTACTAAAAATACCCCTAAAATTACAGATACAATCTTATTAATCATTGTCTCTCTCCTTATATATGGAATTAATTACTAAATTTGCCATATGGAGAGTGAATACCTTTGTTTTCTTAGTAAAATAAAACGTCAATTTTCAGCAAAAAAAGAACATTTGTTGAAAAAACAGGAAGAACAGGGAATATAGTAAAATTAGGTAGAATAAAAGAGAAAATAGAAAATTTTGTAGAATTAATGTAATATTAAAATGTTATATTAATATAGCTTGTTCTCACTCTCTAATCCTGTAATTTAGGTTTTCCTTGATTATATTCAGTTCACTTCCCTTTCCCCTGTTCTTAATGTTAAAGTTAGTTAATAAGAAAATTGTAAATAAACTAAGGAGTATGATATGAGCAAAACAGTAGTATTAGCGGAAAAGCCTTCAGTTGCTAGAGATATAGCTAAAGTGCTAGGGTGCAATCAAAAGGGTAACGGTTTTTTAGAAGGTAAAAAGTATATTGTGACCTGGGCATTAGGGCATCTTGTGACTTTGGCTGATCCAGAGGGATATGATAATAAATATAAGTCATGGAATTTAGAAGATTTACCAATGATTCCAGATAAATTAAAGCTTGTTGTTATTAAAAAGACAGGCAAGCAGTTTCAAGCTGTAAAAACTCAATTATTAAGAAAAGATGTTTCAGATATCGTTATTGCAACAGATGCAGGGCGAGAAGGTGAGCTTGTTGCGAGATGGATACTTCAATTGGCAAAGGTTAATAAACCAATTAAAAGACTGTGGATTTCTTCTGCAACTGATCAGGCAGTAAAAAAAGGCTTTGAAAATTTACGTAGTGGTAAGGAATATGAAAATCTATATCTTTCTGCTGTAGCAAGAGCTGAGGCAGATTGGATCGTGGGGATTAATGCAACAAGAGCACTTACTTGTAAGCATAATGCTCAACTTTCATGCGGTAGGGTTCAAACTCCGACACTTTCGATGATTTTAGAGCGTGAAAAGGAAATAAAAGAATTTAAGCAACAAACTTATTATGGGTTACAAGTATTAGCAAATAATGTAACTTTTACGTGGCAAAATCGTAAGTCGAATGACCAAAAAATTAAAACGACTGGTGAATTACAAAAAATTATTGGAGCGATAAAAGGAAAACAGCTAAAGATTAAGGAAGTTTCGACTGCTGAAAAAAAATCTTTTGCTCCGCAGCTTTATGATTTAACTGAACTCCAAAGAGAAGCGAATAAAAGATTCAACTTTTCACCTAAAGAGACATTATCCATCATGCAAAAGCTATATGAGCACCATAAAGTTGTTACGTATCCACGAACTGATTCTAGATACTTATCATCAGATTTAGTTGATACATTAAAAGAACGTTTATTAGCATGTAACATAAAACCTTATGGAAAAATCATTATGAAGTTAACGAATCAACCGATTAAAGTAAATAAGTCATTTGTAGATGACAATAAGGTTTCAGATCATCATGCGATTATACCAACAGAGCAGGCACCTATAATAAATGAACTTTCTTCAAAAGAATTTAAAATATATGATCTTATCGTAAGAAGATTTTTAGCAGTCTTACTACCTCCGTACGTATATGAACAAGAAAAAGTTATCGCAGAAATTGATAACGAGGTATTTGTTGCGAAAGGTAAAAGGGTTATTTCACTGGGTTGGAAAGAAGTCTTTAAAGACGAAGATGATCTTGAGAGTACAGAGGATCAACGATTACCAATTATTAAAGAAAATGAGCGTTTTGAAATAGCTAAAGTTATTGAAACTAAAGGGCATACGAAACCACCAGCATACTTTAATGAAGCAACACTTTTAAGTGCAATGGAAAACCCAGTCCATTTTATGTCTGGTAATAGTAATGATTTAAAGAAGACAATAGGCGAAACAGGCGGATTGGGAACAGTTGCAACAAGAGCGGATATTATTGAAAAACTTTTCAGTAGCTTTTTAATTGAAAAAAAGGCAAAAGATATTTTCATCACAAATAAAGGCAAACAATTATTAAACCTTGTTCCAGAAGCCTTGAAGTCACCAGCCCTAACAGCCGAGTGGGAGCAGAAGCTTCAAGCCATCTCCAAAGGTAAATTAGCTAAATCAAAATTTATGAGTGAAATGATTAGTTTTTCTTCAGATGCTGTGAAAGAAATAAAACAAACTGAACAAAAATTTAAGCATGATAACATGACTAGCACTAAATGTCCCGACTGCGGAAAGCTTATGTTAGAAGTAAACGGTAAACGTGGAAAAATGTTAGTTTGCCAGGACAGGGAATGTGGTCATCGTAAAACAATTTCTCAATCTACTAACGCGAGATGTCCTAATTGCTTCAAACGTTTAGAGCTAAGAGGCGAAGGAGAAGGTCAAATTTTTGCATGTGCATGTGGACATAGAGAAAAACTTTCTACTTTTAAAGATCGACGTTCGAAAGAAAAAAATAGTAAAGTTTCTAAAAAAGACGTTCAAAAATATTTGAAGCAACAGAACAAACAAGATGATGAACCATTTAATAACCCATTTGCAGAAGCCTTAGCAAAGCTGAAAAAACAATAAAGGCTAAAGACCCTGCACTTCTAACCAGTCATATGAGTTTACTCTATGACTGGTTTTTTTCGTTCAATAGCATATTCGTCCACGACATTACTATAATGATCGTCAAAATAAGTGTCCAGTTCCTTTTTTATCTTTTTGGATAGGACTGGACTTTTACCTGAAGTTGAGACTGACACAATAAGGTCTCCTCTACGAACCACTGCCGGTGTATGGAAATCACTATTATTTTGATCACTTACATCATTAAACCATTGGAAATCTGATGTACAATCTTTGACGAATTTATTTATATTTTTATCGTCAGTAGCTGCAATAACAATGTGAGCTCCAGTTAGATCAGCTTTTTCAAAATACTTATTTAGCCATTTTATTGTAGGTAACTGTTTAAATTCATCACATAGTTGAGGGCTAATAATCGTAATCGTAGCACCACTTCTTATAAATGCTTTTGCTTTTCGAAAAGCGATTTTTCCTCCGCCGATGATCGTAATTTTTTTGTTTTGAAGTGAGAAAACTAATGGAACCATTTCAGTCATCTAATCGCTCCTATCTATTAATTTGTATCGCACAAATATTTATGCAACATCATTTTATCATATGTATAACCAATTTTTAGAACTAACTAATTAATGAACCATTAGAGGTTTTTTATGTCTATTATTGTAAAAATGATACAGTTTTGTTAATAATTCAATAAAAGTTCATCTTTTCTTTAGCATAAAAGTATTTTTTCTGTTAGGATAATTAGTATTATTTTTTCTGAAAAGATAATGATAAGACTGGAATCTAAATTAAAGAAAAGGTGAGTATTATGTTTAACAAATTAAAAAAAATGTTCGGTTTAGAGGAAGAACAACAACAAGGATCTGCTCCTGTAGCAACTAAGGATGTTGTCATTAAAGCGCCATTAACTGGAGAAATACATCCACTATCTGAAGTACCAGATCCTGTATTTGCAGAAAAAATGATGGGTGATGGATTTGCTATTACACCTTCAGAAGGTGTTGTAGTAGCTCCTTTTGATGGAGAAATCGTACAAGTATTTCATACGAAACACGCTATTGGAATCCGTTCAAATGAAGGTGTTGAAATCTTAATTCATGTTGGACTAGAAACAGTTAAACTAAATGGTGAAGGTTTCGATGCTCACATAACAGAAGGACAAAAAGTTAATGCTGGAGATCATTTATTAACATTCAACATTGACTATATAAAAGAAAATGCAAAAAGCACAATTACTCCAGTTATTTTTACAAATGGAGGAGATGCGCTAGAAAATATTAAAGTTACAGCAACTGGCTCAATTCAAAGAGGTTCAGATGCAGCTGTTGCTACATTAAAATAAAAAAATAGCCCCTAGGGCTATTTTTTTTATGCAGTTCTTACTTTTAAATGTTGCTTTCGCTTTACATTTAAACCAATGAACAATGGTTTTATAGTAGGTTGTGATTCAATAATAAATTTCTTCGCAATCATAGGCACAGTTAAACCAATCAATGTGTACAATAACGGTCCATAATCGAAAAACTGTGAAAAAACAGCATTCGCAAAAATGTGGATGTACATGATTGTTAATGATTCTTTACCAAAAATTGTGCAAGGCTGGATAAATTGTAGTTTTGCTAACTTTTGACATAAATAAAGTACGGCAATCGTCATTGTTATTGGAATTAAGGCATCTAAAAATAAATGGTTATATCTTAAATATTTAAGGCTTAGATGGTAGTCTAATTTATTCATTTCATATAAGGTCATATAAAAGATGCTAAGCGCAATACAAAATATTCCAAGGAAGTTAGAAATGGATGCTATCAATTTTTTTGTAAAGAATCCTAACCCTAAAAAGAAAATAGCTAGTAGAGCAACATCCATATTCCACGGAATCGAAATTTGATTAAAGGTATTTTTACCAATTTGTGGAATTAATTTAATTGTTTCAAAATGTGCAAGCAAGTAGCAAGCAATTACGATGAATAGACGGGTACTATTCTTTTTAAAGTATAAACAGATTAACGTAAATAATATTTGAGTAATAAATAAACATGTAACATACCAAAATACGCCATGGACTCCAGTAATAAATCTACCACCAATTAACAATGAAAGGACTTCTTTTGATAAATTTGATTGGTTAATGGTTCCGTCTATTATCTCAATTGTCATGTTATATAAACTAAATAAAACCAAATACGTACAGTAAGGTACAAGCAATCTACATGTTAGTTTTTTTATAAAAAATTTGAGTTCATTAATTGAATTGACCGGTTTAAATAAGTAGCCACTAATCATAAAAAATAGAGGCATATGGAACCAGTAAATAAATGTAATAGAATTCGGACCTTCTGTAGAATGACCATAAACAACCAAAAAGATGCCGATCATTTTGGCAACATCCAACCATTTTTCACGTTCTATTTTCATTTTATCACCTTGTTTTTATGGCTCGCTTAAAGAGAAAAAACTTCAAACCATAGCCAATTTTTTAAAAATAATGTCCAACATATTGTAACCGATGAGTATTACAAAGTGACAACATGGACGTTACAAACAAGTTATAAAATGTAAATGAATATTTCATAAATGCAACAAATTAATTTTGATATTAGGTGTAGTATTGAATAATATGCGTTGGTAAAAAATGTAAATTTTTATTAAAAATTATTAATAACCAGTTCTTTCGACAAATATAGTAAGTTTTACATTATATACTTAGCAGGCTGAATTAAAAATGATAGTAAACTTTTTAAATAATCATTTCATTAGTCGAGGTGAAGGAAAAACAATGGGTTCAATTATTAAAGTTGAAAATCTTAAAAAGAGATATGGAGATTTTTACGCTGTAAATGGAATTAGTTTTGAAGTTGAAAAAGGTGAAGTATTTGGATTACTCGGACCAAATGGAGCTGGTAAATCAACGACAATGGAAATGCTTGTAGGATTAAGAAAACCAGATGAAGGTACGGCTACAATTGCAGGGCATGTAATTGGTAAAGACTCGTATAAAATCAAACAAGAGATTGGAATTCAACTCCAATCAACATCATTATTTGAACTGTTAAAAGTAAAAGAAATCATTGAAATGTACGCAAGCTTTTATCCAAGTCATATCCCGATTCAACCGTTGATCGATGAAATGCTTTTATCTGAAAAACAAAATAGTCTAGTAAAAGGATTATCAGGAGGACAAAAGCAGCGATTAGCGATTGCATTAGCATTAATTCATGATCCTCAAATCATATTTTTAGATGAGCCAACTACAGGACTTGACCCACAAGCTCGTAGAACGTTGTGGGATATCATCTTAAAACTAAAAGAACGAGGTAAAACAGTCGTTTTATCAACCCACTATATGGATGAGGCTCATGTACTAGCAGATCGCATTGGTATCATGGATAAAGGTAAATTAATTGCATTAGATACACCAAATAATCTAGTTAGTTCAATTTCTGCAGAGAGTGCGATTGAATTTAGGACAAAAGTACCAGAGCAAGAAGAAAAATTCGCACACTTAGACAATGTAATGAATGTCGTGATTAACCATGATTTCGTAACATTGTATACACGTAACTTACAAGCTTCATTAATGGCTTTACTTGAGTATACAAAAGAACAAGATATGACGATTTCGGATTTATCGACTAGATCTGCGACTCTTGAGGACGTATTCTTACATATGACTGGAAGGGGGTTACGTGAAGAATGAAGGCTTATTATCAATTGACTTTAGCGCAACTCCGGATTTATGTACGTAATCGTCAAGCACTAATTTGGACACTATTATTTCCTTTTTTCTTTATGATTATTTTCGGTTTAATGTTTAACGATGGGAATACAACTAGTTATTCAGTAAACCTAATTGATTATGACAACACTCAAGTTAGTAAACAAATTACAACTGTTTTAGAGAAACAAAAGTCACTTAAAATTCATAAAAAAACAAATGAATTAAAATCTAAGAAATTATTATCTGATGGTAAAACCGATTTTGTAATCGTCATTAAAAAAGGATTTCAAAATCAAGTTACAACTAAACAACAATCCGCTCCTGCACAAATAAAAGTACTTTATAATGAAAGTAATGCAGGCCAGCTTCAAGGTGGAATAGCAACAATCACAGCATATGTTGATGCCGCTAGTAAACAAATGGCAGGATATACACCTAAAATCGTAACAGACTTTAAAGGTGTAGCTGGTATTACTCTTTCATATTTAGACTTTTTAGTGCCTGGAATTATTGCAATGCAAATCATGAATAATAATATGAATGGTGTCGCTGGCCAAATCGCCTCTTGGAGAGAACGAGGCGTTCTAAGACGAATGCAAGGCACCACATTAAGAGCTTCAACCTTTATTGCCGCGCAAATTACAGCAAGGCTAATATTGAATAGTTTACAAGCCATCTTAACAATTTTAATTGGCTACTTCGGATTCGACGTAAGTATTCGAGGATCATTCCTATTAGTAGTATTGTTAGTAGTATTAGGTACATTAACATTTATGAGCATTGGATTTATTATAGCAAGTTTAGCGAAAAGTCCAGAAAGTGCTGGACCAATTGCAGGCTTCATATCGTTCCCACTAATGTTTTTAGGTGGAGTATTTTTCCCTGTAAATAATATGCCCGAATATTTACAACCGATTATAAAGACAATTCCAATTACGCATTTATCAACCGCAATGCGTGACATCATGAATGTCGGAGCATCATTTGGTGATTTACTTCCAGATTTCGGTTGGTTATGTGTCTGGATGGTCGTAAGCTTCTTAATCGCTGCACGTACATTTAGATGGGAGTAAGGGCAGAAACTAGAAAATGAATAATGTAGATGAAATAAAGTAAAATAAAGTATTTGATCAGAAAAGACTTTCGCTAATTTTAGTGAAAGTCTTTTTTATTTTACCTTTTCTTATCCCGACTCCCATTCTTGCCTTTAAGAATAGTTAGGCATTATTTATTGCATACTATTTAAAAATTAAGATTAGGTGAGTTATAGGTGACTTCAATATTTGAAATCTATTTTCGTGATGTAAAGCGAGTTGTAACAAATTGGGCTGCATTGATGATTATCATTGGTTTAATTATCATGCCCTCAATGTATGCATGGTTTAACATAAAGTCTTCTTGGGATCCGTACGGCAATACAAAGGGTTTAAAAATTGCAATAGTAAATGAGGATCGTGGTGCTACTGTTTTAAACAATAAAATTAATATCGGTAACGAAGTAATACATTCTTTAAAACAAAATCCTTCTTTAGGCTGGAGATTTACAAGTAAAAAAGTCGCAAATGAAGGCGTTAAACAAGGAAAATATTACGCTAGTATTTTAATTCCGAATGATTTTTCAACTAAAATTAGCACAGTTTTAACAGATCATCCTCAAAAACCTGTACTAGTTTATCAAGTTAACGAAAAACTAAATATTGTTGCGCCTAAATATACTGAAAAAGGTGCAACCGGTATTGCGAGTGAGATTACAAAGAAATTTGAAAAGACCGTAAGTAAGGAAGTATTGCAGGAATTTAATAAAATAGGAATAGATTTACAAGCAAATTTACCTGAAATAAAAAAATTTGAGCAAATGGTTTTTAAGCTTGAAAAAGATTTACCCGAAATAAAGACAACTGTGAATACAGCCTTAAATGACTATAAAAAAGTACAAAGTATTATTCAAACTACAAAAAAAGATATGGAATTGATTAATAACATCGTAGCAAATGGTGAAAAATTAACTGCTAGCTTAAGTGGGTTTTTTAATCAAATTAACAAAGCAATTCAAGATTCAACTCCTTTTATTAAAGAGACACTTAACCTACTCCAGAACCAGTCTGTTGTTATACAAAGTACTTTATCACAATTACAGAATCAAACGATTAGTCAAGACGAATCCATGAGGCTATCGAATGATATCGGAAAGGTACTACCGAATTCAAGAAATATGGTTACTTCTTTAAATCAAGTTCTTCAATCGTTTAATAGCTTAGGTACTAAATCAGATTTTACTAAAGATGTAAGTTCATTAAAAGATTTAGAATCAGATTTAATGATGATTCAGAATGAGAATGCTCAATTAAAAAGTGCAATACAAAGTGGAAACGGTGTACCGAATGATTTACTTCAAAAAATGAATGAGAGAGCGGCAAGTATAAATAACAAAATAAACAATCTAACTGGAAATTTTGATCAAGATTTAGCGCCAAAAATAAGGGAAGCTTCAAGATTAGTGAATGAATCATTAAAAAATACCCAGACTGTTTTGGCTGATGCAAAAACGAGTATACCTACAATAAAAGGTGTACTCCAGGACACATCAAATTTATTAGCTACCAAAAAGGGTGATATACAACAATTAGTAAATGAGTTACCAATGATTGAAGCGAAAATAAAAAAAATAGCGAATGAGATTAGAAAGGCTAAAGAAAAAGGAAGCATCGAGGATTTAATAAATTTTCTACGAACAGATATCGAAAAGGTAAGCGACTTTTATTCCAGCCCAATCGCAATAAAAAAGGAGCGAATGTTTCCGATACCGAATTATGGCACAGGCTTGACTCCTTTTTATACAACCTTGTCGTTATGGGTAGGAGCTTTATTAATGGTATCGTTATTAACTACTGAAGTTCATGAAGAAAAACCATATAAAAGTAGAGAAGTTTATTTTGGAAGACTATTGACCTTTATAACTATTGGAGTATTACAGACATTAGTAGTGACTACCGGTAACTTCCTAATACTAGGAACTTATGCAGCAAGTAAAGGTTATTTTATCTTATTTGCACTATTGATTAGCATTGTATTTACGTTTATTGTTTATACGCTTGTTTCAGTTTTCGGTAATATCGGGAAAGGCATCGGTATTATCTTTTTGGTTCTCCAAATATCTGGAGCGGGAGGAGTTTATCCGATTCAAGTAACTCCACCATTTTTCCAAAAAATAAATCCGTTTCTACCTTTTACCTATGCATTAAGCTTATTAAGGGAGGCGACTGGTGGGATCGTTTGGGAAACCATTTATAAGGACCTTCCAATACTAGTTCTTTTTGTCATTATTGCAATCATAGTGGGGGTAGTTCTTAAAGCAACTATTAATAAAAGAGCAAGTAAAATTGCGGATCTTTCCAAGAAGAGTAGACTCATCCATTAGTCATTTGAAAAAATAAATTCATATAAAAATCATTGAACTGTTTTGCCAAGTGCTATAACATAGATAAAAGTTATATCTTAATAGCTTTAGGAGAAGTAGGTGTTTTGTATGATATTATCAGTTGTTGTATATTGCTATAACAATGGAGAAAATTTTGAGAGATTTCACGTTAATTTATCAAATACAGTAAAGTTACTTAAAGAAGATTATGAAATTATTTATATAAACGACGGAAGTGATGATGATACACTACTAGCACTTCAAGTCGTTGCAAATCATAGCAGTCATTTAAAATATATCTCGTTTACTCGCCGTTTTGGAAGAGAGGGAGCAATTTGTGCTGGACTTGAACATGCAAAAGGCGATGTAGTCATCCTAATGGATGGAAACTTTGTACATCCACCGAATGTTATTTTAGAGATGATGGATGAATACAAAAAGGGATATAACCATGTAGTTGCATCGAAAAAAATAGAGAATTCAGTTCTAAAAAAAGCAAAAAAAGGCATTTTTGAGAAGTTTATTAAAAAATTTGTGGACCCTGATATTTTGCATAACGAATCAGACTTTCGTTTGTTAAGCAGAAAAGTAGTAAATGCAATTTTAAGCATGCCTGAATCAAACCGCTATTCAAAAGGTATTTTTAACTGGATTGGTTACAAAATAAAAACGATTGAGTATGAAATAACATCAAGAATCATTAACAAAGAGTCAGAAGTAAAAAGACTAGATTCGATAAAAAGATCCATTGAATATATACTGTGCTTTAATACAAGACCATTGAGGTTGTTAACGAAAGTCGGATTACTATTAATTGGTATAAGTATTGTAATCTTTTTTATGATGAGCTTTAAAGTTCTTTTAGTTGGGATTAGAATTCCTGGTTTATATACCATTTCCAATTTCATTATGTTATTTGGCGGAGTTCAAATCTTGATGATTGGAGTTTTAGGCGAATATTTAGGAAAGATCTATTACGAAACCAAAAGAAGACCCCAATACATTATTGAGGCTTCAAGCTATGATGAAAATTAAATTTTACGATTTGATAAATTTGGAAATTCGACAAGAATCTTGTCGAATTTCTTTTTTCGTTACATAATATTCATAGATAGAATATTATTTTTATGAAAGCTTGGAGAATAAAATGGGGAATATTTATAAAGCTATTCCGGGGGTAGTTCTTTGCCTTTTAATTGCACTTATTAGTGAATCACTTTCTTATATATTGCCGGTTGGAGCAGCAACATTTTCAATATTAATCGGGTTGATTGTCGGTAATACAGTACACTTAAATTCTTATTTTGAAGTCGGTAGAAAGTTTGCAGAAAGTAAATTATTAGAGGTCTCAATATTTTTATTAGGAGCAACGATCAGCATTCAAATGATTAGCCTACTAGGATTAAAAGGAATTTTGTTAATCGTGACACAAATGTGTTTAGTCATCATTTTTACGATTTGGTTAGGCGAAAAATTAGGTTTTGGTTTGAATTTTAGCTATTTAATGGCAAGTGGAAATGCAGTTTGCGGTTCATCAGCAATTGGCGCAACAGCCCCAGCTATACAAGCCACGCAAGAAGAAAAGGGACTGGCTGTCACACTTGTAAATATGATGGGAACAATCTTAATGTTTATTATGCCTTTAATAGCATCTGTATTATATCACTCAGAAACATTGCCGACCTCTGCACTTATCGGAAGTACATTACAATCAGTGGGACAAGTAGTTGCTAGTGGTAGTTTAGTGAATGATGAAGTAAAGAATTATGCCACTTTATTTAAACTGATTCGAGTAGTTTTTTTAGTTTTTGTAGTTTTTAGCTTATCTACTATAAAAAGAAGACACATAGAAGAGGAATCTATTGAAAAAGTAAAAATCCAATTTCCTTGGTATGTAATTGGATTTGTCATACTTTGTGTCTTTTATAGTTTAGGATTGCTACCAGGTTGGGCTGCGAATATTTCAAATAAGACCAGTCACTTATTTGAAATTATTGCACTTGCCGCAATAGGTTTAAATGTAAATCTAAAAATGATCATTAAACAAGGGAAGTCCCTTTCACTTTATGCATTAAGCATCGTAGGTTTTCAAATCATCATCGCAATTTTGCTAATTCAAGTAATCTATTAAAACCCGCGAACAACGACAAGAAACAACAAAATAGAGCTATTTCTCGGGAAATTTCGTCAGGAAAGGTGGTATTTCATTGCTTCAACTATCATCAAATTGGAGAGAAAAATTAAAACCAGAGTTTGAAAAACCGTATTTTAAAGATTTATTGCAATTTCTTGAAAAAGAATACAAGGAACAAACAATATACCCTGCCAAAGAGCATTTATTTCAGGCTTTAAACGAGTGTTCATATGAAGATTGTAAAGTTGTGATTATTGGACAAGATCCTTATCATCAGCCAGGTCAAGCGCATGGGTTAAGTTTTTCAGTATTACCGGGAGTAAAAATACCTCCTTCTTTAAGAAATATTTATAAAGAGTTAAATAGCGATTTAGGGTTAGAAATACCAACGAGCGGTTATTTAATTAAGTGGGCGAAGCAGGGGATCTTATTATTAAATACTGTTTTAACTGTTCGGGAAGGGGAACCAAATTCCCACAAAAATAAAGGATGGGAACTTTTTACGAATACGATCTTATCCGAGTTAAATAAGCAAGATCGTCCGATTATTTTTGTTTTATGGGGTAAAAATGCTCAAGCTAAAGAAGAATTGATTACGAGTAACCAACACGTAATATTAAAATCACATCATCCAAGTCCATTGTCAGCTAGTAGAGGATTCTTTGGAAGTAAACCATTTTCACAAATTAACCAAAAACTAGTAGAACTTCAAACTGAACCGATTGACTGGACAGTAGAGTAATCAATAAATGAGATTTAAAGAAGGGTTGTCCGAATAGACAGCCCTTTCGTGTTTATTAATTATTACTCAATATAAACTTTTCAACAACTTTAGCGACACCATCTTCATTATTTGTAGAAGTGACATAATCTGCCTGTTGCTTAATTTCTTCAGGAGCATTTCCCATCGCAACGCCTAGCCCAGCAAATTTAATCATCGGTAGGTCATTATATCCATCTCCTACAGCGATTACTTCGTCTTGTCGAATTCCTAAAATTTGAATTAAGTGATTTAGACTTTTCCCTTTATCTACTTCACTGTTCGTTAGTTCTAAAAAGAATGGCTTTGAGCGCATGACACTAATTTTACCTTCCAGCTCTTTTTGAAGTATTTTTTCAACTTGAGCTAATTTTTCTGGATCCTCCAACATTAACAATTTTACAACGTCATTTTGAACATGCTCAGTAAAGCTACTTACTTCTTTAATAGGCATGCCTGTGAGCTGGCCTTCGATATCAGTATATTGATTCCCTTTTTCTGTAATAATATCATTTTCAACATATGTATGAACGAAGACATTATGTTTCTTACTAATCTCATAAAGTTCATGTGCTTGCTCTTTTGTTAGCGTACATTCATAAACATTATTTTTTGTTCGATAGTCAGTAATGATTCCTCCGTTAAATGATAGGACATAGCTACCATAATCATGTAGTAATAGTTCCTCAGCTAACTTATGCATAGCAAAGGTTGGTCTACCGGAAGCTAACACTACTTTTACACCCATATCTTGAGCTTTGAGTAAAGCTTCCTTCGTTTTTTGCGAAATAACATGTTGATCCGTTAAAAGGGTGTCATCGATATCCAAAACAATCATTTTATAGTTCAAATTATATTACCTCCTAAAAATTAACTTTTTTAGTATACCACCGTTCGATTAAAATAGTGCTTAATTTGGTTGGTATTCGCTTTCAGAAAAAAGCCATAGTATAATAGGGTTTATTGGATTGTGTTAATAAAGTTTGGTGGTGATTTATCTGAATATCAGTGTAGAAAAAGTAATCCAGCAAATTGAAAATGAGTTACATAAGGCAAAAGTAAGTACGCAAAAACCTGGACAGCTTCGAGAAAGAATTGCCAGTATTCGTTCTTTATGTGAGTTACTTCTTGAAGACGAGAGCAATGTTGAGGTTCCAAAGAATATAGTAACTAGTAGTATCGTTCAATCAATACCAAGTCAGCCTATTATGTCCAGACCTTCTGCTATGCCTAAATTGGATGACTCGGAACAAAGTGGATCATTATTAGATTTTTAAGATAAAGGGGGAGAAGAAGTGAAACTATTTTTCTTATTTGGTAGTATTTTTGCATTTTTAGCAATCGCATTGGGTGCATTTGGAGCACATGGACTTGAGGGGAAAATTTCCGAAAGATCACTTCAAATTTGGCAAAAAGCTGTTCAATATCAAATGTTCCAAACAGGTGGACTATTTATCATTGCATTTTTAATTGATAAATTTGGTTCAACAACTCAATTAATGTGGGCGGGATGGTTATCTATAATTGGAATCATCTTATTCTCAGGAAGCTTGTACATATTAAGTGTATCTGGAATTAAAATACTAGGTGCGATTACTCCACTAGGTGGTTTAGCATTTTTAGTAGCTTGGATATTAGTAGGAATTTCAGTAATGAAATAAGAAAAGTGTTCAATAAAAGTGCAATTATTGCACTATATTGAACACTTTTTTTTAAAGTTGATAAGGCAATGCTATTTCTTCGTCAAATGTGACGTAATCTAAGTAAATTGTCAACAGTATGAAAGTTTTGGTTGTATTTACATCTCTGAGTACAATATGATCACGTCCAGCTCCCATAATATATCCTACAAATACTTGTTGTTGGTGACCAGAGAAAGTCATATAAACCGTAGCAATTTTCCCGCGATTGGCTCTAAGTATATTTTCAACATAGGATTGTTCAAACATACTAGCCGAGGCGGTAACTTGCCCTTGTTGGGTAATCATACCGCCTGATGGGGCTGCATATCCTTGCCCCTGTCCGGTTTGTTGTCCTTGCCCTTGCCCTTGCCCTTGGGCAGGTTGCGCCGCACGATAAAGATTTGGATAATATTCGTAAGGATTACTCAAAGAAAAAACCTCCCTTAGTTAAATCAAATTAAACACTGTAAACTTTAGGACAATCTTCAGCAGTTGGTTGATAAAAGCAATGCGACTTAAATCTTCCCGCTAGTTTTTGGTTAAACCAAGTTCCTGGGCATGAACCTGCAGGTCTGAAGAACCATAGGCCATAAGTTGCTGGCCAAAAACGCTGTCCTGCTATTACTTTTCTAGATAGCTCAATATCTTGGTCCCTGGCACGTTGATAAAAGTAAGATTTTTGAACAGCTTCGAATCCACCTGGATTCTGATAAACCATATCTTTTATACTTCGAATGTCTCTAAAATCTAAGCAATCACATAAAACCCTATTAACACATACATTACCAACCATTAACATACCTTCTACACCTTCGCCTTCAGCTTCAGCACGCATTAATCTAGCAAGCAAAGCAACCTCAGCGTCAGTATAACGAATTACAGCCATAAAAAAGCCTCCTCATCCGAATTAAATATTCTGCATGAATCCCATTGGTGATCGGAAAGCGAGGACTAATTAGTTCGTTCACTACTGTAACTATATTAAAATTGAAAGGAACATATGACTTCTTTTCCAACAGGAAAATAAAAAAACTTCTCAAAAAAGAGAAGTCTTTTAATTTATATACTATGACTGTTCGTATTCAGTGGATACTCTTAAGTATTCAATTATACGTAAAGATATTTTGAGAATGCATCTTCTTTTAGAATTGTTCCAACAAAGAATGAACCAAAGACTCCATAACGAGCACTTACTTCATCAAAGCGCATTTCATAGATTAATTTTTTGAATTGAAGTACGTCTTCAGAGAATAAAGTAACGCCCCATTCATAATCATCAAAACCTACAGAACCAGTAATAATTTGTTTAACTTTACCAGCGTAAGTGCGACCAATTTTTCCATGGCTGTACATCATTTCTTTACGAGCACCTGAAGGAAGCATGTACCAATTATCTTCGCCTTCACGCTTTTTATCCATTGGATAGAAGCATACGTATTGAGATTTTGGTAAAGCAGGGTAAAGTCTAGCGCGAACATGCGGATTTTGATATGGATCGCCATCTTCTTCGCTTAAGTAATTACTTAATTCAACTACAGAAACGTATGAATAAGTTGGAATCATATACTGAGATAATGTAGTTTTATTAATTTCTGTTTCAATATGTAATAACTCATCCATTGTAGGTCGTAAAACCATAAACATAATGTCTGCTTTTTGACCTAAAATATTGTAAATAGCATGGCTACCTTCACCAGAATCAGCAACTTGATTCCATTTTGAGAAAACTTGTTGGAACTCTGTAATCGCTAGTTGACGCTCATCACTACCTAATTGTTTAAAAGCATGCCAATCCATACTTCTAAAATCATGTAAACAATACCAGCCATCTAAAGTTTTTGCAGCTTCACTCATTTTAAATCCCCCAAACGTTATCGTATTGATTTTCATTTATATAGCATACTACAAATAAAAGTATTTTGTAAAAACATACAAAATTATACAATATCCAAATTTAGTTAGAAAATTAGGAATTAATTTACTTTAAATGATAGCGCTTTATTAAATATATTATATTTTTCATTATTCTAAAAAGGTTTTATTCTAATTATGTACAAATAAAATAATTTTAAAGATTTTGGAGGCAATTATGAGCAACTTATTTGAAAGCATTAAACAAAAAGTATCAGGTAAAGGTATTTCAATTGTTTTACCAGAAGGTACAGATGAGAGAATCTTAACAGCAGCTGACAGACTAGCGAAAGAAGATGTATTAAAACCGATTTTAATAGGTAACGTACAAAACGTAAAAGAAAAAGCAAGTAGCTTAGGTTTAGAACTTCAAGGAGTAGAAATTTTAGACCCATCTACTTATAAAGAAATGGATCAATTAGTTGCTTCATTTGTTGAACGCCGTAAAGGAAAAGCAACAGAAGAGCAAGCTCGTAAAGCATTATTAGACCCAAACTACTTTGGAACGATGTTAGTATATGCAAACATTGCTCATGGTTTAGTTAGTGGTGCTACTCATTCAACAGCAGATACAGTAAGACCAGCTCTTCAAATCATTAAAACTAAACCAGGCGTTACAAAAACATCTGGTGTATTTATCATGGTTCGTGAGGATGAGAAATACGTATTCGCAGATTGCGCGATTAATATTGCCCCAAATAGCCAAGATTTAGCTGAAATTGCAATTGAAAGTGCAAAAACAGCTAAACTATTTGACATTGACCCTAAAATCGCAATGTTAAGCTTTTCAACTAAAGGATCTGCAAAATCGCCTGAAACTGAAAAGGTTGCTGAGGCAGTTAAAATTGCAAAAGAGCTTGCTCCTGAATTAACTTTAGATGGCGAGTTCCAATTTGATGCAGCATTTGTTCCATCTGTTGCAAAAAGCAAAGCTCCTGATTCAGTTATTCAAGGAGATGCTAATACATTCGTATTCCCAAGCTTAGAAGCAGGTAATATTGGTTACAAAATTGCTCAACGTTTAGGTAACTTTGAAGCAATCGGACCAATCCTACAAGGCTTAAATATGCCTGTTAACGACCTGTCTCGTGGTTGTAACAGTGAAGACGTTTATAAACTATCAATCATCACAGCTGCTCAGTCACTATAATTAGGACGGAGTTAAGGAAAAAGAGTGATCTCTTAAGTCAATGAACTTTTGAGCACTCTTTTTTATTGGAACACTTTTTGTTAGTTTAATTAATGTCATAATCACTCTTGCATAGAACTAATATCTGAATTACGATCAATCATTCGTTGCAAATGATAATTATATAATTCTATTTCATCATCATGTAAGGAGTTCGGTGTTAATTTTGGCGTTAATTTAATTAATGATTGAAGTAGTCTTGTCATTACATCCGTCACTGTAAGATTTAATGGTAGAAGTTCGGAAAGCGATGCCATTGTATCAGGTATAATTGTAGGATATTTAAATGAAGTTTCTTTGTTATCAATCGCAATTTCATAAAAATCTTTAATAATTGAAGCACGTTTCGAACCACTTTCGTTAATACATAAATAAATTTGAACAGCAACCCCTTTACGTATCCTACGTTGAGAGATACCAGCAAATTTCTTGTTATCAATACTTAAATCAAAATCTCCAGGACAATATGATCCTACTATTTCTTTTGCCACTATTTTATTTGTTAAATCCTTAAACATATCTTGTATTAGTGCATACATCGTTTCATAACCATCATTAATTTGCAGTTTATGTTCAGCCTCTGGAAAGAGAATAGATATATTTAGAACCCCTTCATCTAAAACAACAGCAAGCCCACCTGAATTTCGCACGATTGCTTTGTATCCATGGTCATTAAGAAATTTAACCCCACTCGTTAAATTCGGTAGTCTAGTATCTTGTATTCCTAGAACTATTGTGTTGTGGTGTACCCAAGTTCGAATTGTCGTTGGAGACTCCATTTTCCCAATTTTTGTACATAATGTGTCATCTAATGCAAAAGATTGGATCGCCTCAAAGGATGGCCCTAAAGTTGATCCGTCTATAAAACGTATTTCATCTGTTTGTAACCGATTCAAATGTTGATTCATTAAATAAGCCCCTTGCGTTTTGCTTTTGTTTTCCTATTTTAGCATGATTTTAAACTAAATTAAAAAACTTCATATTCTGAATGTAAATATAAGTTGACAATAATTCGAATCAAACATACATAAAATAAATTAATGAAAATGATAATTGTTATCAATTATAAAACGATAAAAAAAGGAGATTCGAATGAAAAAGTTAATATTACCATTGATTCTTATTTTTGTTTTAATTACGAGTGCATGTAGCCATAATTCGTCAAATAAGAAGGCGAGTACTTCAAAGATGGACGGTCAACCTAAAACAATTACATATCAATCGGAAACTGGCCCCGTTGAAGTACCAACACATCCAAAACGCGTAATCTTAATTTCAGGTTTTACGGGTAATGTCATTTCTTTAGGAGTAATTGTTGTTGGGGTAGATGTTTGGTCAAAGAATAATCCAACCTTTAAGAAGGAATTAAAAGATGTAGCGGAAGTATCGGATGAGAACCTTGAAAAAATAATTGAATTAAAACCAGATTTAATAATTGAATTATCAAATATTAAAAATATAGATAAATTGAAAGAGATTGCTCCAACGGTAACATACACTTGGGGTAAATTAGCTTATTTAGCACAGCATATCGAAATTGGTAAACCGTTAAACAAAGAGAAGGAAGCAACAAAATGGGTTGATGACTTTAAACAACGTGCGGAAAAAGCCGGAGATGAAATTCGCGCTAAAATCGGAGAAGATGCAACTGTATCAGTATTTGAATCATATGATAAACAGCTATATGTATTCGGTAATAATTGGGCACGCGGAACTGAAATACTTTACTAAGCAATGAAATTAAAAATGCCTGAGAAAGTAAAAGAAGTGGCTTTAAATGATGGTTATTATACACTTTCTACAGAAATGCTACCACAATATGCTGGAGATTACATTACTTTAAGTAAATACGCAGATGCAGATATATCGTTCCAGAAAACAGATACATATAAATCTATTCCAGCTGTAAAAAATAATCGTGTATATGAAATGCTTGGCAATGGCGCTTCGTTCAGTGACCCAGTTACACTTGAAAAACAGCTAGCATTCTTTAAAAAATCATTTTTAGGAAATTAATAGATTGTAACGGGACTTTCAAATTTAGTATGCATGAAAATAGAGGAACTAAATCTTAATTAAGATTTAGTTCCTCTATAATATAACTGACAATGTTATTCTGCAATTTTTTCTAAATTTCCGTTTTTATCCATTCTAAAGGATGTTGCTGCTGGTTTCTCTTCCTCTTCAAATAATATTAATTTTCTAGCACGGTTCATTATTTTCATCATTGTTTCATAGTCTTCTTGAACAGTAGTAGCATCTTTTTCAAGTTTTTCTACTTGTCTCTGTAACTGTGAATTTCGTTCCTGTAATTGCATAAGCTCTCTTTTTAGTTGATCATTTTCACGGACTAAACGATCGCTACCAATCTGACTGCTTGAAAGACCTTGTAAAAACTGGATGACATCAAACATTGTAATTGAACTTTTTCTTGTATTCATTGGTGAAGCTGGTGGAGTCTGAATCTGTGATTGATACTGATTTTGAACGGAAGGAATACTTGAATAGATCTCAGTCGTTGGTTCCTCGTTATGTGTTACTTCTACACTCACATCATTTTCAGTATCAGTTTCCACAAAAGACCCAAATTCTTGATCGAGTTCAAGACCATATTCTAAATCTTGTTCATCATTTAAATAACGATCAAAATTACTAGATACATCTGTTTGTATATAACTAGATTCAGAAGGTGTATATAATAACTTTTTCTTAGCATCTTCACCTTTAGCGTGTCGAAGCTTTTCTTTACGGAATTTCTTAGCTAATTGAAGTGCCTTTTCATAATTATAGCGAACTACAGCATTCCAACGAAAACCACATGCAGCCGAAGTTCGTTCTAAAACATCGCCCACTTCTTCAAAGGCATTTAATTGAGTACTACCTTCTCGTACGTGACGTAAAACGGTTTCCGCTAAAAGTAAATCATTTTCTTCAGTCCAAGCATCCTGTCTTAATTTCATCATATAAATTTCCCCTCAACTTTCTTTTATTCAATTAATTGATTTAATTTCCTAGCTGATTAATAGAAGTTTGGACAAAAAAATAGAAAACTATACAAAAAATAGAAAATAGTAGAATACTATTCGGAGTGATTTAATTGGAAAACTTGCATGTCCTTTTTGGAACGAGTAAAATTACTGCTGAGTATGTTCAATTTAGAACAGAAAGGATTGTAAAAAAATGTCAAATGAATTTAGAATATGTGATGACTGCCAGGCGACAAATATTAAAACATTAGTCCCTCGCTTAAAAAGAATAGATGATGAAGCAGAGATTAAAATTGGTTGTCAATCTTACTGTGGACCAGGACGAAAAAAATCATTTTGTTTCGTAAACAATCGTCCCCTATCTGCACCTAACGAAGATGATCTACTTGTAAAGATAAAGTCAAAACTAGGTAAGAATTAAACGCTCCTTCATCTTTAGGAGCGTTTTTTTGATATAATAGATAGAAATGTGGAGAAAGCTTGCCCAGCTCTGAAGGGAATATCTCCATTCAGCTGAAGAAGTGGTGATCTTTCCACTTCGAAGATGGATGGAATATTACCGAAGAGCTAGCTTTCGGAACTA
>NZ_JBHVPN010000002.1:120565-191907 GCF_042887255.1 Gottfriedia sp. NPDC057948
AGACACCATAAAATACCTATTTTAACTTTGATATCTAAGGGTTAAGGGATAAAAATTGATATATGTAGAAGGTTGGTTTTTAACCTTTATTGGGCTTTGGCTTATGACCTCGAGGGGCTAACGCCTGGAGCTAGACAGTATGAAATGTGGAGCTAGCTTTCGGAACTAGACACCATAAAATACTTATTTTAACTTTGATATCTAAGGGTTAAGGGATAAAAATTGATATATGTAGAAGATTGGTTTTTAACCTTTATTGGGCATTGGCTTATGACCTCGAGGGGCTAACGCCTGGGGCTAGACAGTATGAAATGTGGAGCTAGCTTTCGGAACTAGACACCATAAAATACCTATTTTAACTTTGATATCTAAGGGTTAAGGGATAAAAATTGATATATGTAGAAGGTTGGTTTTTAACCTTTATTGGGCATTGGCTTATGACCTCGAGGGGCTAACGCCTGGAGCTAGACAGTATGAAATGTGGAGCTAGCTTTCGGAACTAGACACCAAGAAATACCTATTTTAACTTTGGTATCTAAGGGTTGAGAGATAAAAATTGATATATGTAGAAGGTTGGTTTTTACCTTCTTTGGAATTTGGCTTATGACTCGATGGGTTAATGCCTTGAGCAACAAAAGGAAAGATAAAAGAGTCCTGTTCAGAAAGTAAATCAATTAGCATATAAAGAATTAGTATACATATTGAAAGGGGGCCAAGATATGTCATATCGTTTCCAAAAGCTTTATGAGGAAAAAGTATTTAAAGATCCTGTTCATCGTTATATTCACGTAAGAGATCAAGTTATTTGGGATTTAATCGGTACGAAAGAATTTCAGAGACTACGCAGAATTAAACAGCTTGGTACTACCTATCTGACGTTTCATGGGGCTGAGCATAGTCGATTTACTCACTCGCTTGGCGTTTATGAAATTATAAGACGTATGGTAGATGATGTTTTTTCTGGTCGTCCTGAATGGAATGATGATGATCGCTTATTAGCTCTTTGTGCTGGATTATTACATGATGTTGGTCATGGTCCTTTTTCGCATACATTTGAGAAGATATTTAATTTAGATCATGAGGAATTAACGAGAGAAATTATTGAGGGTTCAACAGAAATTAACGAAATCCTAAGAAAAGTAGGGGAAGACTTTCCTAAGCAAGTATCAGAAGTCATTGAGAAAACATCGGCGAATAAGTTAGTTACGAGCATGATTTCAAGCCAAATTGATGCAGATCGAATGGATTATCTCCTTAGAGATGCATACTACACTGGCGTAAGTTACGGCAATTTTGATATGGAACGTATTTTGAGAATTATGCGTCCTCGTCCTGATGGAGTTGTTATTAAACAATCAGGTATGCATGCTGTTGAGCACTACTTAATTAGTCGATTCCAGATGTACTGGCAAGTTTATTTTCATCCTGTGTCTAGAAGTGCGGAAGCCATTTTACAAAAAATATTACAAAGGGCTAAATATTTGCATGAAACAGGTTACCATTTTAATTATGTACCAGTGCATTTTGGACATTTATTTGAAGGGAAAGTTGATTTAGATGAATATATCAAATTAGATGAATCGGTCCTTTTGTATTATTTCCAAGTATGGCAGGAGGAATCTGACCAAATCTTGAGTGATCTATGTCAACGATTCTTAAATCGAAAATTATTTCAATATGTAGACTTTGATACACAAAAACATACTGAAAAGTTTGCTGTATTAAAAGAGTTATTTTTAGAAATAGAGATAGATCCGGAATACTATTTAGTTATCGATACAATTTCAGACGAGGCTTATGATTACTTTAGGTATGGTGAAGAAGGTGGGAAGAAGCCGATTTTACTATTACAAACGAACGGTGATTTAAAAGAAATCTCACGCAAATCAGAGCTAGTAGATGGAATAACTGGTAAAAAGTTATTCGATTCTAAGTTATATTTTCCTCACGATTTAATTTATAACGATCCTGATGAAAAGAAAAAGAAAGTAATCGAAATGATTGAAGAAATAGCAGGGGCTAAAAGAAGATAAAAAATAGTAAACGGAAGTTTTCCCCCGTTTACTCATTATTTAGACAAAGTACTAAAAACTTGATTTTCAGACTGATCGAAAGCGTTTGGCGGGCAGTCTGACGTTTACTATTAATGTATGTAAGGAATTCTATTCGTCACTAAGGCGTTTGCCTGCAACTGCATAATGATTTTTTGTCATTTCTTCAATGAAAACAACAATCTTATCAGTTGGAGCGCCTGTTGTTTCACTTACAGCATCAGTAACTTTTTCAACTAATGCTTTCTTTTGTTCTTCAGTGCGACCTTCTAGCATTTTTACTGTAACGTATGGCATGTTATGACCTCCTTCGTTTTATCTTTTTTATTATAACTCAGGAAGTCAGAATAATAACGATTAAATCAATTAACATTGAAGAAATCATAAAGAATAAATTAAACTATTAATAAATTAACTGTTCGGTTACATAAAACAGAAATATTTCTCGAAAGGAGCAAAGAATGGGATCATTTTTTCAATATCCATTAAAAGATATACCATTAATATTATTAGTTGTTGCAATTTCGTTATCAGTCCATGAATTTGCGCATGCTTATGTAGCTTATAAATTTGGAGATGACACGGCAAAGAGACAAGGTAGATTAACGCTTTCTCCATTTAGACATTTAGACATTTTCGGTACAATTGCGATTATTATTTTAGGCTTTGGTTGGGCAAGACCAGTTCCTGTAAATCGCCATAATTTTAAACATCCGAGAATAGCAGGAATCTTAACTACTGCAGCGGGTCCGATTAGTAATCTAATTCTAGCGACACTTGGTTTAATCGCTTATTCATTATTATATAAATTCGGATTTTTTCATTCTTTCCCACAAGCACTATCACTTACATTAGATTCTTTTTTTAATATTTTCGTTCAAATGAATATAGTATTATTTGTATTTAACTTAATTCCTCTTCCACCACTAGATGGATATCGAATTTTAGAGGATTTAGCTCCTAATGATCTTCGTGCAAAAATGTCACAATATGAGCAGTATGGAGCATTTGTATTTTTAGTTTTAGTATTAACTCCTTTAGATAACTATACAATTCAACCAATTTTCCAGGTTGCTATACCGTCAGTTTTCCACTGGATTAATTCAATCGTTACACCATTAATTTTTTAGGAGGGGCACAATGTCTGATCAACCAAAAAAGAAATCACTAGGTTTTAATATATTAAAAAATGATTCAACGAGTGGGCATGGCGGATTTGGTGTTGGAGCAATTAGTTTAGAAAATATTTCGCCAGTCTTTATTGATATACAAGAGAATGATGTTTTTGTAGATATCGGTGCAATGCACGCAAGAAGTTCAGTTGAAAAGGGGATCAAGTTTTTAACGAATGAGGATGAAGTTCCTAATGGAAAACCTTATTGGTTAGTGTGGGTCGCAACTGAGCGAACTGAAAGCGGTCCTTATTACGCTGGAGTAACAGGTTGCTACATGACTGTTGATCGTGAAGCTAGAAGGGGATATAAGCTTCTTCCTGACCACGTAAATAAAATGGATAAAGCGATGAAACGTAAAATAATGGTTGAACAGATGGATGAAAAGTCTCGTAAAGTATTAGCCAATTTCTTAAAATCGCACAATGAAGAGATGTGGAATAATTCATCTGAACAATTAAAAACTGAACTTTTAGGTTAGTATACTTTTTCGCACATTATATATGTATAAATTGGCAACGGAGAAGGAAAATCGACGAGGTTTCCAATTTTAGGTATTAAGAGTAAGTGCAACTACGTCTCTGTCTTCGCCCTAGGGCTCGCCAATCGACGAGTTTTCTTTAGGTAAATTATATAAAAAATTTGAAGAAATCGTCGAATAATCTTTTTACATTTAAGACTAAATAAAGTAAACTAATAATAGCTTGGACAAAGCTAGGACTAGGACAAACAAAAGACCTTACCAATTTGGTAAGGTCTTTTGTTTTTACAGTAAATATTGTGAATACCAAGGCTTACTGTCCTTATTTTCCTTTTTATGTTTTTGGTTTATTTTTTTATTTATACAAGGTTTTGTCGGTTGTGACCCCTTACGAAAATAAAGTGAAACTTTATCCCCGCAGCCTTCTTTATACAAAAGACCAGTCTTTTCATCTATAGCAACTTTAACTAGATCATTTGGTAATTTAGCGTCTATATTTTTATCCGATAAATTTGTCATAACTGATGCCCATACCTTCTTCGACAGTGTACCCTCCTCTACGGTTAAATTTTTTGAATGATCGTACCCAACCCATACCCCAACAATAAGATTTGAATGGAATCCAATCATCCAGCTGTCCGTTTTCGTAGTACCGGTTTTACCATAATAATCTTTTGATAGTTCAGGAATAATACTAGTACCTGTTACTGGTAAGTAGCTTGAAAAATTTGTGTTGAACATTCCGTTCATTAGTTGTTTCAGTATAATGGTTTGATCTTTATCTAATCTTTGTTTTTTATCAAACTTTTCTTTATAAATCGTCTTTCCATTTTGAGTCTTAATCTCTTTTACGAAATGAGGAATAACATCTTTACCATTATTCGCAATTAAAGCATATGCTCTTGTCATATCGAGCAATGAAGCATCTTGAGTGCCGAGTGCCATTGAAGGTAGTTTATTATTCGGTGTGGTTAAATGGAATAACTTCTGTGCTTTAATAAATTCGTCAGTACCGACTGCCTGTTGGGTTTTTACAGCGTATATATTGTCTGAAACAGCAATAGCTTTAGCTAGAGTAATTGAATCATGTGCGTATAGATTGCCACTATTTTTCGGGCTATATGAATCTCCATTTTCAAAGTGAAATATAGTAGGCTTACTTTGAAGTCTTGTTGATGGGGTATAACCATTTTCAAGTGCACTGTAATATAGAATTGGTTTTATTGTACTTCCTACTTGTCGTTTCGACGCTATTGCTCGATTAAATAAAAACTGTCCTTTCTCACGGCCTCCAGTCATCCCTAATACTTCACCAGTTTGACTATTTAATACGACTACACTAGCCTGTAAATCAGATTTTGGTCTAATATATTTATCAAATGCTTGATCAATATGCTTTTGAATAGCGGGATTAAATGTTGTATAAATTTGACTACCGTTATTATTGATTGATTGTCCAATTGAAGTTGTAATCTCTTTTTGAACGCTTTGTTGAAAATAGGATGTAAATGAAGAATTTGAAGTATGTTTAATCGGTTTTAACTTTATCGTTTCATCAATTGCATTTTTAACAGTTTTTGAGCTGATTAATTTATTCTGTTCTAGTGCTGATAAAATTCGTTGCTGCCTTTTCTTTAAAGATGAAAAATGAACGTAAGGATCATATGTTGAAGGATTAGCCGGAATACTTAATAAAAATGTAGATTCACCAATTGTAAGCTCGTTTGTCTCTTTTCCTAAGAAGGTATTTGCCGCAGTTTCTAGACCATAAATACCATGTCCGAAATAGATAGTGTTTAAATATGCTTCTAATATTTTATTTTTACTGTAGGCTGACTCAAGTCTCATCGTTAAATAAGCCTCTTTTAATTTACGATTAATCGTTTTCTCTTGTGAAAGAAATAAATTTTTTGCAAGTTGCTGAGTTATTGTACTTCCGCCTTGAGCGTAATGTCCCTTCGTTATATTAATTAAGATAGCAGAACCCAACCTTTTTAGGTCGAAGCCATGGTGATGAAAAAAATTACGATCCTCAGAAACTAAAATACTATTGATCGCAATTGGAGGCACATCTGCAATTTTAAGTGTTTTACGATTTTGAAGTAACTTAGTTTTACTAATTAGCTTTTGAGTGTGATCATAATAACTGGAATTTGACTCAATAAATAACGAAGGTTTTGTAGACGTAACTGCAAACAGATAGACACAAGATAAAAATAGTGTACCTGAAATTGAAATAATCGTAAGCAAAATACCGACCTTTTGAAGTGTACGCCAATGATAAAAGTAGTTGATATTATACAAAAACGTATCCTCCTCTCGATTCGTTTCTCAAATTTAATACTAGTATGGTAGATTAGGAGAAATTTTATACAAATTACCGTAGTAAAAAATATCAAAAAATTTAGCTTTAAAAATCTTGCATTTCACAAAAATTACTCTATACTTTTCTTTTGTACGGCAAAAAATTGTCGTAACAACACAAATCCGATAGGAATTAGGAAGAGTGGGGATAATACGAAACATACTCGAAAAGTGGAGGCGCCTTGGTCAGCCCCGACAAAACGATCCTTATGTTTCAAACTAAATCTTGATAAAGAAGGGTAGATGCATTAAATGGAATTATGGTTTACTGAAAAACAAACAAAAAACTTTGGAATTACTGCTAAAATTAATAAAACTTTACATACAGAGCAAACTGAGTTTCAAAAGCTTGACATGGTAGAGACAGAAGAGTTCGGAAACATGCTTATTTTAGATGGTATGGTTATGACAACTCAAAAAGATGAGTTTGTTTACCACGAAATGGTCGCGCATGTACCTTTATTCACACACCCAAATCCTGAAAACGTATTAGTTGTAGGTGGCGGTGACGGTGGTGTTATTCGTGAAGTATTAAAACACCCAAGTGTAAAGAAAGCAACTCTAGTTGAAATCGATGGAAAAGTAATTGAGTACTCTAAAATATACTTACCTGAAATTGCAGGGAAATTAGAAGATCCACGTGTAGAAGTAAAAGTAGACGATGGATTTATGCATATTGCAAATAGTGAAAATGTATACGATGTAATTATGGTAGACTCAACTGAACCAGTTGGTCCTGCAGTTAACTTATTTACAAAAGGCTTCTATGCTGGTATCTCTAAAGCATTAAAAGAAGATGGTATTTTTGTAGCTCAAACGGACAATCCATGGTTTACTCCTGAGTTAATCACACAAGTTCAACGTGATGTAAGAGAAATCTTCCCAATCACTCGTTTATACATTGCAAACATTCCAACATATCCAAGTGGAATGTGGACATTTACAATCGGTTCGAAAAAACATGATCCACTTGAAGTAGAAGAGAATCGTTTCTTCGATATTGAGACAAAATATTATACTAAAGAGCTACACAAAGCAGCGTTCGTATTACCAAAATTTGTAGCAGATCTTACTAAATAAGGGGGCTTTATTATGCGTTTTGATGAAGCTTATTCTGGAAATGTATTCATAAAGAGTCATCCAAGCTTTGAAGAAAGTAAAGCAGTTATTTATGGTATGCCTATGGATTGGACTGTAAGTTTCAGACCAGGCTCTCGTTTTGGTCCTGCGCGTATTCGTGAAGTTTCAATTGGACTAGAGGAATATAGTCCATATCAAGATAAAGAACTTGAAGAAGTTAAGTATTTTGACGCAGGGGATATTCCATTACCATTTGGTAATGCTCAAAGAAGCCTTGATATGATTGAAGATTATATTGACGGTTTATTAGCTGAAGGCAAATTTCCACTAGGAATGGGTGGAGAGCATCTTGTATCATGGCCAGTAATGAAAGCTATGTATAAGAAATACCCAGATTTAGCTATAATTCACTTTGATGCTCATACTGATTTACGTGATTCATATGAAGGTGAGCCATTATCTCACTCAACACCAATTAAAAAAGTTTGTGATTTAATTGGACCAAAAAATGTTTATTCATTTGGAATCCGTTCTGGTATGAAGGAAGAATTTGAATGGGCTAAAGAAGTTGGAATGAATTTATTCAAATTCGAAGTGCTTGAGCCGTTAAAGAAAGTACTTCCAACGCTTGCTGGACGTCCAGTATATGTAACGATTGATATCGATGTATTAGATCCTGCACATGCTCCTGGAACAGGAACTCTTGAAGCAGGTGGTATTACATCAAAAGAAATGCTTGATAGCATCTTAGCAATCGCGAACAGTGATATTAACGTTGTTGGGGCAGACTTAGTAGAAGTAGCTCCAGTTTACGATCATGCAGAGCAAACTCAAGTTGCGGCAAGTAAATTTATTCGTGAAATCTTATTAGGTTGGGTAAAATAATAAGATTTGTTAAAGGCGATTTTTCGTTCGTTAGGACGAGAATCGCCTTTTTATATTGAATTTGAAACAATTGAGGCCACTAAAATAATATTTACTAAAAATGTAAAAAAGTTATTGATAATGATAATCATTACCTTTATAATTGAGAACGATTATTATTATCATAATATGGGAGAAGAGAAGATGAAAATGAAAAAAGGGGTAAGAAAATTTATTTTAACTCTACATTTGGTGTGCAGCTTAGCTTTTGGCCTTTTTATTATTGCTGTTTGTGCAACGGGTAGTGTATTAGTGTTTGGGAATCAGATTGAACATGTATTAAATCCGCAGTATTTTAAGCCTGCAAGTAGTGAAAAAAATATTGGAATTAAAGAAGCAGAAAAGATTTTTCTTCAACATTACAAAGGTTTTCAAATTTCGAGGATGGATGTGCCTTCAAAGTTAACAGACGTATATCATGCAAGTATGTCAAAAGGACATAATGAAATTGATGCATATGTTGATCCTAGCAATGGCAAATTATTAGGCAATTTCGATAGAGAGAAATCAGTCGTTTCTTTTTTTAAAGAGTTACATACACATTTATTATTAGATGATATTGGTGAAACAATTATTGGTATCGTTGCAATTGCATTTATTATCATTCTTATTACAGGTATTTATTTATGGTATCCAGGTATTAAGCGAATGTTTAAAAGCCTAAAAATTAAATGGAATAAAAGTCAAATGGCAAAAAATCTATCATTACATAATTTTATAGGGGTTATAACTTTACCATTTTTGCTTGTTGTAGCAATAACAGGAATGCTATTTCCATTCCAAGAAAAGATTGAAGAATCTTTGAAATTGAAATTTACATCGAATTTTCCTGAAGAACTTAAATCAGTTGATAATGGTAAACAACAAATAGAATTGGATACGATCGTTGCCCAAATTAATAAATTACACCCGGAAGGTGAGTTATACAAGTTAAGACTTCCATCGGATAAAGAAGGGGTTATAGAAGCCCAATTAAGTGATGGCAGTTACGACCCTGAAGGTAAAGGAAATACAAGCGAATTTTTCGATCAATTTTCTGGAAAGCATGTAGGAACTTTTTCGAAAAATACAGAAACAGTCTATGATAAATTCTTTATTTGGCGAGAAAGTTTACATAGAGGCACCTTTGGTGGTGTGTTCGTAAAAATAATTTATGCCTTAGTTGGAATAGCTCCACTCGGTTTAGGAATAACTGGCATTACAATGTGGGCGTTAAAACGAAAAAATAAAGTTAAAAAAATGAGTAAATTACAGCAAACAGCATAAGAAGAACAAGACTTTATATGGAAGTATGATTTAACGACATTGGTTGAATCATTTGTTAGAACCCGAAAGAAAATGCGCTAAAAGACGTATTTATCTTTCGGGTTTTTTGTATAGGGCAAAAATATGATTATTTGTACTGTCTTTATAGTAAAACAACAATTTTGTAGAAAGATAAAAATAGAAATATGTACAAAGTTAACGTTGACGTTAACGATACATTAGGAGTAAGATAAATAGGTGGTATAAAAAAGTTAAATTCATTTCGAAAGGAGGCAATGATTTGCTTTACAAGATAGATGAAGTAGCGAAAGAATGTGGATTAACCAAGCGATCGATTCGTTATTATGAAGAAATTGGTTTAATTTCCCCACCTGAAAGAAGTGAAGGAGGATTTCGACTTTATTCAGACCTGCATATCGAACGATTGAAGAAAATAATGAATGTTCGGGATGTTCTTGGTTTTTCTTTGCAGGAGGTACAGGAATATATGGCAATTGGTGAGGCGTTTGAAGAATTCCGATTGCAGTATAGAGAAAACAAAGAAAAGATGAATGATGATGAAAGAAAAGAAAATCTTTTAGGAGCAGAAGCGATACTTGCTCAACAATTAAAAATGATTGATGAGAAACTTAAAAAAATGAACGATATTCGAGATGAAATGAATGAGATGTATCAGAGGGTGAAAAATGCATTAGAACAATAAATAAAATGGGAGATGGATGAAATATGTCAAACTTGGCAGATCGTAAAAATCAAAAGACACATGCAAATCAAAAATCTGGTCTTTTGAATCAGCCAAAAGCTATTTGGGCTGTTGGCTTTGCTTGTATTATCGCATTCATGGGAATTGGATTAGTTGACCCAATTTTACCAGCAATTGCTGAAAAAATGCATGCCACTAAAAGTGATGTAACGCTTCTTTTTACAAGTTACAATTTAGTAATGGCATTCGCGATGTTAATAACAGGTTTTATCTCCTC
Organism: Gottfriedia sp. NPDC057948; assembly: GCF_042887255.1. Taxonomy (NCBI): domain Bacteria; kingdom Bacillati; phylum Bacillota; class Bacilli; order Caryophanales; family Bacillaceae; genus Gottfriedia; species Gottfriedia sp. NPDC057948. Next base: position 130,884 of record NZ_JBHVPN010000002.1, read on the forward strand.
ACGTATCGGAATTAAATGGACACTTCTTTTAGGCATACTGATTATTGCAGTCTTCGCTGGTCTTGGAGGAAGCTCAAGCAGTATATGGGAATTAGTATGGTTACGTGGAGGTTGGGGTCTAGGTAACGCATTATTCGTTGCAACTGCATTATCTGCTATTGTTTCATTATCTAGATCAGGTGTTGCACAATCGATTATTTTATACGAAACTGCGATTGGTCTTGGGATATCAGTTGGTCCATTATTAGGTGGAGAATTAGGTTCAATCTCTTGGAGAGGTCCATTTTTTGGCGTAGCTTGTTTAATGGTTATTGCATTTTTATCTCTATCCTTTATGATGCCAAAAACACCTATTACACAAAGTACGAAAAAAGCATCGTTTCTTGATCCATTCCGTGCTCTTAAACATAGATCATTATTAACATTAGGGATTACAGCATTTTTATATAACTTTGGATTCTTTACTTTATTAGCATTCTCACCGTTCTATATGGGATTAAAGGAACATGGTTTAGGATTCGTATTTTTAGGATGGGGACTTTTATTAGCAATTACATCTGTATTTATGGCTCCAAAATTACAAAAAAAATTCGGTACACTTAAATCGATGTATGCTATGTTAGCACTTTTCGCTATTACACTTATCGTAATGGGAATTGGAACTGATACGAATAGTGTAATTATTGTTTGTGTAATAATTGCTGGTGCATTTTTAGGAAATAACAATACATTAATTACAACAGCAGTAATGCAAGCCGCTCCAGTTGAACGTTCAACAGCATCAGCTGCATATAGCTTTTTACGTTTCCTTGGTGGAGCAATTGCACCATATTTAGCAGGTAAACTAGCTGAATGGTATAATCCACATGTACCTTTCTATGTAGGTGGATGTTTTGTATTACTATCGGTACTTTTCTTATTTATTAATAAAAAGCATTTAATTCATATTGATAAAGCAGAATCTGCACATTAATATGATCGGGTATTTCTCGAACTATGGTGAAAACCCGCTAGGAATTACATATTCCTAGCGGTTTTTTTGTTTATTGAATATAAACAAACAAAAACCAGCCCTTTACGAGCTGGTTTTCATGGTCCGAAATGACCGAACATCATCAGATAAACGATGAAGCCGATCAGTGCGAGTAATCCGATTAATGCTGCTGTAAAACTGCCGAACATGATTGCTTTTCGTTTGAAAATGAACCACAAAATGAATCCAACTACAAATGGCACGAAAAAGGCGTACAAATAAATGAGAAAAATACTTGATAACGAAATGATTCCAATGCCTAGTCCAATGAAAAATAGTTTGCTAGATGAAAGTTGTGCGATTGTTTTCATAAAATCCCCTTTTATTCTTCATATGTTCTTTATTGTCTCACAAACAGTTTTCAATTGAAAACAAAAATCCTCCTTACTTCACGGCAAGATTATTTCGTTAGTATGTTGATACAATTGAAATCGGATGACGTTCAATGAGTAATAGCTCCTGCATTTTTAGATTTGGTGAGTCGAAATAAATATGGCCGAAATTCATCATTATAAAGAACGAAGCTACAGATTTTATGAAAAAAAAGCCCTATGAAATATTTTAGAATCAAGAAAGTACCCCAATTTTTCAGATAGCCATATTATTTCGTTCATTTTAATGAATATTTTTCACAATTTTTTTGTTACCTATTTTATTTTTTTTATTAGATTATGCTAAAATGGGAAAAGATGATTTTTGGATGTGATTCGTTACGTTCATGGGGAGAAAAGGACGTGTAAAAGTGAAAGGACAACAAGGCATACCTGTCTCAATTGACTTTGAGACTTTGATAAAAGATCCACACGGGCGTGATAAAATCAGTTTTCAAGCAAATGGCCTATATTATAAAAAAGATGATGTTTCATATTTATTATTTGATGAAAATCACGAGGACCGAAAAGTAAAGGCTACTATGAAAATAGGTAAAGGGGAAGTAACAATTATTCGTAATGGCGGAGTTATGATGCGTCATCAATATCGAGTAAATGAAACAACTGAAGGTACTTTCTCAAATGAATTAGGCGTATTTCAAACTAAGGCATATACAAAAAAACTACAATTTCTAGTATCTGAAGGCCCTTTAAAAGGGGTACTTCAATTAGGATATAAGTTATTCGTAGGAGATGAAAATGCTGGGTCGTATAACATTACGGTATCAATTAAGGAGGCAACGATATGAATACATTAGAACAAGTGAAAAGTCGTTTGAAAAATGAAATCGAAGCTGCTGTATTAAAAGCAGGATTAGCAACGGAGGAACAATTACCACAAGTCATATTAGAATCACCAAAAGATAAAGCGCACGGAGATTTTTCAACAAATATGGCAATGCAATTAGCACGTGTTGCTAAAAAAGCTCCTAGAATGATTGCAGAGGAGTTAATTAATTCTTTTGACCAAAGTAAAGCAAGCATTAAAAAAGTAGAAATTGCGGGACCAGGTTTCATCAATTTTTATATGGATAATAGTTATCTTACTGATTTAATTCCAACGATTATTAAATCGGGAAATGAATATGGCCAAACAAACTTTGGTAACGGTGAAAAGATTTTAGTTGAGTTTGTTTCAGCAAATCCGACTGGAGATTTACATTTAGGTCATGCTCGTGGAGCTGCATTTGGAGATTCATTGTGCAATGTTTTAGATAAAGCAGGTTATGAAGTAACTCGTGAATATTATATTAATGATGCTGGAAACCAAATTAATAATTTAACACTTTCGGTAGAAGCTCGTTATATGCAAGCACTTGGAATGGATAAAGAAATGCCAGCAGATGGCTATCATGGCTCAGACATTATTGAGATTGGTAAAACTTTAGCTGCTGAATTCGGTGACCGTTATGTGAATGAACCAGAAGAGGCTCGTTACAAGTTCTTCCGTGAGTACGGTTTAAAATTAGAAATGGAAAAACTACAACGAGATCTACGTAATTTCAGAGTCGAATTTGATGTATGGTATTCAGAAACTTCATTATATCAAAATGGCAAAGTGTTAGAGGCTCTTGATGATTTAAACCAACGTGGTGAAACATATGAAGAAGAAGGAGCGACTTGGTTCCGTTCTACAACATATGGCGATGACAAAAACCGTGTATTAATTAAAAGCGATGGCTCGTATACTTATTTAACTCCGGATATCGCTTACCACCGAGACAAGCTTAGTCGTGGTGCAGATAAATTAATTGATATTCTTGGGGCTGACCATCACGGATACATTCCTCGAATGAAAGCAGCAATTCAAGCATTAGGTTATAATGCTGATACGCTTGAAGTAGAAATTATTCAAATGGTTCAGTTATATCAAGATGGTGAAAAAGTTAAAATGAGTAAACGTACAGGTAAAGCTGTAACGTTACGTGATTTAATGGAAGAAGTAGGTACTGATGCAACTCGTTACTTCTTTGCAATGCGCGGTTGTGATTCACATTTAGACTTTGATATGGACTTAGCTGTTTCTAAATCAAATGAAAACCCTGTGTATTATTCACAATACGCTCACGCTCGTGTATGTAGTATTCTTCGTCAAGGTGAAGAAATGGGTATCGTTTACAATGGTGAAGCGGATTACAGCCTTGTTTCGTCTGAAAAAGAATATGAGTTATTAAAGAAATTAGGAGAATTCCCAGCAGCGGTTTCATTAGCTGCTTCAAAACGTACTCCTCATCATATTACAAACTATGTGTTTGAATTAGCGGGTACATTCCACAGCTTCTATAATGCAGAAAAAGTATTAGATGCTGAAAATGTTGAAAAGTCAAAAGCTAGACTAGCTTTAATGAAGGCAGTTCAAGTTACATTAAAAAATGCATTAGCTTTAGTTGGAGTTTCTGCACCAGAAAAAATGTAAGTAATCAGACTGTTGACAAGCGCTTGCAATCAGTCTGATAATCAAATTTTTTGAACTTTATCTACACAATAAGTACCATGCCCTAATTTAGGGTATGGTACTTTTTTGTTAACTTAATCAAATTTCCAAAGTATTATTTTGTATTTTTTTAGTATGTTATTTTATAAAACTTTGTCGGTAAATAGGGAAAAACAACAAGTTTCACCATTTTTTTATTATTTTTTTAAATTTTTTAAAAACGACCCCCTAAAAAATGAAAGTCTCTACGAATAGTTATAGTGAGAATAATTTAAGAAATTTTTTATAAAGGGGAAAAAAATTAATGAAAAAATTATTAGTACATACGACTGCTACAGCGCTATTATTATCTCAGTTAGGATTCTCTAGTTCAGTACTTGCTGCTGAAAATGATACAGTTTCACCAACTGATCAAAAGGAAGAAGCACCTGCATTAGTTAAAGGCGATTTCTTCTATTTTGTAAAAACAACAGTAGAAAAAATTCAACTATTACTAACTACAGACAAAGTTAAAGAAGCAGAACTTTTAGCACAATTTGCTCAAGAGCGCATTCATGAAGCAAGAGAATTAATTAAAGAAGGTAAAGAAGATTTAGCAAAAGAAACATTAAAAGAAGCTTTAAGTCAAATGGACAATGCTCAAGGCCAAATTGAGGGTAAACTTCCAACTGTTACTGAGCCCACGACTTCAGAAACTACAACAGAAGGTACTGTTACTACGAAACCGGCAGAAGATTCAACTGAAGTAGAAAAAGAAGACACAGAAAAAGTTGAGACAGACAAACAAGATACAGACAAACAAGAAGTAGAAAAAGAAGACACAGAAAAAGTTGAGACAGACAAACAAGATACAGACAAACAAGAAGTAGAAAAAGAAGACCAAGATAAAGCTGAGACAGACAAACAAGAAACAGAAAAAGAAGACCAAGATAAAGCTGAAACAGACAAGCATGAAAAACAAAAATTAACAAAAGAGCAAAAAGAAATTGCAAAAATTCAGCATCATTTAAATAACAATTTACTTGTTTTAGCAAATGTTTTAGATCAAGTTAAAAATCCAAAAGCAAAAGCTGCGATCGCTAAAAATATTGAAAAGAGCTTTAACAAAATTTCTGAAAGATTAGAGAAAGTCTTAAAGCATACAGAACAGGATTCAACTGCTCTAAAACCAGTTATTACAGTTCAATACCCGGATTCAACTACAGATCAGTCAGCTACGCCAGAAGTTATTACAACAGTGACTAAAATTGAAGACGTAAATGATACAGACGTGAAAAATGTTAATGAAGATAATCAAGGTGAAAATGATGACAAAGATAATGCTGCTGAGGTTGCTACAAAACCTGTAACAGTAGAACATAAGGAAGATCAAAATAAACCTGAACATAAGTTAAAAGAAGTAAAACCAGTTAAAGTTAAAAAAGTAAAAGTTAAAAAAGAAGAAAAAGAAGAGAAACATGTAGTGAAGCATGAAGTAAAACACGAAAATGGTACAGCTCACAGAAACCAAGGTCACCAAGGTCACCAAGAAAACCAAGGTGAACACGAAAATCGTGAAAAACATAAGGGAAATGAAAAGCAAGAGTGGAAAAAGAATGAGAATTCAAATGACCAAGGTGAAAACCACGGAAATGGACATGATGAAGATTAATAAGTAATTATTTCCACTGACCTTTCAATAAAATGACATGAAACATTTCATAAGATGCGATATGCTTAAGTTTAACCGCTTAAATTAAAATGGTGCCTCTGACATTCATTTGATTATATAATGAGTGGAGGCGCCTTCTATTTTAATAGCCAAGCAATCCTCTTTTGAAAGGAGATGGGGTCTTGTTACTTACAATTTTTCAGACGCTTTATAAAAGAAAAGAAAAAATTGAAGATATTGTATTAACAATACAGCAATCTTCATCAAAAGAACTAGATGATTTTATAGTTCAATATACTCCTTTTATAAACAAAACTGTTTCCACTATTTGTGGAAGATATATTACAAATCAAGAAGATGAATTTAGTATAGGGTTAACTGCGTTTCATGAGGCTATTAAACTATATTCATATAAAAAAGGTTCGTCATTTCTATCTTTTGCAAAGTTGATCATAAAACGAGAATTAATCGATTATTTTCGCAAGGAATCTAAATACCAATTATTAACGTCAGAACAAACTGGGTCAGAGGACGTGCATAAACATTACGACGACCATGTATATAGCACTTATATTAAAAACTTTGATGAAATAAATCGTAAAGAGGAAATTATTCATTTCAGTGAAATGCTTAAACAATTTGGAATTTCATTAGAAACTCTAGTGGAGGTTTCACCTAAACATGAAGATACAAGGGAGCATGTTTTTTCAGTTGTAGACAGTATTACGTCTGATGAAGAAATGTTAACTTTTCTATATAAAAAGAAAAAATTGCCGATGAGTAAGCTAGAATCTAAAGTTAATATAAGTCGAAAATCGCTCGAAAAACATAGAAAATATATTATTGCGATGTGTATTATTAGTGTCAATGATTATATCTATTTACAAAACTATTTAAAAAGGGGGAACTGAAGATGAACAATGGTATTGTATTAAAAGTAAATCGCTCATCCGTAGTTGTACTAACTGCTAACGGAGAGTATTTAAAATGTAAAAAATTATTGTCATCCTATTCAGTTGGTGAAGAAATTCAGTTCCCTAGTAATGCAATTATTTTAAATAAAAAAGTGAAAATAAGTATTCCAAAATTGATACCTGTCGTAATTGCCTGTGGTTTAATTCTTTTCTCATTTACATTTGTAAATTTGAACGACGAAGAAGCATTTGCTGAAGCTGGAAAGGTAAGAATTGACTCAGAGGCAAAAGTGTCATTAACTTTGGACAAACAGTTAAAGGTTATTTCATTAAAAGGTCACAATGAACAAGGTAAAAAAGTGATTGATAAAATGGATAACTGGCAACATAAGTCTTTAAACTCAGTTATGAATGATATAGTTGGTGAAATGGAGAAATCGAAAGTAATTGAACCAGATGAAAAAATCAAATTAACTGGCAAGATGAATAAAGAGTTTAAAGATAAACAAAGTGAGCTAAATCATGAATTGAAGGATATTCAAGATAGCAACAACCACTTTATTATCCCAAATGCTAAGGATTTAGATCAGCCTAAGGTTAAAAATCAAAACCAAAGCCATAGCCAAAATCCAAATAAACAAGAAAATGGTTTAAATTCTCATAAAGTGACTAGTGGTGATAATAATTACAAAGTTAAATCTAATTTTAAGTCACCTACTGTCGAAAAGAACAATGTTAATGATAATGGTCACTCAAAAGAAGTTAAGAATAATAGACATCAAGAAGAGCACTGGGGAAATAAGCAAAGTCAATCGAATCATAGACATCAAGAAGAAGAACATAAAGAATTAACGAAGCAAAATCAAAAGAAACAAAATAACAACAATGAAAAGCATCAAGTCAAAAAAAAAAATGACTATAATGATGACAGCGAATTAAGAAGAAGTAATAATGTTCAACGAAGAAATGAAAATAATGAAGGCTGCCATGGTTGCAATAATCGTTATAAAAACAATCAAAACAAGAACGATAATGGTTGGCAAAATGGTGATGAAAAACACTCAGATTAAAATCTGAGTGTTTTTAATACGAATAACATTACTAATCCCATGGAAGAATAAAGGCTTAGGACATACTGCTCAAATGCTCATGAAGGGCTGCGTTAGTATAAATGAACTTTTTAGATGCTTTCATAACCTCTTTATTGCCAGCTGCTATGTCTTTGGTACTCAACTTAAGTAACTTCGATCATCCCACCACTTATTCGCTTATAACCTCTCCATTTCGACATATCTTCCATTAATTGCAATAGAGCTAAATCCTTTTTTTTCGATTCAATCATTATATCGATATCTTTTCCAATTGATCTGACGATGTCAAAAAAGGGCTTAATAAAATCAAGGTCAATTAAATCTGAATGCGCTCTAAACTCTTTATCGGATTTTGGAGATGAAATATGAATTTTAGGTTTCAAATATGTATGCTCCCAAGTAGTAAATATATGGGGTAATAATTTCTCTAACGGTTCTTCACATAAGTTTGCCATATGATGATGATAGTCAAATACGAGCGGAATACCTTCTTTTTTACAAACCATTAGTGTTTCAGAGGTATTATACGTTTTATCGTCATTTTCTAATGTCATTTGTTTTTTAATGTGAGTAGGGAGCTTTTTTATATTTTCATAAAAACGTTGGATCGCAAGCTCTTTATTGCCATATGCTCCTCCAATATGTATATTAATGACGCTTTGGTCTGAAATACCCATTGCTTCAAGAACTTTATAATGATACTCCATATCAATCACAGCATTATCAGTAATATGAGGTTTATCACTTGTAAAAAGCGTGAATTGGTTGGGATGAAAACTAACTCTTAATTCATGCTTTTTGATAAAATCGCCTATTTCTTTAAATTGTTTGTGAAAAATATTTATATAATCGAATTCTACATCTGGATGAGTCGCCAAAGGGACCATTGAAGAGGACATTCTATATAAGGGAATTTGCTGTCCCACATTATAATGAAGTGCTCTATACGTATTTTCAATATTTTGCGATGTAACATAAATTAATTTCTCTAAACGTTCGTCCAGGTCAAGGGCTTTATAACGTGTATATGTAAGAGTTTTTGCAGGTGAACAATTATATAATGATAATGCATGTGATACGTACCCAAATCGAATGATCATATTTTGTTCACCTCTACCTTGATTTTTGTATACGTACAAAGGACTACATTAATGGAGAAAGAAGCTTAGATAAAAGCTTACGACACTTCCATAAGAATGTTGTATTTTTATAATGCTGGGTAGGATAAGTTTTTGAGCGTTCTAAGTCCTTTGTAAATATTTCTTTAATCTTCATTATGAAAGATTCACTCGAAAAAATACAGCTCCATTCATCATTTATGCAAAGACTTCTACGATCAAAGTTAACGGAACCTACATCACAGTAATGATCATCGATTAGTAGTACTTTGGCATGAAAGAACCCTTTCTGATAATGAAAAACTTCTCCACCACCTTCTAAAATTAAAAGGAGATGTGGAAAACTCGCCTCTTTAACTAGTCTGTGATCTTCTTTTTCCGGCACCATTACGCATATGTGGACGCCTCGATTAAGAGCTGCAAGAAGTGCGTTCATCAATTTTTTTGTTGGAATAAAATAAGGTGTACCAATGTAAATATGTTTTTTGGCCTGATCTATTAAATCTTTATATAGGTTCTCAATGCGTACAAAGTCCGACGAATAGAAGTGGTGCTCGATTTCTCCTTTTACTAATTCATCGTCATTAATTAGCGCAAAGGATTCTCCGCCACTTCTAACCCAGTCTATTAAAAATTGAAGGTGTAAATCTTTTACACCTTCACCTGTCATTCGAATATGATAATCTCTCCAATAACCTAAGTCTTCATCAAAGCCAATATATTCTTTGCCAATATTAAAACCACCAAAATAGCCGATTTTTTGATCTATTACTGTAATCTTACGATGGTTACGATGTTGAAACCGATAGAGAGTATATGGAAATCCAATTCTCCGATTAAAAAGTACTTCCACGTTATTTTCTTTTAGTTTTTTTATTCTTTTACGCTTTAGTCTAAAGCTTCCGATCCAATCAACAAGCAAGCGTACTTCTAATCCTTCCCGAGCTTTTCTTTCAAGTAATGATAAAAATTTTTCGGATGTATCATCATTTCGAACAATATAAAAAAGCATAGAAATGCTACTACTTGCTTCTGTTATGTCGTCTAGGAGATGCTTGTACAAATCATTACCATCTGTTATTAACATTGTTTCGCTATATCTTTTTTTAAATGGACAAGTTTTATCATATTTATGAAAGGCTTTATAGCCAAAATAAAGATCTAAGCTAGCAAGGAGTATAAGAAAGAGTAGAGCAATTAAGCAAATGCAAAGAATCATATAATTAAACTCCTTTACCTTTTACGTGTTGATAGTATGACCATTTCCATTGAAGAATATGAAAAAGAGCCAATTTATTATTAAAAAGTATTTGACTGAATAGTCATTCATAATATAATTAAATTATATATTTTCTGAATATTATTATGGTTATAAATTTTTAAACAGTAAGCGTTTTCTTTTATAGCCGGGAAAATTGGGGGAGGAATACATCATGAATCATGCACTTTTGTATTTGAACGCACTAGGGTTTGTGGCAATTACAGTTTATGCAATTTATTTATTCATTTACCTGATTCAAACAAGACTTGCCTACATCAAATTAGGTAAAAAAGAAGAATTTGAAAGAAATTTGAAAGAACGTCTTCGAAAAATTTGGGTCAATGTTTTTGGACAAAAAAAGCTATTGAAGGATAAGAAAAGTGGATTTATTCATTTGTTATTCTTTTATGGATTCATTTTAGTTCAAGCAGGGGCTTTAGACTTTATTATAAGAGGTCTTGTTCCTAGCGCACATTTACCTCTTGGACCTTTGTATGGTGCATTTACATTTTTTGAAGAAATCATTGCGTTACTAATATTGGTGGCAGTTGTTTGGGCCTTCCATAGACGATATATTGAAAAGTTAGTTCGACTAAAAAGAGGTTGGAAAAGCGGTTTAGTTCTTATTTTTATTGGTTTATTAATGTTATCAACACTATTTGGTAATGGCATGGGAATCATTTGGCATGGTGAAGCAACGAGCTTCCACGAACCAATCGCATCATTAATTGCAACGATTTTTAATGGTATTAGTAAGCCTTTATCCATTTCGTTATTTTATGTTGCTTGGTGGACTCACTTAATTTCACTTTTAACGTTCTTAGTATATGTACCTCAATCAAAACACGCACACTTACTTGCTGGTCCAGCGAACGTGTATTTTAATCGTTTAACGAAAGCAGGAAAATTAGAAAAAATAGATTTTGAAGATGAAACACAAGAGACATTTGGTGTTGGAAAAATCAGCGACTTCCGTCAATCACAGTTAATTGACTTATACGCTTGTGTAGAATGTGGTCGTTGTACGAATGTATGTCCAGCTACTGCAACTGGAAAAATGCTGTCACCGATGGATTTAATTTTAAAACTTCGTGATCATTTAACTGAAACAGGGGCTGTTGTAACGTCTCGTGCACCTTGGGTTCCAACAGTTGCATTTTCTAAAACAAAAGGAAATCAATTAGCATTTGCTTCACAAGGAAAACAAGAATCAGCAGCAACATTAGAATATAGTCCAAGTTTAATTGGTGACGTAATTACTGAGGAAGAGATTTGGGCATGTACAACTTGTCGTAACTGTGAAGATCAATGTCCAGTAATGAATGAGCATGTTGAAAAGGTAATTGATTTACGTCGTTATTTAGTTTTAACAGAAGGTAAGATGCAACCTGATGCTCAACGTGCAATGACAAATATCGAACGTCAAGGAAACCCATGGGGATTAAATCGTAAAGACCGTGAAAACTGGAGAGAACTTGACGAAAGTATCCATATTCCAACTGTAAAAGAAGCTCAGAAAGCTGGAGAAGAAATTGAGTACTTATTCTGGGTTGGTGCAATGGGTTCATATGATAACCGTAGCCAAAAAATCGCATTAGCATTTGCGAAACTAATGAATGAAGCTGGAGTTAAGTTTGCAATTTTAGGTAATAAAGAGAAAAATTCTGGCGATACACCTAGACGATTAGGCCAAGAATTCTTATTCCAAGAGTTAGCAAGTAATAATATCGCAGAAATTGAAAAAGCGGGAGTAACTAAATTAGTAACAATTGACCCACATGCTTATAACACATTTAAAAATGAATATCCTGATTTTGGTTTATCAATAGAAGTTTATCATCATACAGAATTATTATCTCAATTGGTTAAAGAAGGTAAGTTAAAGCCGGTTCATCAAGTAAATGAAGTGATTACTTACCATGATTCATGCTATTTAGGTCGATACAATGAAGTTTATGAAGCTCCTAGGGATATTCTTCGTGCCATTCCTGGTGTCAAACTAGTTGAAATGGAGCGTAAGCGTGAAACAGGTATGTGCTGTGGAGCGGGTGGAGGATTAATGTGGATGGAAGAGCATGTTGGTAATCGTATTAATGTAACACGTACTGAACAAGCACTTGCAGTTAGTCCAAATGTAATTGGAACAGGTTGTCCGTATTGCTTAACAATGCTATCAGATGGAACAAAAGCAAAAGAAGTAGAAGAGAATGTTAAAACACTAGATATAGCAGAGCTTTTAGAGTTATCGATTTTTGGTGACAAACAAAACCAAGCTTCATAAAAGTTCTATAACTTTTCAATCTTCATAAAATAGCAATGAAAGGTGTGCAACTTGTACACCTTTCAGACTGCCTGGCAACGTTTTAAACCGCCTTTTATTTAGTGAATTGATTGATTATAGGATTTTATTATAGAGGAGAAATAGATCAAACTTTAAGGGGGAAAATGGGATGAGTAAAACAGTTATAGTAAGTGCAGTTCGTACACCAATCGGACGTTTTGGAGGTGCTTTAAAGGGCTTTACTGCTGCCCAGTTAGGTGGTATCGCAATTAAAGAGTCATTGAACCGTGTTAACCATCCATTAGAAATGATTGATGATGTAATAATGGGAACAGTTTTACAAGGTGGACAAGGACAATTACCTTCAAGACAAGCACTTCGTAATGCAGGATTACCTTGGGAAACAAGATCAGAAACAATAAATAAAGTATGTGCATCTGGTATGCGTAGTGTTATGCTTTCTGATTTATTGATTCGATCTGGCGAAAGTAAACGGATTGTTGCAGGTGGAATGGAATCCATGAGTAATACACCTTATTATCAAACCTCTATAAGATGGGGAAATAAAATGGGGAATACAGAGTTAAAAGATGGTCTTCTAGTAGATGGTTTAACTTGTTCATTTACTGGTGTTCATATGGGTACATATGGAAGTGAAGTTGCTAAAATTGAAGACATATCTCGTGAGCAACAAGACGAGTGGGCACTTCGTAGTCAACAACTTGCGGTTGAATCAATTAAAACAGGTAAATTTGAAGAAGAGATTGTATCGATTGAGTCCGTTGGTAAAAAAGGAGTCGTAACCAAAATAGAAGTAGACGAGTGTCCAAGGGAAGATACTACGATTGAAAAACTAGCTAAGCTATCACCAGCATTTGATCGCGACGGAACAATCACAGCTGGAAATGCACCTGGATTAAATGACGCAGGTGCAGCACTTTTATTAATGAGTGAGGAAGAAGCAAAACTAAATGGCTACTTACCTTTAGCTACAATCGTTGCAACAGAATCAATGGCTGTAGAAGCAAAGGACTTCCCTAGAACTCCAGCATATGTCATTCAAAAATTATTACAAAAAACAAATAAAAAGATGTCAGATATAGACTTATTTGAAATTAACGAAGCATTTGCAGCAGTAGTTTTAGCAAGTGCGAAAATAGCGGATATACCTTTAGAAAAAATAAATGTAAATGGTGGAGCTATTGCTCTAGGGCATCCAATTGGAGCAAGTGGTGCAAGAATCATCGTAACTTTAATTAATGCTTTAAAAGCAAGAGGCGGAGGCCTAGGAATTGCTGCAATCTGCAGCGGCGGTGGTCAAGGAGATGCAGTCTTAGTAGAAGTACGATAAGAGGGGAAAGTAAGAATAGCAGGGTATGGGAAGAGCAGGAAAGGTATGAAGGGAAATATATCCTTCTGTCTAAGTACTGCCTCCCTTAAGCTGTTATTTTTTTTGCTTTTCTACTTTTGCCTTTTAACTTGATCTTGTTTTTCCTTCCTTCCAGACTTAAAAATTTTTCTACAAAAAATAACAGGAATTTTCAGATTTTTGTCTAATATTATACGAAGTAGACTATCTTTTTAGTTAAAGTACAAAATATTTTGTTAACGCTTACAAAAATCGACAAAAACAACATGGCAGTGATCAGGGAGCAATTTTGTTAAGGGGAATAGGATATAAAATAATTATCTTTAATTAAAACCTCTTATTTGATTGTGCTCCTTGTCCTAGCAAAAAATCGGGGGAAATGATCTATGCAATTTCGTTTAAGTGAAGAACATGAAATGATTCGTAAAATGGTAAGAGATTTTGCTAGAAATGAGGTTGCTCCGTCAGCTGCTGAGCGTGATGAGCATGAAAAATTTGATCGTTCAATTTTTGATCAAATGGCTGAGTTGGGATTAACAGGTATTCCATTCCCAGAGGAATATGGTGGAATCGGTAGTGATTATTTAGCTTACGTTATCGCGGTTGAAGAGCTTTCTAGAGTTTGTGCTTCAACGGGTGTAACTTTATCGGCTCACACTTCATTAGCTAGTTGGCCGATATATAAATTTGGTACGGAAGAACAAAAACAAAAATTCTTAAAACCGTTAGCACAAGGTACAAAAATTGGTGCTTATGGATTAACTGAACCAGGATCTGGATCAGATGCTGGTGGTATGAGAACGACTGCTAGAAAAGAAGGTAACGAATATATATTAAATGGTTCAAAAATATTTATTACTAACGGTGGAGAAGCGGAAATTTACGTAGTATTTGCGGTGACTGATCCTACAAATAAACACGGTGTTTCTGCATTTATCGTTGAAAGTGATACACCAGGTTTTTCAGTTGGTAAGAAAGAAAGTAAATTAGGTATTCGTTCATCACCAACAACTGAAATTATCTTTGAAGAATGCCGTATCCCAGCAAAAAACCTATTAGGTGAAGAAGGTAAAGGATTTAAAGTTGCGATGCAAACTCTTGATGGTGGTAGAAATGGAATCGCTGCTCAAGCAGTAGGTATTGCACAAGGTGCTTTAGATGCGTCAGTTGATTATGCTAAAGAGCGTGTTCAATTTGGTAAACCAATTATTGCTCAACAAGGTGTCTCATTTAAACTTGCTGATATGGCTACAAGTATCGAAGCTTCTCGTCTATTAACTTATCAAGCTGCATGGTTAGAATCTAATGGACTTCCATATGGTAAGGAATCTGCTATGTCTAAATTACTTGCAGGAGATACTGCGATGAAGGTTACAACAGAGGCAGTACAAGTTTTTGGTGGTTATGGATATACGAAGGATTATCCGGTGGAACGATTTATGAGAGACGCTAAAATCACTCAAATCTATGAAGGAACACAAGAAATTCAAAGACTAGTAATCTCAAGAATGCTATAAAAAATAGTATTTATTCTTCTATTCGCATTACGAATGATTAGGATCGCGCTTGGTACAAGGAATAGGGTAGCCCTTTACCAAGTTTTCTTTTACAAAAAAAGGCAATTATAATTCTGGGGGATGATTAGTATGGTAGAAAAGTATCAAGCTAAGCACAAGATTCGTTTCGTTACTGCATCAAGCTTATTTGATGGCCATGACGTGTCAATCAATATGATTAGAAGATTATTGCAAGAAAATGGTGTTGAAGTTGTTCATTTAGGCCATAACCGCTCTGTTGAAGAAATTATTAACGCAGCAATTCAAGAGGATGTACAAGGTATTTCAATTTCTTCCTACCAAGGTGGACATATGGAGTACTTTAAATATATGTACGACTTGCTTCAAGAAAGAGGCGCTTCTCACATCAAGTTATTTGGAGGCGGCGGTGGCGTAATTCTGCCGAAAGAGCAAGAGGAGCTAGAAGAATACGGGATTACTAAAATCTATTCACCTGAAGATGGCCGTATAATGGGACTTCAAGGAATGATTAATCATATGTTACAAAGCACAGATTTTCTTCCGCCATTGAAGGACTTAGAAAACGTTCAAAAACTAACTGCTACAAATCATAAAGAAATTGCTAGATTTATTACATTAGCTGAAAATAAAGGTTCTCTAGATTCAAGCTTAGAGATGGCCGCAACATTAGAAAAATCAGAAACTAGTAAAAGTGTAGTAATTGGTATGACTGGTACTGGTGGAGCGGGTAAGAGTTCATTAACAGATGAGCTAGTACGCCGTTTTATTCAAGAGTTTCCAGAAAAAACAATCGGTATTGTTTCAATTGACCCAACAAAACGTAAAACAGGTGGGGCATTATTAGGTGATCGTATTCGTATGAATTCAATTCACCATCCAAATGTGTATATGAGAAGTTTAGCTACTCGAGATAGTCAATCTGAAATCTCAAATGCATTAGAGGATACTATTTCAATCTTAAAATCAGCTGATTTTGACGTTATTTTTGTTGAGACAAGTGGTATAGGTCAAGGTGACGCTGCAATTACTCAGTACAGTGATATTCATCTGTATGTTATGACTAGTGAATTTGGAGCACCTTCTCAATTAGAAAAAATTGATATGATTGACTTTGCTGATTTGATTGCAATTAATAAATTTGAACGTCAAGGCTCAGAAGATGCATTACGTCTTGTTCAAAAACAATATCAACGTAGTCGCCATCTTTTCCATGATGATATCGCTACAATGCCTGTATACGGAACAATAGCTAGCCAATTCAATGATGCAGGAACTAATAATTTATTTTTAGCTTTAACAAAATCAATTGAAAAACACACTACAAATGAGTGGAATACGACATATATTAAGCCGGGTAACGTGGAGAAACAACATGTCATTATTCCAAGTAATCGTCGTTTCTATTTAAGAGAAATTGCAGAAACTGTAAGAAACTATCACGAAAATACTGAAGTTGAGGCAGCAAAAGCTTCAAAGCTTTATCAAATTGAAGGAACACTGTCTGAAATAGAGTCACTAAATATTGAAGATGCAAAAAATACACTAGTAGATTTGAAAAATAAATTTGAAGAATCTCTTGCTCCATCTACAAAACAAGCTCTTAATCATTTTAAATTGATTAAGGAAGCATATTCACAAGATCAACTAATTCAAAAAATTAGAGATAAAGAAATTAAAATTGAATTAACAACGACAACTTTATCGGGTACAAAAATACCGAAAGTATCTGTACCTACTTATCGAGATTATGGAGATTTATTAAGATGGATAGCGAAAGAAAACGTGCCTGGATATTTCCCATTTACAGCGGGAGTATTCCCATTCAAGCGTCAAGATGAAGATCCGAAGAGACAATTTGCTGGTGAGGGACCTCCAAGCAGAACGAATAAACGATTCCACTATCTATGTGAGAATGACCCAGCTAAACGTTTAAGTACAGCATTTGATTCAGTAACTCTATATGGAGAAGACCCAGCAATTCGTCCTGATATTTTTGGGAAAATTGGTGAGAGTGGAGTAAATGTATGTACTTTAGATAATATGATTGAACTTTATAATGGTTTTGACTTATGTAGTCCTTCAACATCTGTTTCTATGACAATTAATGGTCCAGCACCAATTATTTTAGCTATGTTTTTAAATACTGCTATCCATCAACAAGTTGAAATAAAAGAAAAAGAATTTGGCCGAATTTTAACTGTTGAAGAATTCACAGAAATCAAGCGAGTAACTTTACAAAAAGTTCGTGGTACTGTTCAAGCTGATATTTTAAAAGAGGATCAAGGGCAAAATACATGTATTTTCTCAACAGAATTCGCTTTAAAAATGATGGGCGATATTCAACAGTATTTTATTGATAATAGTGTTCGTAATTATTATTCAGTTTCTATTTCTGGATACCATATTGCTGAAGCTGGAGCAAATCCAATTTCACAACTTGCATTCACTTTATCAAATGGATTCACTTACGTTGAATATTATTTAAGTCGAGGAATGATAATTGATGATTTTGCACATAATTTATCGTTCTTCTTTAGTAATGGACTTGATGCAGAGTACTCAGTAATAGGCCGTGTAGCGAGAAGAATTTGGGCTGTTACGATGAAAGAAAAATATGGTGCATCTGAACGTAGTCAAAAACTTAAATACCATGTCCAAACATCTGGTCGCTCATTACATGCTCAAGAGATGGCATTTAATGATATCCGTACAACGTTACAAGCATTACTGGCTTTATATGATAACTGTAACTCACTTCATACAAATGCATATGATGAGGCTGTTACAACTCCTACTGAGGAATCTGTGCGTCGTGCAATGGCGATTCAGCTTATTATTCAAAAGGAAAATGGTCTATCGAAAAATGAAAATCCAATCCAAGGATCATTTATCATTGAGCAGCTGACAGATTTAGTAGAAGAAGCAGTCTTAAAAGAGTTTGAGAGAATCAGTGACCGTGGTGGCGTATTAGGTGCGATGGAGCTTCAATATCAACGTGGCAAAATTCAAGAAGAGTCACTTTATTATGAAACACTTAAACATAATGGTGATCTTCCAATTATAGGAGTAAACTCTTACATCAATCCGAACGAACAAATGGAATCAATTAATACAATGGAAATCGCTAGATCAAGCTACGAAGAAAAACAATCGCAAATTGATCATGTCGAACAATTCCAAGTGAAACATAAATCAGAAGCACAGGTTGCTTTAGAACAATTAAAACAGGTTGCTCGTCAAAATGGCAATTTATTCGAAGAGCTAATGAATACTGTTCGCGTTGCTAGTTTAGGGCAAATTACTCAAGCATTATATGAAGTAGGCGGACAATACCGTAGAAATATGTAAAAAGAATTTTTAAAAGCCGTTTGTCCTGCTTTAAGACAGCAAAAGCGGCATGTGACTGAAGTTAGGTAGAATGGGCGTCTTTTAGGCGCTCATTTTACTATTTTCGCGAAAAATTAATCTAATATTGAAAAATATAGACAAGGTGCTAGCATATTTAACTTAGTTTTGTTTATAATGAAAGATATGTATTTTATAGCTAACTAGTAAAATTTATACATAATGTTATTAAATTATGGTGAAAATATTATTTTTAAAGGAGTGCTTACCTTGAGTTTAAAGCAATACTCGGAAGAGCAATTAAAAGAATTATCGCTTATTGAAATGGCATATGAACTATTTTCTGAAACAAAGGAACCTATTTCTTTTTATGATTTAGTTGACCAAATGGCAACAGTTTTAGGTGTAACTAGAGAGGCACTATTAGAAAAACTTCCTCAATTTTATACAGAATTAAATATTGATGGCCGTTTCGTATGTTTAGGTGAAACTCGTTGGGGATTACGTGCTTGGTATCCATATGATCAAGCTGAAGAAGAAGTATTACCTGTTGCAAAACCTAAGAAGAAACGTAAACAATTGGAAGAAGAAGATGAGTTCGAAGATTATGACGCATCTGAAGAAGATGAGTTTGAAGAAGAAGAACTTGAATTAGACGAGATAGATGAAGATCTAGTTGATGATGATGAAACTGATGAGTTTGATGACGAAGAAATCGATGAAGACGATGAAGACATTGAAATCGATGATGAAGATTTAGAGCTAGAAGATGAAGAAGAAGAAGAATTAGATGAATTTGAAGAGGAAGAAGAACGATAAGTTCTTGACTTTTAAGTACTGAATGAGTAGAATTCTTATTGGGCTCTTTAAAAAGAACGAAATATATTTTGACGCTCCCTATTTTAATAGGGGGCGTCTTTGTTTTTTTACAAATAATTAATGTAATAAAACAATAAATGAAATGTTTGCTTTAGATTCAAATGTTAAAAATTTGCATGAAACAACCCAATTTTGGATGACAATAAAGCATGCATACAAAATGTTATTAAATTAATTTTTTATAAAGGTTTAGCTTTGTAATTTCTTGTAAGGAAAAATAAAATACGAATGCTAAAAATGAAAGGGGCTCAATTATGACAAAGTATATTTTTGTAACAGGTGGCGTAGTTTCTTCTCTTGGTAAAGGGATTGTTGCAGCATCTTTAGGACGACTTCTAAAAAACCGAGGATTAAATGTAACGATTCAAAAATTCGATCCGTACATTAACTTAGATCCAGGAACAATGAGTCCTTACCAACATGGTGAAGTTTTCGTTACAGATGACGGTGCAGAAACAGACTTAGACTTAGGTCATTATGAAAGATTCGTTGATATTAACGTTACTAAATTCAACAATGTAACTTGTGGTAAAGTTTATTCTACGGTATTACAAAAAGAACGTCGTGGAGATTACTTAGGAGGAACTGTACAAGTTATCCCACATATTACAAATGAGATTAAGGATAAAGTTTTCCGTGCGGGTCGCGAAACGAATGCTGATGTTGTTATCACTGAGATCGGTGGAACAGTTGGTGATATCGAGTCATTACCTTTTATCGAAGCTATTCGTCAAATTAAAGGCGACGTAGGTCGTGACAACGTAATGTATGTTCACTGTACACTTCTACCTTATATTAAAGCTGCTGGTGAGTTAAAAACAAAACCAACACAACACAGTGTAAAAGAACTTCGTAGTATTGGTATTCAACCAAATGTGATCGTATTACGTTCAGAAACATCTGTACCACAAGAAATGAAAGATAAAATTGCTCAATTCTGTGATGTAGATGCTAAAGATGTAATTGAATGTGTAGATGCAGATACTCTTTACGAAATCCCATTAGCATTACAAGCTCAAGGATTAGACAGTATCGCATGTAATCATTTAAAACTACAAACAAATGAAGCAGATATGACAGAGTGGATTTCATTAGTGGACAAAGTTAAAAACTTAACTAAATCAACAAAAATCGCTCTTGTTGGTAAATATGTAGAATTACAAGATGCTTATATTTCAGTAGCAGAAGCATTAAAGCACGCAGGTTATGCTTTTGATAGCGAAATTGAAATTAAATGGATTAATGCAGAAGAAGTTACATCAGCTAATGTAAATGAACTTTTAAGCGATGTAGATGGAATTCTTGTACCAGGTGGATTCGGTGACCGTGGTGTAGAAGGAAAAATCTTAACTGCACAATTTGCTCGTGAAAATAACGTACCATTCTTAGGAATTTGTTTAGGTATGCAAATTGCGTCAATTGAATTTGCTAGAAATGTTCTAGGTTTGAAAGGTGCTCACTCGGCTGAAATCGATCCTACTACTAACTATCCAATTATTGATCTATTACCAGAACAAAAAGATGTAGAAGATTTAGGTGGAACATTACGATTAGGCTTATATCCATGTAAATTAGTTGAAGGTTCAAAAGCATATGAAGCTTACGGAGATGAAGTTGTTTACGAACGTCACCGTCATCGTTATGAGTTCAATAATGAATACCGTCAACAAATGGAACAAGAAGGATTTATCTTCTCAGGTACTAGCCCTGATGGTCGTTTAGTAGAAATTATTGAGTTGCCAAATCATCCATGGTTTGTAGCTTCTCAATTCCACCCAGAGTTTATTTCTCGTCCAAATAGACCACAACCATTATTCAGAGATTTTGTAGGAGCATCACTACAAAACCGAGGTTAAGGAAATAAAAAACACCCAACAGATTTTATTAAAATCGTGTTGGGTGTTTTTGTTATTTTAGAATTATTTTTCAGTCGAAATCTGATAGGATTTCACTCATTGTAAGTAGTAAGCAATGATAAATAAATAATCCTGTAAGTAGGGTAGGTAAACAGATTCGGTCTCCCTCGTCAGTTGGAACAAGCTTTCTTGTTAATTCATAGTTAATAAATACATCAGCTAGTTCTGATAAATGGTCTTCTCCATTGATCGTGGTAGAGACGATCACTAATCCGATGTTTGATTCTGATAGTTTCTTTGCAAGAAAAATAGCCTCTTGGTCATCCGTCTGTCTTGTAAATAATAGTACTCGATCTACTGGAGATAATGACTGGATATCGCCGTTAATTAACAAAGGTTTAATGGAGTCGTTTCGTTCTGCTCCATCAGTTATTTCTGAAACGATACCAGCGAATTCTTTAGTGCCATGAACATATACGCATCCTTCGCCTATAACTGCCTGAGCTAGAAAGCGTGAAGCATCTTCAAATACTTCCTCTTTGTTAACTATTTTTTGAAATACTCCATTCAATTGTGTCGAAAAAATTTTTAACATTAAGTAATATCCCCTCTTATAAAAGTATGGTCTAACCATTATACTGTAATTTAGATAGATACAAAAAATTTAAAAAAGTAATTTTTTGTAAATTTTTTCAAACGTATGCAGGAAAAAAGGTTTTTAAGTAGAATGTAAAAATTTAGGGGAATTTGTATTTTTTTAAGTAAGGTTATCTGGTTTAGAAAGGTGGTACTATTTTTGGGAAGTAAATTACTTATAGTAGACGATCAGTACGGAATTCGTTTGCTTTTACACGAAATTTTCAAAAAAGAAGGCTATGAGGTATTTCAGGCAGCTAATGGTTTTCAAGCAATTGATATTGTAGTGAAGGATTGTCCCGACTTAGTTATTCTTGATATGAAAATACCAGGTATGGACGGAGTGGAGATTCTTAAGCGAATCAAAGAAATTAATAAAGATATTAAAGTTATTTTGATGACGGCTTATGGTGAACTCGATATTATCGAAGAAGCTAAAAAATTAGGAGCACTACAGTATTTTCCAAAACCATTTGATATTGATGAAATTAAAAAGGTTGTTAGAGAACATACTTCACAACCACAATCTCAGCAGTAAAATAGCAGATGGGTAGCGGACCATCTGCTTTTATTTTTCTTTTAAAAATGTAAGCGTTTTCGGAAATTGTGGATAAAATCGGTTGAAATATCTTATGAATGTCCAAAATGTTACGAAAAAACGAACATTAGATGATATTTGTTGTGTTTTCATTTCATTTTTTGTATTCTTAGGTTGTGATAAAAATACCTTATAATTTACATAATATAGAACAATTTGTAGCATTATATTCTTGTTAGTAAAATTATGGGTGCAGATTAATTTTCATAAAAGAGTATATAAGGAGGGCTTAAAATGCCTTTAGTATCTATGACTGAAATGCTTAATAAAGCAAAAGAAGGTAAATACGCTGTTGGTCAATACAATATTAATAACTTAGAGTGGACTTTTGCTATTCTTACTGCAGCTGAAAAAGAACAATCACCTGTAATTCTTGGTGTTTCTGAAGGTGCAGCTAAATACATGGGTGGATTTAATACTGTTGTAAAGATGGTAGAAGGTTTATTAATCGATTTAAAAATTACTGTACCTGTAGCAATTCATCTTGATCACGGTTCAAGCTTCGAAGCATGTAAAGCTGCAATCGACGCTGGATTTACTTCAGTTATGATTGATGCTTCTCACGATCCATTTGAACAAAACGTTGAAACAACTAAAAAAGTTGTAGACTACGCTCACTCTCATGGTGTATCTGTAGAAGCTGAATTAGGAACTGTAGGTGGACAAGAAGATCACGTTGTTGGAGACATTATTTATGCAGACCCAGCAGAGTGTAAAGAACTAGTTGAGCGTACTGGCATTGATTGCTTAGCTCCAGCTTTAGGTTCTGTTCATGGACCATACAAAGGTGAACCGAAATTAGGTTTCGACGAAATGGAACAAATCGGTAACGAGACTAATGTACCATTAGTTTTACACGGTGGAACTGGAATCCCAACTGAACAAATTCAAAAAGCAATCGCTCGTGGTACTGCAAAAATTAACGTAAACACTGAGAACCAAATTGCTTTCAATAAAGCTGTACGTGAATTTGTTGCAAATGATCAAAAACAATACGATCCACGTAAAGTTCTTGGACCAGGTCGCGAAGCAATTATCGCAACAGTAGCTGGCAAAATCCGTGAGTTCGGTACTAGCAACAAAGCGTAATATTTTAAGTTTTTTAGCTTAAAATATGATATATTATAATAAATTAAGCCGTCTAAATTATGTTTAGACGGTTTTCTTGTTTAACAAAGCCGTTTTTAGCAATAAATTTATAAGTTTTTTCATTTAGACTTGAAGATATAAGCTAATAATGATTAGAATTAGTATAGGTCTAGTTAAGAATTTACCAAATATCTATTTCTACTTTATTAACTAATTAAGATTTATTTAAAGGTTTTACTGAACTTTTATTGAAATTCAAGATATTGTAATTAACCAATCCGAAGCAAAAGTCTTTATATTAGACTGTGGCTCTCGTATAAACTAAGATTAGAGAAGTAGAATTTTGGAGAAAATAGGTAGATACTATTCGACGGTTGAGAAGTTTTAAAACTTTACTTCTCTACTATTTTCTTCTGCTCATTTAGAAGGGAGTATACTATGGAAAAGCTTGTATTAGAAGGCGGTATACCTTTAAAAGGAACAATTCGTGTTAGCGGTGCCAAAAATAGTGCAGTGGCTTTAATCCCAGCAACTATCTTAGCAAGCTCACCTGTAACACTTGAAGGAGTTCCTTCTATTTCAGATGTTCAAACACTATGTGACCTTTTAGAGGAAATAGGTGGTCAAGTTGAAATATCTGATGAAAAAATAATGATTGATCCAACAAATATGGTTGCAATGCCACTTCCAAGTGGGAAGGTAAAAAAATTGCGAGCGTCTTATTATTTAATGGGTGCAATGTTAGGTAGATTTAAGCAAGCGGTTATAGGCTTACCAGGTGGATGTTACCTTGGACCAAGACCTATTGATCAACACATAAAAGGTTTTGAAGCTTTAGGTGCAAAAGTAACAAATGAGCAAGGTGCAATTTATTTAAGGGCAGAAGAACTAAAGGGTGCACGTATATACTTAGATGTAGTGAGTGTTGGTGCAACGATTAATATCATGTTAGCAGCTGTTTTAGCAAATGGTAGAACCGTTATTGAAAACGCTGCAAAAGAGCCTGAGATTGTCGATGTAGCTACTTTATTAACAAGTATGGGTGCTAAAATTAAAGGTGCAGGTACTGATGTAATTCGAATAGATGGAGTAGAATCACTATCTGGCTGCACACATACAATTATCCCTGATCGCATTGAAGCAGGAACTTATGCAATATTAGCTGCTGCAACTGTGCAAGAAGGGGACAAGGTTATTGTAGATAATGTTATTCCACACCATTTGGAATCACTTATAGCGAAAATGAGAGAAATGAATATAGATATTGATACGAATGACGATCAAATTATCGTTTCAGGATCAAATAGAGAACTAAAATCAGTAGATATCAAAACTTTAGTTTATCCAGGGTTTCCAACTGACTTACAGCAGCCGTTTTCAGTGCTGTTAACGAAGGCAAATGGGACAGCCGTTATTACTGATACAATTTATGGTGCAAGATTTAAGCATATTGATGAGCTTAGAAGAATGAGTGCAACGATTAAAGTCGAAGGTAGTACAGCTATTATTTCCGGACCTTCACAGTTACAAGGCGGCCGTGTTAAAGCAAGTGATTTACGTGCTGGAGCAGCTTTAGTTATAGCAGGCCTAATTGCAGAAGGTAAAACAGAACTAACTGGATTAGAGCATGTTGATAGGGGATATGAGGATTTAGTAGAAAAGCTTTTAGGATTAGGAGCTAATGTATGGCGTGTTCAACTAACTAGTCAAGAAGTTGAACAATTGAAAAATGCGTAAGATTGGGTGTCTATATACTCCAGTTTAACATAATTAAGATAGTTTTCATTTACATCAAAGGGGGAGTTTTGAATGGAAAGAAGTTTATCAATGGAGTTAGTACGTGTTACTGAGGCAGCGGCACTAGCATCTGCAAAATGGATGGGTTTAGGTAAAAAGGATGAAGCAGACGATGCTGCTACAACAGCAATGCGTGACGTATTTGATACGATTCCTATGAAGGGAACAGTTGTAATTGGAGAAGGGGAAATGGACGAGGCTCCAATGCTTTATATCGGTGAGAAGCTTGGTAATGGTTATGGTCCAAGAGTAGACGTAGCAGTTGATCCACTTGAAGGTACTAATATCGTGGCATCTGGTGGATGGAATGCTTTAGCAGTTATTGCAATTGCTGACCATGGTAATTTATTGCATGCTCCTGATATGTACATGGAGAAACTTGCAGTAGGACCTGAAGCGGTTGGTAAAGTTGATATCAATGCATCTGTTCTTGAGAACTTAACAGCTGTAGCAAAAGCAAAAGGAAAAAATATTAATGAAGTCGTTGCAACAGTATTAAATAGAGAACGTCATGCGAAGTTAATTGAAGAAATTCGCTCAGCAGGTGCTCGAATTAAACTAATTAACGATGGTGATGTTGCGGGTGCAATTAACACAGCTTTTGATCACACAGGTGTTGATATTTTATTTGGAAGCGGTGGAGCGCCAGAAGGAGTTATCGCTGCAGTTGCTTTAAAATGCTTAGGTGGAGAACTTCAAGGGAAGTTATTACCTCAAAATGAAGAAGAAATCGAACGTTGCAAACGCATGGGTATAGAAGATCCAAACCGTATATTATATATGGACGATTTAGTTAAGGGTGACGACGCAATTTTTGCTGCAACTGGTGTAACTGATGGAGAATTACTAAAAGGTGTACAATACAAAGGGAATGTAGGTTCTACGCAATCATTAGTTATGCGTGCTAAATCAGGAACTGTTCGTTTTGTAGATGGACGTCACAGCCTAAACAAAAAACCAAATCTAGTTATTAAATAATCAAACGGCTTAAAAGCTTGGTTTTGATGAGGGTTAGTAATGAATTAAATTCTTTGTTAACGAAATCAAAATCTAGATATTAATTTAGTAGAATAATGACTCTTCCCTTTATTTACCAAGGGGAAGAGTCATTAAATAGTTTAGTCGAAAAATAGTTGGCATAAAAAACTCTTTCGAATTATAATCTCAATAGATAGTAAACCTATTAATTCTAATTACTTAGAATATTTTTAGGGGAAAAGGTTACACTAAAGAGTAATACTTTATGTAAGTTTCCTTCAAAAAACCTTCTAAATAACCTTCCGAATTAAGAAAACCCTAATTTGAACGAATAAAAGTAAAGAGTGGTGTTATATGAGTTTAACAATCTCTGCATTAGAAAACATGAAATTAAAAGATTTGTATGAACACGCGAAGGTAATGAAAATTTCGTATTACAGCAAATTAACGAAAAAAGAACTTATTTTTGCAATCCTAAAAGCGCAAGCGGAAAAAGATGGATTAATGTTCATGGAAGGTGTACTAGAAATTATCCCTTCAGAAGGATATGGATTCTTACGTCCAATTAATTATTCACCTAGTTCAGAAGATATTTATATTTCTGCATCTCAAATTCGTCGTTTTGATATGCGAAATGGTGATAAGGTATCAGGAAAAGTACGCCCACCGAAGGAAAATGAAAGATACTTTGGTCTACTTCAAGTAGAAGCAGTTAATGGAGACGATCCTGAGAATGCTAAAGAACGTGTTCACTTCCCGGGATTAACTGCATTATATCCAAATAGACAAATGAAGCTTGAAACATCTCCTGCTAAGTTTTCTACAAGAATTATTGATATGATCGCCCCAGTAGGATTTGGTCAACGTGGTTTAATTGTTGCCCCTCCAAAAGCCGGTAAGACTGAGTTATTAAAAGAAATTGCAAATAGCATCACAACAAATCACCCAGAAGCTGAACTAATTGTATTGCTAATTGATGAGCGACCAGAAGAGGTAACGGACATTGAACGTTCTGTAAAAGGAGATGTTGTAAGTTCGACTTTCGACGAAACTCCTGATAGTCATATAAAGGTTGCTGAATTAGTATTAGAACGCGCTATGAGACTAGTAGAGCACAAGAAAGATGTAATTATTTTAATGGATAGTATTACTAGGCTTGCTCGTGCGTATAATTTAGTTATTCCACCAAGTGGTCGTACGTTATCAGGTGGTATTGATCCTGCTGCATTCCATAGACCAAAACGTTTCTTCGGTGCTGCACGTAATATCGAAGAAGGTGGAAGTTTAACGATTTTAGCAACAGCTCTAATCGACACTGGCTCACGTATGGATGATGTTATTTATGAGGAATTTAAAGGTACAGGTAATATGGAGCTTCACTTAGATCGTTCATTAGCTGAACGCCGTATCTTCCCAGCAATTGACATTCGTCGTTCTGGAACACGTAAAGAAGATCTATTAATACCAAAAGATCATCTGGACAAGCTATGGTTAATGCGAAAAACAATGTCAGATATTCCAGACTTTGTTGAACGTTATTTCAGAATGATGCGTCAAACGAAAACAAATGAAGATTTCTTCAATACGATGACTGAAGAAAGTAGAAAAACGCCAGTCTCTAATAAATAGTTGGAAGATATAAGCAATCTCAAAGAGAAATAGTGGGTTGCATTCTCCCGGGTTAGTTGCTATAATTTCATTTGTATGTGAAATGTAAATTATGTGGTATACACATGGTTTCTTATAACTCTGATTTCAAGGATTTCAGGGCGGAAGGAGATGAAAGACATGAAAGCGAATATTCATCCTAATTACAAGAAAGTAGTGTTTATGGATATTAACACTGGTTTCAAATTCTTAAGCGGATCAACAAAATATTCTAACGAAACAATCGAATGGGAAGATGGCGAAACGTACCCTCTAATCAAAGTTGAGGTTTCTTCTGATTCTCACCCATTCTACACTGGACGTCAGAAATTTGCTAACGCTGCAGGACGTGTTGAACGTTTCAACAAAAAATACGGCCTTAAGTAATATTGATGAAAAGCAGGCGAGTTATTGCTACTTTGCCTGCTTTTTTTACGCATTTATAGTCAAATAACATATAACTCTAATTCAATTTAGTGAATTTTTATATAAATACTAAAAGATACTTACATGAATTATAAATACTGCTGAATTAACAGCCGTTTAAAATAAATAATAAAATAGTCTTCGTACTGATCTAGAAAGGTGAGACACATAATGTTCTTTATGATGAAAAAAAATGGTTGGATTGAAATGATTTGCGGAAGTATGTTTTCTGGAAAATCAGAGGAACTAATTCGCCGTGTTCGTCGTACGCAGTTTGCTAAACAAAGCTGTGTTACATTCAAGCCATCAATTGATAATCGATACAGTGAAGTAGAAGTGGTGTCTCACACAGGAATGAAAGTACCTGCTTATGCAGTAACACACTCATCACATATTCTTAAATACGTAACAGAAGAAGTTGAAGTTGTTGCAATCGACGAGATTCAATTCTTTGATGATGAAATAGTTATGGTAGTTCAACAACTTGCTAACTCTGGAAAACGTGTGATTTGTGCAGGTTTAGACCAGGATTTTAGAGGCTTACCATTTGGTAGAGTACCAGAAATATTATCAATTGCAGAACATGTAACAAAATTAAACGCAGTTTGCGCTTCATGCGGCTCACCTGCAAGTAGAACTCAAAGATTAATAAATAATAAACCAGCTTTATTTGAAGACCCTATTATTTTAGTAGGTGCATCTGAATCATACGAACCAAGATGTCGTCACTGTCACGAAGTACCAACGAAAACAGTTCAACCAGCACTTCAAAGTCAGAACGATTAATTTTATAGTAGGTTGAAAATTAGCTATTAAGACCATATACTAAGAAATGTGGAGAAAGCTTGCTCAGCTCTAAATGGAATATGATCGAAAAGCTAGTTTCGGAAAAAGATAATTATAATTGTGGATAAAGTGTTTTAGGCGCTTTTACCTTAGAATTTAGAATTAAAGAAGCGATTCAGAATCGCTTCTTTCGATATATATTTAAGACGAAAATGTCGAGGTGAAAATTATGTTTGATCGATTACAAGCTGTAGAGGATCGCTATGATAGATTAAACGATTTACTTAGTGACCCGGAAATTATAAACGATTCAAAAAAGTTACGTGAATACTCAAAAGAACAGTCAGACATACAAGAAACAGTTGATGTATACCGTCAATACAAATCAGTTAAAGAGCAAATTAAAGATGCAAAAGCTATGCTTGAAGAGAAGCTTGATGCTGATATGCGCGAAATGGTTAAAGAAGAATTAAATGATTTGGAAAACGAATCAAAGGATCTAGAAGAACGTTTAAAAATCCTTTTAATTCCAAAAGATCCTAACGATGATAAAAACGTTATCGTTGAGATTCGTGGTGCTGCGGGCGGTGACGAAGCTGCATTATTTGCTGCTACATTATATCGTATGTACAGCCGTTTTGCTGAGGTTAACGGATGGAAAACAGAAATCATTGAAGGTAACTATACAGAACTAGGTGGATTTAAAGAGGTTATCTTTATGATCAATGGTAAAGGTGCATATTCAAAACTAAAATTTGAAAATGGTGCACACCGTGTTCAACGTGTTCCTGAAACAGAATCAGGTGGTCGAATTCATACTTCAACTGCAACTGTAGCAGTTTTACCTGAAGCTGAAGAAGTTGAAATTGAAATTCATGAAAAAGATATTCGTGTAGATACATTTGCATCAAGTGGTCCTGGTGGTCAATCAGTAAATACAACGATGTCTGCAGTGCGTTTAACTCATATTCCTACAAATACTGTTGTATCATGTCAGGATGAAAAATCACAAATTAAGAATAAAGAAAAAGCGATGAAGGTTCTTCGCGCTAGGGTTTACGATAAATTCCAAAGAGAAGTACAAGCAGAATACGATCAAAATCGTAAGCAAGCTGTAGGTACAGGTGATCGTTCTGAACGTATCCGTACGTATAACTACCCACAAAACCGTGTAACTGACCACCGAATTGGATTAACAATTCAAAAGCTTGATCAAATCGTTGAAGGTAAAATCGACGAAATTATTAATGCGTTAATTATGGATGATCAAGCAAAACGCATGGAACAAAGTCAATAATGACAACAAAGATATATGAAGCCCTAAAATGGGCTTCTTCTTTTTTACAAGAACACGGTCGTGATGAAAATGTGGGTGAAATTGTATTAAAACATATTTTGGACTACAATCGAACAGAATTATTGCTAAATATGAGAGAAGATTTAGAAGAGCATCATTGGATGGAGTTTAAAGAATTGGTCCATAAGCACATAGATGGCCAACCAATCCAATATTTAATAGGATATGAATACTTTTATGGCCGAAAGTTCTTCGTTAATGAAGAAGTACTAATTCCAAGACCAGAAACAGAGGAGTTAGTGGAAGGGGTACTGCATCGTATTCAAAAGCATTGGAAAAATACAGACCAACTTGAACTAGTAGATGTAGGTACTGGCAGTGGGGCGATTGCAATCTCACTTGCGCTTGAAAATAAACAATTAACAGTTCATACAGTTGATATTGCAGAAGAATCTATCCAAGTTGCTAAACAAAATGCACAAGAGTTACAGGCGAATGTCCACTTTATTCACAATGATTTACTGAATTACTTTATCGATGAAAATAAGACAGTTGATATTGTTGTATCAAATCCGCCGTATATTCCGCATGAGGATTGGTTGGGTTTAGATGAAGTAGTTAAGGATCATGAACCATACCGTGCTTTAGTAGGTGGCGAAGATGGTCTTGATTTTTACCGTCGTTTTGCAAATGACTTACCTAAAGTATTAAAAGAAAAATCACTGGTTGCATTTGAAGTAGGTGTCAATCAAGGTGAACAGGTTGCAGACATTTTAAGGAAAGCTTATCCGAATTCAAATGTTGAAGTAGTTTTCGATATTAATGGCAAAGACCGTATGGTTTATATGGTAAATGGCTAATTTAAATAGTGAATCGTAATGATATGACTAGAAAAAGTCTATGTATTACGATTCTTTTTTTTGTGTTAAAGTTGTAAAAGATGAGGGGAAATTTCAATCAAGAAAAAATAAAAACATTACGAAAGAAGATAGTTAGAATGAAAAAGTTTAAAGGATGGATTGTATTTAATGGTCATATTACAGCTACAAAATTTACTGAACTTTTCGAATGGTTACAAGATACAGCAATCGTAAAAGGAATAGATGTTTCTTTAGTTAAACATTATGAACTAATCCCAGTAATCGAAAAGGGTCAAGCGATTTTAAAAGGGAAATTCGCGAATGAGAAACCTGATTTTGTAATTTTTTGGGACAAGGATGTTCATTTAGCAAGGCATTTAGAAAATATGGGGCTAAAATTATATAATTCTGCGAGAACAATTGAAGTTTGTGATGATAAGGCATTAACTTTTCAGGCATTATCGAACTTCGATATACCTATGCCAAAAACAATTACGGCTCCGCTATTGTTCCCTAATTGTGATTTAACAAACTATGATTTTTACGATGAAGTCATACAGGAATTAGGTTTTCCTTTAATTATAAAAGAGTCATTTGGTTCATTCGGTAGACAAGTTTATTTAGTTGAGAATAGAGAAGATTTTTTTAAGAAGGTAGACGAACTAAAGCACAAACCACATATTTATCAAGAGTTTATAGAATCAAGTAGAGGGACTGATATTCGCATCCAAGTAGTAGGTAAACAAGTAGTAACAGCAGTGTTAAGAAAATCAGAATCAGATTTTCGTGCAAATGTTACAAACGGTGGAAAAATGTATAAGTATGAGCCGACAGAAGACCAAATCAATTTAGCACTTAAATGCTCTGAAATAGTAGGAGCAGATTTTGCAGGGATTGACTTATTGTTTGGAGAAGACGGAAAAACATATATATGCGAGGTTAACTCAAACGCACATTTCAAAAATATTTATCTATGTACAGACGTGGATACAACGAAATATATTATTGATTATATTATCTGGGATTTGGAGAAAAACATATGATTGGTTGGCTAATTTATTCCGAAGCAGATGCAAAAAGAAACAGAACGTATATCGACTGGCTAGTAAGCGGAGCATTGGAAAATGGATTTGAGCTAAAGTTACTATATACAGAAGATATTGTAATAGGTATTCGAAACGGTGTTAATATACTTTACGATCAAGGTAAAGAATTAAGCAAACCGGCCTTTGTAATCATGAGGGCCATATCACAAATATTATCTTCTCACTTTGAAGAAATGGGGATCAGAACATTTAATAACCAGACGATTGCAACAATGGCCAACCACAAGTTTCTAACATACCAGAAGCTTTCTAGTCTAGGTATTCCAATGCTAGACACTTTGTATTATAAAAAAAGTACTATGACAAAATCCTTAGATACAGTCCAATTCCCTTGTGTGCTTAAGAATTGCACAGGAAGAGGGGGAAGCGAAGTATATTTTATAAATAATCAAGAAGAGTTACAGGAGATTGTGCAGAACTCAAATTTTGATGAACTATTAATTCAAAATGTTGCAGAGCAATTAGGTAAGGACTTACGAGTTTTCATTATCGGTAAAGAAATTATTGCAGCTGTTTTACGATATTCAGAAAAAGACTTTCGAGCGAATTTTTCTCTTGGTGGAGGCGCAATGCTTTACGAACTTTCCCAAAAGGAAAAAGAACTTATTCAGAAAATAGTCGATCACTTTGATTTCGACTTCGTGGGAATTGACTTCATGTTTGGTGCAAACAACCAATTGATCCTAAATGAAATTGAGGACGTAGTAGGAAGTAGAACATTATATACAGTATCAGATATAGATATTGTTTCGTTGTATATGGATTATATTAAAAAGCAGATAAACTGCTAGTGAAAAAAGATTTGTAAGATATCTTGGAAATAAAGAAAGCTTATTAGAAAACGAGTACCTTAAACTGGAAATCATCGTTTACTATCTAGTCTAATAACGAAGAATCTATTGAAAAAAATAGAATACTAGTGTTTAAGAAATAATCAAATTGTCTACACTGTTCCTAGAGGGATGGTGGAGAGAATGAAAACTAAAAATAAAACGAAAATAACATATAAAATTATTTCTTTATTTATCATATTATTGATTAGTTCATCAGTGTTACTGCCACTTAGAGATACAAATGCAAAAGGTAATGAAATGGTCGTAATTCCTAAGAAAGCTGTAAGACTACGAATTCTAGCAAATAGCGATTCTAGTGAAGATCAAGCTCTTAAACGTAAGGTTAGAGATGAAGTTAATGCTCAAATTAATACTTGGGTAAAAGATTTAACAACTTTCGAAGAGGGACAAAAGGTTATTAAAAGTCATATTCCTGACTTACAAAAAACGGTTGCACGTGTTATTAAAGAAGAAGGCTCAAATCAATCATTTACTATTAATTACTCAAAAAAAGTTAAATTCCCTACAAAATTATATGGTAGTTTCTTATATCCTGCAGGTGATTACGAAGCGGTTTTAATTAAACTTGGTGCAGGCCAAGGAGCAAACTGGTGGTGCGTATTGTTCCCACCATTATGTTTCCTAGATTTTTCAAACGGTGATGCAACTTTAAGTAAAGAGTCACTACAATCGCAACAAAAGGTAGAGCATGATACAAAAATCGAAAATGAACCAAAAACAGAGTTTAAAAAACAAGAAGCATTACGTTTAAGCAATGATGATTCTAATATTGCAACAAAACAAAACAATGAATCCTCTTTAGAGGATGATACTGAGGACAAGAGCAGTGAAGATGCGGTTGTGGCTTCTACTCTACCTGGTGATGAACCAAAAGATGAGATTAAGGTAGAGAGCTTCTTTGTACAAATGTTAAAGCAATTATTTTAGTTCTAGCAATCTCCCTATGCGCATAAAGTATTACAAGCATACTAGGGAGGTTTTTTTTATGAAAATACGTTCAGCGATTCAGGAAGACTTTGAAACAATTTTTTCATTCTTGGGACAAGCAGGATTATCTACAAACGGACTTGAGGAGCAACAAGAATCATTTTTCATAATGGAAGATGAGTTTGGGAAAGCACAAGCTGTAATAGGGTATGAACAAGATGGAGAAGAAGCGTTATTAAGATCACTAGTAGTTGCACCTACCATTTACTCACAGCATATGGTACTCTTTTTACAAAGTGTTCTTGATAAACTAAAAGAAGAAATGATTAGTAAAGTATATTTACTAACAAGACAGCATGTAGTTCAAGACTTATTCCTTTTACTAGGTTTTGGGCAAGTCGAACAGGAAAATGTTTCGAACAGTATTAAAGAAATGAAGCATTACCAAACTACTATTACGAATGAAGAAGTATTAGTTTACCAAAAAGAACTATACACAAAGTTATCCACAAATTAGCAAGTTTTGTCCACAATTTGTGGATAAAACTTGCTTTTCATTCTTTGGATAATGTCTAAATTTGTAAAATATACACTATTATTCACTCTAGAGAGAGGTGCTACGGATGGAAACGAAAATATGGTATGTGGATAATCCTGTGAATAAAGAAGAAGTTTACCCACAGATTGTGGATGCAGCAAAAAATTTACAGTTAGGACAAGTTGTCGCTTTTCCAACAGAAACGGTTTATGGGTTAGGGGCAAATGCTCTTTCAGATGAGGCGGTTCAACGAATCTTCCAAGCAAAAGGTAGACCAAGTGATAATCCCCTTATTGTACATATTGCCAACAAAGAACAGTTAGATAATCTAGTTGAAGAAATTCCATTAGATGCAAGAAAACTAATGGATGCTTTTTGGCCAGGACCATTAACGCTAATTTTAAAAAGTAAAAAACATATTTCAAAATATGTAACTGCAGGGTTATCCACTGTTGGAATAAGAATGCCTGATCATCCAGTTGCACTAGCGTTAATTGAGGCTTGTAATTTGCCAATAGCAGCACCAAGCGCAAATACTTCAGGCAAGCCTAGTCCAACTTCTGCTAAGCATGTATTTGAAGATTTAAATGGACGAATTGTAGGCATTGTAGATGGTGGTAGTACAGGAGTCGGAGTGGAATCGACAGTTATTGACTGTTCCCAAGATATTTTTACAATATTAAGACCAGGTAGTATTACGCCAGAAATGATCAAAGAAATAATTCCTACGGTGGAAGTAGATCCAGCAACTATGAAGGAAAATGAAGCACCAAAATCACCAGGGATGAAATATAAACATTATGCACCAGATGCTCAAATGCATCTTGTAAATGGAAGTATTGAATTTATGCACAAACTTATACACAATTCCAAAACAGAAGGAAAAAGAGTAGGGATATTAACAACCGAAGAAAATGCAACCAAATATAATGCAGATGTTGTTCTTATATGTGGAAAACGTAGTGACTTATCAACCGTAGCGGCAGCATTATATGATTGTATTCGTCAATTTAATGAAGAACATGTTGATATCATTTATTGTGAAACCTTCCCATATGAAGGAATTGGAATTGCCATTATGAATCGTCTGTGGAAAGCTTGTGGACATTCAGTTATACAGGAAAAATAATAGAACGGGCTTCTATTGTTTTCAGGTTAAACAAAGCCCAAAAAACTTGATTTTCAGACTGATTGCAAGCGCTTGTCTTTAGAGGCGCCAAGCTTGGCGAGCAGTCTCGAAAAATTTTATTAATTTCCCTCATATCATTTCTAGGACGTGCATATCTTTTAATAGCAAGTCCTAGGGGGGAAAGCATGAGTAGCTCATTAATCAATGAACTAATTACATTAACTATTATGGGATCTGCGCTAGGTTTAGATGCATTCTCAGTTGGGTTAGGAATGGGAGTTATACAACTAAAATTTAAACAGATCATTAATATCGGTATTGTAATCGGACTTTTTCATGTAATAATGCCTTTATTAGGAATGATCATTGGATATGAGTTATCCGAAAATCTGGGACGATTTGCTGTATTACTCGGCGGTTTTTTATTAATGGGAATAGGCTTTCACATGATTTATGCAACTTTATTTGGTAAAGAAGAAAATAAATATTCACCGTCAGGAGTAGGTTTACTTCTTTTTGCATTTAGTGTAAGTGTGGACAGCTTTTCGGTTGGAATTAGCTTAGGAACATTCGGTGCTAAAACATGGCTAACCATTTTATTATTTGGTATTATCAGTACAATTTTAACTTGGGCTGGATTACTCTTAGGAAGAAGAGTAGAACAGGAACTTGGTAAATTTGGTGAACTATTAGGTGGTTCGTTCTTATTGATTTTTGGAATAAAACTATTATTTTTTTCTTAAAAGATACATAAGGTGAATAAGAGCTAAGGATGGAGAAAATTGGAGACAATTGCCCCATCCTTTTATTTTTTAGTAAAATAGATAAAATAAAACGTTCAGATAAATGAGGGTGAGGTATTAAGATGGAAAATATATTATTTGTTTGTACCGGAAATACATGTAGAAGCCCAATGGCAGAAGCACTATTAAGACATCATGGTAATGAGCTCTTTCAGGTCAAGTCTGCTGGAGTATTTGCTATGTCAGGCGACCCTGCTTCTCAAAATGCAATATTGGCACTAAAAAATAAAGGGATCGAAACAAATCATTCCTCGCAGCAAGTAAATGATGACCTTTTGGAATGGTCTTCGAAAGTCTTATCAATGACATTGAGCCATAAACAAATGTTAGTTTCTAGGTTTCCTCAATATAAGGATAGAATCTTTACATTTTATGAATATATAAATGGTCAAGCTAAAGATATTTCTGACCCTTATGGAGGGTCATTAACAACTTATGAAAATACGTTGAGTGAATTAGAAGAGTTGGTAAAACAGATTGTACAAAAAACCGAATGAATATTAATTTAATCAGTGGTTAGATGTTAATTAGATGCCCTAAATCTGAACATAATAGTGTAAGATAGAAATTGAAGTTAATTCAATACAAAAAAAAGAAAATTAAATCAAAGAGATCAATACGGGGGTTATCTAATGAAAGTAGCAATAGCATCTGATCATGGTGGATTAAATATTCGTCAAGAAATCATGAATTTAATGGATGAAATGGGTATTGAATACGAAGATTATGGTTGTGAATGTGGTACATCTGTAGACTATCCAGATTATGCATTCCCAGTTGCACAAAAAGTTGCAAATGGAGAAGTAGACCGTGGAATATTAATTTGTGGGACAGGAATTGGTATGTCAATTGCCGCAAATAAAGTTGAAGGCATTCGATGTGCATTAGTACATGATACTTTCAGTGCAAAAGCAACTCGTGAACATAATGATACGAATATTCTAGCTATGGGTGAACGAGTAATCGGACCTGGTTTGGCAAGAGACATTGCAAAAATATGGTTAACGACTGAGTTTGAAGGCGGTCGACATGAAAATAGAGTAAACAAAATTAAAGACTACGAAAAAAATCATCAATTATAAAACCTAAAACGAAAAGCCGTTAATCCAAAACATAATGTGAAGATTATCGGCTTTTTTAATGATGAGTCGAAAGGAGCAAAACAAATGAATGAAGAGTTAAGGTTAGTTGCCGAGCAAATAAAATCATTATTAAACGAGCTAAATGATCATGTGAATTTTACAAGTGACCATGTTTTAGTCATTGGATGTAGCACTAGTGAGGTTAGTGGACAAAGAATTGGAACTTCAGGAACAATAGAAGTAGCGGAAGTTTTATTTAATGAGATTAAGGCTTTTCAAGATGAAACAGGGGTACAATTAGCATTTCAATGCTGTGAACATTTGAACAGAGCACTAGTTGTTCAAAGCAAGACGGCAAAAAGTTTACAACTCGACGAAGTAACTGTGATACCAGTTCGTACTGCAGGAGGAGCTCTTGCTTCATTTGCATTTAGACACTTAGATCATGCTGTAATTGTTGAACACATTAAGGCGGATGCAGGGATTGATATTGGCGATACTCTAATCGGTATGCATTTAAAGCACGTGGCAGTTCCTTTAAGAACGAGTATAAAACAAGTTGGACAAGCTCACATAACGGCGGCAAAGACTCGTCCAAAGTTGATTGGTGGAGCCCGTGCAGTTTACTCAATAGATGAAGACTTAAAATAAAACGGTTTTTATTATAATAGAATAATTAAATGTTAGTTATTTGAAAGATTATCTTTCATTTTTAATGTAAAACATGGTAAAATAGAAAGGAATTCGGTCGTTTTATCGAATAATATAGTAAATTTATACTAGTAATGTTCGTGTTTTACAAAAAGGGGGATATAACTGTGGAAAATTTAAAAAAGCAAGATCCATCATTGTATGAGGCAATACAGTTAGAGTTAGGAAGACAACGTACTAAAATCGAGTTAATTGCTTCTGAAAACTTTGTAAGCGAAGCAGTAATGGAAGCCCAAGGTTCAGTATTAACAAATAAATATGCTGAAGGATATCCAAGCAAACGATACTATGGCGGTTGTGAATATGTTGATATCACAGAAAACATTGCAAGAGACCGTGCAAAAGAAATTTTCGGAGCAGAACACGTAAATGTTCAACCTCATTCAGGTGCTCAAGCGAATATGGCAGTTTATTTCACTATTTTAAAACATGGTGATACAGTATTAGGTATGAATTTATCACATGGTGGTCATTTAACTCACGGAAGTCCAGTAAACTTCAGTGGGGTACAATATAACTTCGTTGAGTATGGAGTAGATCCAGAAACTCAAGTAATTAACTATGAAGATGTATTAGAAAAAGCTAAAGCAAATAAGCCTAAATTAATTGTAGCTGGTGCAAGTGCTTATCCAAGAGCAATTGACTTTAAAAAATTCAGAGAAATTGCAGATGAAGTTGGAGCTTACTTAATGGTTGATATGGCACATATCGCTGGTTTAGTAGCAACAGGTCTTCATCAAAATCCAGTTCCATATGCTGATTTTGTTACAACAACTACTCATAAAACATTACGTGGACCACGTGGTGGTATGATCTTATGTAAAGAAGAATTCGCAAAAGCGATTGATAAATCAATATTCCCTGGAATTCAAGGTGGACCATTAATGCACGTAATTGCAGCAAAAGCTGTAGCATTTGGTGAAGCATTACAAGAAGATTTTAAAAATTACGCAAAAGCGATCATCGATAACGCTGCTCGTTTAGCAGAAGGCTTAAAATCTAACGGCTTAAACCTAGTATCTGGTGGCACAGATAATCACTTAATTTTAATTGACGTTCGCTCATTAGAATTAACTGGTAAAGTTGCTGAGCACGTATTAGATGAGGTTGGTATTACATGTAACAAAAATACAATTCCATTTGATCCAGCAAGTCCATTTGTAACAAGTGGTATCCGTATCGGTACTGCTGCAGTAACTTCAAGAGGATTTACTCTAGAAGATATGGATGAAATTGCATCAATCATTGCTGAAACATTAAAAAACCACGAAAATCAAGAAGTACTAGAAGCATCTCGTAATCGAGTTAATGCTTTATCTAGTAAATATGAATTATATCCTACGTTTTAATAAATAAAGGTTAAAATAAGCTATCTTTAGAACTGTATCTTCAACATTGAAGGTGCAGTAATACTAAAGATAGCTTTATTTTTTGAAAGTTTGTGAGAAAGTTCACAAAAAGTTCGTTTAAACTTGTGAAAAACTTCACATTAAACATTAGGAATGAAGTACAATAATTCATGTAAACAGCAATTAAAAATATTAACCAAACGGAGGCAAAAAATTATGTTTATTAATTTTTTAAGAACTAATAAAATTGCATCTGGTTTCTTAACTATTATTCGTCTTTATTTAGGATATGAGTGGATCCATGCAGGTTGGGGTAAGTTATCAGCTGGTGGATTCGATGCTTCAGGATTTTTAGGATTTGCAGTTAAAAGTGCTTCAGGAGAACATCCAGCAGTTCAAGGCTGGTGGGCAGACTTCCTTACAAACTTTGCAATACCAAACATCGACTTATTTAACTTTTTAGTTCCTATTGGAGAATTCGCAATTGGACTTGGACTTATTCTTGGCTGTTTTACAAAAACAGCAATGTTCTTTGGTTTAATGATGAACTTCGCATTTATGTTTAGTGGTACAACTAGCACAAATCCTCAAATGGTATTATTAGGAATCTTTATTATAATTGCAGGTTCAAATGCAGGACGTATCGGATTAGATCATTATATTAGCAAGTTTTTTAATAGAAAAACATTTTTCGCTCCAAAAGTACCAGATCATAATTTAAGTAAAGCATCTTAACTATACACACCAAAGAGGGAACCAATAGGTTCTCTTTTTGCGTATAAGATAAAAACTTCTCTGACTTTTAATAATGAGGAGGAGGAGTTTTTAATTCAAAATGGGTCAAAATAGTAATTAGATTAGTAAAAAAAGGAAATATTGAAGTTTGATTGTAAAAAGATCTAAATTAATTCTAAGCGATTGCATGATGTGGCTTGAATTATTTAACCGCTTTCGGTATTCTTTTTAAGAATAATAAATTAATAAGTATTTGCAAGGAGCGATAAAAGTGAGTAAAGTATACGTTTTTGATCATCCGTTAATTCAGCATAAAGTTTCTTTAATTCGTAAAAAAGACACTGGAACAAAAGAATTTCGTGCACTAGTTGATGAGGTTGCAGGTTTAATGGCATTCGAAATCACACGCGATCTACCACTACAAGAAGTGGAAATCGAAACACCAGTAGCAACTGCAAAGTCAAAAGTTATTGCTGGTAAAAAATTAGGGATTGTACCAATTTTACGTGCAGGTTTAGGGATGGTTGATGGATTCCTTCAATTAGTTCCTGCAGCTAAAGTTGGACATGTTGGATTATACCGCGATCCAGAGACTTTAAAACCGGTTGAATATTATGTTAAACTTCCTACGGATGTAGAAGAGCGTGACTTCATTGTGATTGATCCAATGCTTGCGACAGGTGGATCAGCAGTTGAAGCGATCAACTCTTTAAAAACACGAGGTGCTAAAAATATTAAGTTTATGTGCTTAATTGCAGCTCCAGAAGGTGTTGAAGTTTTACAAAAAGCACACCCAGATGTAGATATTTACATAGCTGCCCTTGATGAAAAATTAAACGATCATGGTTATATTGTTCCTGGTCTTGGCGACGCTGGAGATCGTTTATTCGGTACAAAGTAATTACATTTTAAAAGCTTTCCTAGCGTAGGAGAGCTTTTTTCACTTTAAAAAAGTATAAATTGGCAGCTAGGTAGCTTATTCGACGAAGTCACCAATTTTAGGAATTAAGTTTAAGTGCAACTATGCCTCTGCCTAAAAGGCTCGTCAGTCTACGAGTTTTCTTTATATTAAAAGGGGTATAATAATTAAAAATTTGAACGTGAAATAAGGATTGGTAAGTTAAAGGGGATTAGGGAATGTCACTCGAAAAACAAAGGTTAATAATAGATGCCGCAAGACTATACTATGATTCTGACTTTAGTCAACAAGAGATTGCGACACAATTAGGAATCTCTCGTCCAACTGTTTCAAGATTACTCCAACAGGCTAAGGAATTGGGATATGTACGCATTGAAATTATTGACCCCCTTGAAGGCAATCAAGATTTAGCCCGAGAGTTAAAGAAGAAATATAATTTACAATCTGTTGAGGTTTGCTATTCACCAATTGATGACTACAATGAAGTTTTGCAAACGATCACTAAAAAAGCTGCGGATGTGTTAGTAGATTTAGTCAATGATGGTGACGTTGTAGGAGTAACTTGGGGAACAACGATGTATCATATTGCAACGAAGTTAAGTAATAAACAAGTAAAGGGTGTTGAAGTAATTCAGCTAAACGGTGGAGTAAGTTATTCTAAAACGAATACTTATGCATCTGAAACGGTCAATTTGTTTGCCGAAGCATTTAACACCGTTCCAAGATATTTACCTCTACCCGTTATATTTGATAATCCACAAGTAAAACAAATGGTCGAGGAAGATCGCCATATTGGTCGATTAATTGATTTGGGAAAACAATCAAATGTCGCAATTTTTACTGTAGGAACTGTTAAAAAAGATGCTCTGTTATTTAGAGTTGGCTACTTAAACGAGAAAGAAGAACAGGATTTACAAACATTTGCTGTTGGAGACATTTGCTCACGTTTTTTTGATAAAGAAGGAAATATTTATTCTGAACTTCTTGATCGACGAACGATTGGAATTGAGTTAGATGAGCTAAGAAGTAAAGAGAAATCTATTTTAGTCGCAGGTGGAGAAAGAAAAATAAACGCTATTCACGGTGCTTTAATGGGTAAATATGCAAACGTATTAATAACTGATCAATTTACAGCAAAAAGATTGCTAGAGCAGGAATAAGCAAGAGAAAATCAGATATTTTTAAAATTAAAAAGGAGGCGTCTATAGTGTCAGTTAATCTGACTTAAGAGATAGCCTTTTTTAAAATTTAATAGGAAAAATTATCCTTGAACATAAGTTCAATTTGTGTTTTACAAAATTTCATAGCGATGTTATAGTATAGACATATTCAAAGTAACTTAGTAAATAAACATTTTTTTATAATAAAACCATTAAGGGAGCGACTATATATGAATTACGCAAAATTAGTAGATCACACATTATTACGAGCTGACGCAAAAAGAGAAGAAATTGCAAAACTAGCTGAAGAAGCAAAAGAGTTTAGCTTTGCATCAGTTTGTATCAATCCTACTTGGGTTTCTTATGCAAGTGAATTATTAAAGGATTCTTCTGTAAAGGTTTGTACGGTTATTGGTTTCCCTCTAGGAGCAAACACTCCTGAAGTAAAAGCATTCGAAACTACAAACGCAATTGAAAATGGTGCTGAAGAAGTTGATATGGTTATCAATATTTCTGCATTAAAAGAAAAAAATGATGAATTAGTTGAAAGAGATGTACGTGCAGTTGTTGAAGCTGCTAAAGGTAAAGCTTTAGTAAAAGTTATTATTGAGACTTGTCTTCTAACTGATGAAGAAAAAGTTAGAGCATGTGAATTATCAGTTAAAGCTGGTGCTGACTTTGTAAAAACATCAACAGGATTCTCAACTGGTGGAGCAACTGTAGAAGACGTTGCATTAATGCGTAAAACTGTTGGGGAAAACGTTGGCGTTAAAGCTTCTGGTGGTGTTCGTAACTTAAAAGACGTAGAAAATGTAGTAGCTGCTGGTGCAAACCGTATCGGTACAAGTTCAGGTGTTAAAATTGTTCAAGGTGAAGAAGCTAACACAGCTTATTAATTTCAAAATAATTTTAAAATAAAAAAAAGTGAGTGAGTTATTGCTCTTTAGCTCTTACGTTGGTAATATGGTAAAGCGAAGACAAAACTCACACACTTTAATAAAGAATTACCTAACTTATTCGTTAAAGGGTGATAAATATGAATACAAAATCATTAATCAACGAAGCCTTAAAGGCTCGTGAAAACGCATACGCTCCTTACTCAAAGTTTAAAGTAGGTGCAGCAATTTTATTGAATAACCAAACAGTCTACACAGGTTGTAATGTTGAAAATGCTTCTTATGGACTAACAAATTGTGCAGAAAGAACTGCTATATTTAGTGCAGTCGCTGCGGGTAACGGTTCAGCAAAGATTGAATCAATTGCAATAGTAGGGGATACTGAAGGACCGATTTCACCATGTGGTGCATGTAGACAAGTTATCGCAGAA
The DNA here is from genome assembly GCF_042887255.1 of Gottfriedia sp. NPDC057948. Lineage (NCBI taxonomy): Bacteria > Bacillati > Bacillota > Bacilli > Caryophanales > Bacillaceae > Gottfriedia > Gottfriedia sp. NPDC057948. The sequence goes on from NZ_JBHVPN010000002.1 coordinate 174,839, forward strand.
TTTAGTGATGAAAATACAAAAGTATACTTAACTAACTTAAAAGGTGACATCGCTGAAACAACTGTTAAGGAATTACTTCCAGGGTCATTTAGTTCAAAAGATTTACAAGGTTAATCCTTGTCTGACATCTAACTTCTATAGGATGTCTGACATCCAACAAATGAAAAGTTGTGTTCGTTTTGAAAGCGCTTATATTAAATAAAAATAAATTTATTGGATTTTCGGGGGAGAAACATGAAATATATTATAGCTCTTGTTGGATTACTAGTCGTTTTCGGTCTAGCTTTCATCGCTAGTAGTGATCGTAAAAACATTAAATATCGTCCAGTTGTAATCATGGTCGTTGTTCAAATCATTTTAGCGTTCTTATTATTAAATACAGAAGTAGGCTTAATTTTAATTAAAGGAATTTCTAACGGATTTGGAAAGTTATTAGAATATGCTGGTGAAGGTGTTAATTTCGTTTTTGGTGGAATGGCAAATGAAGGTGCTTTCCCATTCTTCACAGGAGTATTATTACCAATCGTATTTATTTCTGCATTAATTGGTATTTTACAATTCACAAAGATTTTACCGTTTTTTATTAAATACATTGGTTTAATCTTAAGTAAAATCAATGGTATGGGTAAATTAGAGTCTTACAATGCAGTAGCATCTGCAATTTTAGGACAATCTGAAGTTTTCATTTCAGTAAAAAAACAATTAGGTCATTTACCTAAAAATCGTTTATATACACTTTGTGCATCAGCAATGTCAACAGTATCTATGTCGATCGTAGGTGCATATATGACAATGGTTGAACCAAAATATGTAGTAACAGCAATTGTCTTAAACTTATTTGGTGGCTTTATTATTTCATCAATCATCAATCCGTACACTGTTTCAGCTGAAGAGGATATTTTAACTGTACAAGAAGAAGAAAAACAAACTTTCTTCGAGATGCTTGGTGAGTATATTTTAGATGGTTTCAAAGTAGCAATCATCGTTGCAGCAATGTTAATTGGATTTGTTGCATTAATTGGTGCAATTAATAATATCTTTGATATGATTTTTGGAATCTCATTCCAAGGAATTTTAGGTTATGTATTTGCTCCATTCGCATTCATTATGGGTGTACCATTTAAAGAAGCGGTTGACGCAGGTAGTATTATGGCAACAAAACTTGTTTCAAATGAGTTCGTTGCAATGATGGATTTAGCAAAACATGGTAAAGAGTTCTCAACTCGTACCTTAGGAATTGTGTCAGTATTCCTTGTGTCATTTGCTAACTTCTCATCAATTGGTATTATTGCAGGTGCGGTTAAAGGTTTACATGAGAAACAAGGTAATGTTGTCGCTCGTTTCGGTTTAAAATTATTATTTGGTGCAACATTAGTAAGTGTATTAACGGCGATTATCGTAGGGATCGTTTTAAAATAATTTAATCCAAGCGTTTGACTTAGATCAGGCGCTTGTATTTTTTTTCTAATCTTAAAGTAGGAGGGTTGAGTTAAAAAGTGAATTTTTAACAATTTTCTTTTTAACAAGTCACTATGGGAGCTGTAGGTTTACTTTTATCTGGTGCAACTCTGTTTTTAAATAGTCTTGTTTTATTAAATAAGGCGAATGCTAAAAGTGCAGCATTATTAAACTTATTTGTTGGTACTTTACAAATCGTTTTTCCTATTTACTTATTAATGCATTTAGGTGCTGGTAAGTGGGAATTATTTAATACGGCGAGTATTTTCTTTTTTGGTATTACTTATTTATATAATGGATTTACAAATCTTAAAGGTTTTAATGGAACAGGCTTAGGCTGGTTCTCCCTTTGGGTATCCATCATGTCTGTCCTTTGGGCTTTCGTGAACTTTGCTATTATTCATGATGTAGTAGACGGATTATTATGGGTTATGTGGGCATATTTATGGTATCTATTCTTTGCTGGCCTAGTATTAGGTAAGAAAATAGAACGATATACAGGAATCGTTGCAATGATTCAATCTTGGACTACAATTACTCTTCCTGCATTTTTTATGCTTTTAGGTATTTGGCAGGAGACAGTAATTTCAAATGCATGGATTGTAGTTTTAGGAGCGTCCATATTGTATTTTGTGATCCATGAAGTGAAAGCGTATGTTACAAATAAAAAATTCCAGTTGTTTAACCAACCCGAATTAAAAAATTAATGATAAGACTAAAAGACTAACTTTTTAGGGAAGCTTAATGCTTTACCTAGAGTTAGTCTTTTTTTATTTTGAAAACTTTGTAGGTTCTAGAGAAAATTACCTTTTTATACATGAATGAACGATTAGTGAGAAAGCTAAAAGAAAATATCTTATATAAAGGAGAACCTGCATTGAATGAAAAATTACTTTCTTAAAATAATTATTTGTCTAGTTTTTTTACTAATTCCATTTAAAGAAGTTTATGTAAATGCACATGAACAACAAAAACAAGTTGCTTTAATTTCGATTAAAGATGGAATGATTACACAGGCCATAAAAAATATTGCTGAACGTTTCCCAAACGTAACTGTAAGGCAACAATACACTGAGACGTACTATGGTTTTTCAGTATCGGGTTCTCTTGAAGAGTTATCACAGTTAGCTAAAATGCCGTTAGTAAAGGACATGCATTTTGTTACAACTTATAGAGCTCATTTAGAAGATAGCATCCCCTTTATTGGAGCAGACGAAGCTCAATTATATAAGGATCAAAGGGGAAGAAAGATTACGGGTGAAGGCGTTAAGGTAGGAGTAATCGATACTGGTGTAGATTACAGACATCCTGATTTGAAATCAAATTATGGTGGCGGGTACGATACGATTGATTTAGATAAAGACCCAATGGAAACTAAACTTGAAGAAAAAAGTACATTTCATGGTACTCATGTAGCTGGAGTAATAGCGGCTAATGGAAAAAGAAAAGGCGTTGCACCTAAGGCAACAATCTATGCATACCGTGCCCTTGGCCCTGGTGGCGTTGGTACATCTGAAACGGTTATGGCTGCAATTGAGCGAGCAGTGAAGGATAAAGTAGATATTATTAATTTATCACTTGGTAATGATGTCAACGGACCAGACTGGCCGACAAGTATTGCGTTAGATAAGGCAGTAGAGAAGGGGGTACTTGCAATTACAGCTGCAGGAAACTCTGGACCAGGACTATGGACTGTTGGTTCTCCTGCAACTGCATCAAAGGCTTTAACAGTTGGCGCGAGCTATCCTCCTGTTCTTTTCCCATCTATACATGTGCAAAATAAAGAGACAATTATTAGTCCTATGATTGGATCTGCTAAATGGGGTAAAGGTTTAAATGGGCGATTTGTATTTAAGAAATATGGGGAAAAGCGTGATTTAAAAAGAGTGAAAGACAAAATTGTCTTGCTTGAAAGAGGAAAAATCACATTCACTGATAAAGTAAAAAATGCTCAAGATGCTGGTGCAAAAGCTGTTATTGTCTTTAATAATATTGATGGAAATTTCACCGGACAAATTAAAGGTAAATTTACTGTTCCAGCTGCGACTATTTCAAGAAAAGAAGGCTTAATGATTAAGAAGATCATTGAAAAAAGTAGAGTGGAAGCTAAAACTGGACATGAAAAGAAGGTTGATATTCTAGCGGATTTCAGCTCTAGAGGGCCAGTAACAGGTACTTGGCAAATGAAGCCGGATTTATTAGCTCCAGGTGTACAAATAAAAAGTACAATTCCGGGTGGGTATTTAGCACTTCAAGGAACGAGTATGGCAAGCCCACACGTTGCTGGAGCAGCTGCTCTAGTAAAACAATTGCACCCAGATTGGAGTATGGAAGATTTAAAAAGTGTGCTAGTCAATACAGCAACACCATTATATAAGAATAATAAAAAGATGTATCATGCGTACGAACAAGGGGCTGGAAGATTAGATATTGAAAAAGCACTAGAGACTGAGACAACATTATTCCCGACGTCTTTATCTTTAGGAGTAACGAGAAAAACAGATTTACAAGTAAAGAAAGATTTTGTCGTAAGAATTTCTAATAAATCAAATATGCCAAAACAAGTTACAGCTATAAATAATCAGCCAGCCACTGGAATACAATGGGTAATACCTAAGCCTTTTACAATTCCAGCGCACACTAGCAAAAAGATTAATCTTACTGCAACAGTTGATACGAAAGTATTAAGAGATGGATTTTATGATGGGGCAATTACGTTTAGTACAAATGATGATGAAAATCTAAGAATGCCGTTTTTATTACTTCAAGGAGAACCGAACTTTCCGTCAGTAATGGGATTTCATTTTGGAAGAGTAAAAGGTAAAAATCGCTATAAATATGAACTCTATTTACCAAGTAAGGTTGAGGAATACAAAATTGCTGTTTTTGAATCAGAAACATTCCGTTTGTTAGGTGTAATTGATGAACAGGAGAATAGTAAAAGGGGAATTATCAAAAAGGAATTAGTTTTAAAAGACTTTCCGAAAAGTGGAATTTATAAGTTTGTGATCTTTTATAAACGTAAACAATATGAAAGTGCAACGGAATCTTACGTCAATGTAGCGAAAATTTATGTTGAAGACTAAAAATTGGTAAGTAATTTTTAATAGTTTTTTAATTTAGGTAATTGACACATTTTTGTAACATACTGTATGCTTAACATGAATGTTTAAAAGGGTTTTTATTGTATGTAAATACTATGTTATTAAAATTTTTTGAACGTTTTGTGAACAATTTGTGAACGTTTTCAATGTTTAGAGATTTTAGCAAATTTTTGTTGTAGAATTAACCAAGATAAGACTTTTGGCAATTTTTTGAGAATGAAAATTGACATGGAGGGATTTTGTATGAAAAACAACAATCAACATCCTCTTAAAGCAATGGCACTCATGTCTTCCATTCTAGCTCAGCTTGTCGGTTCTATTCTCATAGGCATCTTTCTAGGAAGATGGATTGATTCATTTTTAAATTGGCCAGTACCAGTATTTATGATCATCTTTTTACTGTTAGGTTTATTTACTGGAATTTATGGCACGCTTAAATTAGTTAAGCAATTTACACCAGGGGACTAGTTACATGCAAAAAAATAATTTTAGACGTTTCGCACGAGATATGTTGTATATTACTGCTTTAGCTGTTTTAGGTTGGGCATTAACCGACTATAAAACAATATTCACAGGTTATATTCTCGGAATAGTAACTAGCTTTTATTGTATATGGATTCTTCACAGAAAGATAAATACCTTCTTCGACCGAGTTTTAAAGCAACAAAAAGTTCGATCTTTAGGTACTGTAATTTGTCTTTCAGCGGTGGCTCTGACAATGGTCATCGCGCTTCGGTATGAAAATTTTGTGAGCATACCAGCACTAACTGCGGGATTAATGACAGGACATCTTGTCATTATGATACATTTTGCATTACAAACGTCTTTTGCAAGGAAGAGAGGTGAATAAATTGGAACACGGCACTTATGGTTTTAAATTTATTGGTTTAGATTTTACGTTAACGAACGTTCTAATGACAACCATTGCTGCATTAATTGTTTTAATCATCGGAATTACATGCGCAAGAAGTCTACAAATACGTCCAACAGGAAAGCAAAACTTTTTTGAGTGGGTAATAGATTTCGTTAAAGGCCTTATCAACAGTACAATGGATTGGGAAACTGGTGGTCGCTTCCTTACATTAGGTGTGACATTACTTATGTACATATTTGTTTCAAATATGTTAGGTCTACCTTTCGATATTTCAGTCGATGGAAACTCAGTTTGGAAATCACCTACATCAGACCCAGTTATTACATTATCATTAGCAATCTTTATAGTGGGGTTATCACATTATTATGGTATTAAAATGAGAGGCTTTAAGGCTTATGGAAAAGGGTTTTTCCAGCCGATGGGATTCTTATTTCCATTAAAAATTATTGAGGAATTAGCGAACACATTAACGCTAGGTCTTCGACTTTACGGAAACATTTACGCAGGGGAAGTATTATTAGGTTTACTTGCAACAATGGGTACACATGCATATGCGACAAGTGCAGGATCAGGTGTGATTTGGTCTATCGCAGCAGCAATACCAATGATTATATGGCAGGGATTCTCTGTATTCGTTGGTTCAATCCAAGCGTTTATCTTCGTAATGTTAACAATGGTTTACTTGTCACATAAAGTGGCGGACGAGCATTAATCTGCTCATTAAAATTGGTAGTTAGATAAAAATTATAAAAAAAAATATATTTCTTATGATTAAGAAGGAGGAAATTTAAAATGGCTTTAATAGCAGCGGCAATTGCAATAGGTTTAGGTGCACTAGGTGCAGGTATTGGTAACGGTTTAATTGTATCACGTACAGTAGAAGGTGTTGCTCGTCAACCAGAATTACGTTCAACTCTTCAAGCTTTAATGTTCATCGGGGTTGCATTAGTTGAGGCACTTCCAATCATCGCGGTAGTTATCGCATTCATGGCTTTTGGTAAAGCTTAAGATCATACAAATCATTAAAAAATGGCGAAGTTTGTGTTCACATTTACTTCGCCATTCCTTTATGACACTTAATGTTTGAAGGATTCCTTTTGAAATTTAAGTCCAAGTCGGTAAGAGATTAGGGCTATGTTATAAAAAATAATTAAATACAACCCTTGAAGGGAGTGAAAGCTTGTGTTAAACGGATCACTATTCGTATTAGCTGAGGCAGGACATGGTGTACCTTGGGGCAATGTCGTGTATCAATTAGTAATATTCCTAATTTTACTTGCTCTTCTGAAAAAGTATGCATTAGGACCAGTAATGGGAATTATGAAACAACGTGAAGATCACATCTCTAATCAATTAGATTCAGCTGAGAAAAACAACGCTGATGCAATGAAACTAGTTGAAGAGCAAAAGCAAGAGTTAGTTGCTGCTCGTACTGAAGCTCGTGAGCTTCTTGAGAAAGCTAGAAAGCAAGCTGATGTACAACGTGAAGAAATCGTTGCAGCAGCAAAAGCAGAAGCTGAAAACTTGAAAGAAAGCGCTAAGCGTGAAATTACTCGTGAAAAAGAGCTTGCAATACAATCAGTTCAACAACAAGTTGCTTCATTATCTGTATTAATCGCTTCTAAAGTACTTGAAAAAGAAGTGAAGTCTGAAGACCAATCTGCTATTTTTGATCAATATCTTAAAGAAGTAGGCGAAGCTAAATGAGTAACGAATTAGTTGCAAAACGCTACGCAAACGCTCTTTTTGAATTAGCAACTGAACAAAACTTAGTAGAGACTGTTGAACATGACTTACAAGTAGTGAAAAAGGAGTATGTAGAAAACTTAGAATTAAATAAGTTTTTACAACATCCTGGTATCACAAAAGAAAGCAAAAAGTCTGTCTTAAATGACACGTTTGCTTCAATCTCTGAAACGGTATTAAATCTAGTATGCTTATTAGTTGATCGTGGACGAATGAGCACTATTTCTAACTTAGTGACTGAATATGTAAAAATTGCGAATGAAACTCGTAATATTGCAGATGCAACAGTTTACTCTGTGAAGGCAATGTCTTCTGAAGAACTAGATAAAATTGGAGCGTTATTCGCTTCTAAATTAGGTAAAAACTCAATACGTTTGAAAAACGAAATTGACCCATCTTTAATTGGTGGTTATAAAGTTCGTGTTGGAAACCGTATTTTTGACGGCAGTTTAAAAAATAAACTTGTTCGAATTGAACGTGAATTAATCGCAAAATAGTTTGTAGATAGGGGTGAAATGCATGAGCATCAAAGCTGAAGAAATCAGTGCGCTGATTAAAAAGCAAATCGAAAATTACCAAACTGAAATAGAAGTTAGTGATGTTGGTACAGTTATCCAAGTTGGTGACGGTATCGCTCGTGCTCATGGTCTTGACCAATGTATGTCTGGAGAGCTAGTTGAGTTCTCTAACGGCGTTATGGGACTAGCACAAAACTTAGAAGAAAACAACGTAGGTATTATCATCTTAGGACCTTACACAGGCATTAAAGAAGGCGACGAAGTTCGTCGTACTGGACGCATCATGCAAGTTCCAGTTGGTGAAGCATTAGTTGGACGTGTAGTAAACTCATTAGGTCAACCAGTTGATGGTTTAGGCCCAATCGAAACGACAAAATCTCGTCCAATTGAAAACGCTGCTCCAGGCGTAATGGCACGTAAATCAGTACATGAGCCATTACAAACTGGTATCAAAGCGATCGACGCTCTTGTACCAATCGGACGTGGACAACGTGAGTTAATCATCGGTGACCGTCAAACTGGTAAAACAGCTGTTGCTATCGATACAATCCTTAACCAAGCTGACCAAAACATGATCTGTATCTATGTTGCAATCGGTCAAAAAGAATCAACAGTTCGTGGACTTGTTGAAACTTTACGTAAGCATGGCGCATTAGATTACACAATCGTTGTAACTGCACCTGCTTCATCTCCAGCTCCAATGTTATACTTAGCTCCTTTCGCTGGTGTAACAATGGGTGAAGAGTTTATGTACAATGGTAAACACGTATTAGTAGTATACGATGATTTATCAAAACAAGCGGTAGCTTACCGTGAGCTTTCACTATTATTAAAACGTCCTCCAGGTCGTGAAGCATATCCAGGGGATGTATTCTACTTACACTCTCGCTTATTAGAGCGTGCAGCTAAGTTAAATGATGAGTTAGGTGGCGGTTCATTAACTGCATTACCATTCATTGAAACACAAGCTGGTGATATCTCAGCTTATATTCCAACAAACGTAATCTCGATTACTGACGGACAAATCTTCTTACAGTCTGACTTATTCTTCTCTGGCGTACGTCCAGCGATCAATGCAGGTCTTTCTGTATCACGTGTTGGTGGTTCAGCGCAAACTAAGGCGATGAAATCAGTAGCAGGTACGCTACGTCTTGACTTAGCGTCATTCCGTGAGCTTGAAGCATTTGCTGCGTTCGGTTCAGACTTAGATAAAGCAACTCAAGCTAAACTTAACCGTGGTGCTCGTACAGTTGAAATCCTTAAACAAGGTTTACACAAACCATTAAAAGTAGAAAAACAAGTAACATCTTTATATGCGTTAACACGTGGTCACTTAGACAGCGTAGCAGTTGAAGACATTACTCGTTTTGAAGAAGAAATGTTAGCTTGGATGGACGTTAATGCAAAAGGTCTTTTAGATGCTATTCGTGATACTGGTAAATTACCAAACGAAGCTGACCTTGACGCTGCAATCACAAGCTTTAAAAAGAACTTTATTGCTTCTAAATAAGAAGGCGATTTAAATATCTGGATTTGAAGGATCGGGCTTTAGCTCGTCCTTCATTTAACTGTTTACCAAAAGGTGGTGAAAACCTGTGGCATCATTACGCGATATAAAAACAAAAATTAATTCAACAAAAAAGACAAGCCAAATCACAAAAGCGATGGAGATGGTATCTGCTGCGAAATTAAACCGTGCTGAGCAAAACTCTAAGCAATTTGTTCCTTACATGGAAAAAATGCAAGAGGTAGTTGGTAGCGTGGCAAAAGGTGTAAACAGTAGACATCCGATGCTAGTAACTCGTCAAGTTAAAAAGACTGGTTACATTGTCATCACTTCTGACCGTGGTTTAGCGGGTGCATTTAATAGTAACGTATTACGTGCGGTAACTAATACAATTAAAGCGCGTCATAAATCGAATGATGAATTTGCAATTATTGTACTAGGTCGAGTTGGACGTGACTACTTTAAGCGTTTAGGTTACCCAATCGTTGAAGAGGTTCTTGGACTTCCAGATCAACCTTCATTCGATGATATTCAAAAATTTGCTAATCGTACAGTTCAAATGTACACAGATGGCATTTTTGATGAGCTTTACTTATCATATAATCACTTCGTAAGTAAGATTTCTCAAGAGGTTACTGAGAAAAAGCTTTTACCTTTAACAGATATTGACACAGGTAAGGCTACAACTAATTACGAATTTGAACCATCTGATGATGAAATCTTAGAAGTTTTACTGCCACAATATGCAGAAAGCTTAATCTTTGGTGCATTATTAGACAGTAAAGCTAGTGAACACGCTTCACGTATGACAGCGATGAAAAGTGCAACTGATAATGCGAAAGAAGTTATTAGTAAGCTTACTCTTCACTATAACCGTGCGCGTCAAGCAGCAATTACTCAAGAAATTACTGAAATCGTCGGTGGAGCAGCAGCACTTGGCTAATCTGCTTACAACGGCTATATAAATTGAACGGCTTTTAATGAAACAATGCTAGGAGGAAAAGCGATGAGCAATGGTATTATTACTCAGGTATTAGGTCCAGTAGTAGACGTAAAGTTCGAAAACGGCCAATTACCACAAATATATAATGCGTTACGTGTTCGTAAAGAAGCGGGCGATGCAAACGAAGTAAACATTGATTTAACATTAGAAGTTGCTCTTCACTTAGGTGACGATACTGTTCGTACAGTTGCAATGGCTTCAACTGATGGATTAGTACGTGGAATGGAAGCAGTTAACACAGGGAAACCAATTTCGGTTCCAGTTGGTGACGCTACATTAGGACGCGTATTCAATGTGTTAGGTGACAACATTGACTTAGACGAAGAACTTGGAGAAGACGTACGTCGTGACCCAATTCACCGTCAAGCACCTAAATTTGAAGAATTAACTACAAAAGTAGAAATCCTTGAAACTGGTATCAAAGTAGTAGACTTATTAGCTCCTTACATCAAAGGTGGTAAAATCGGTCTATTCGGTGGTGCAGGTGTAGGTAAAACTGTATTAATTCAAGAATTAATTAACAACATCGCACAAGAGCACGGCGGTATCTCAGTATTCGCTGGTGTAGGTGAGCGTACTCGTGAGGGTAACGACTTATACCACGAAATGAGCGACTCTGGCGTAATCAAGAAAACAGCGATGGTATTCGGACAAATGAACGAACCACCTGGTGCACGTCAACGTGTTGCCCTAACTGGTTTAACAATGGCTGAATATTTCCGTGATGAGCAAGGACAAGACGTGTTATTCTTTATCGATAACATCTTCCGTTTCACTCAAGCAGGTTCTGAGGTTTCTGCCCTATTAGGTCGTATGCCTTCTGCGGTAGGTTACCAACCAACTCTTGCTACTGAAATGGGTCAATTACAAGAGCGTATCACTTCAACAAACAAAGGTTCTGTAACTTCGATTCAAGCGATTTACGTTCCTGCCGATGATTATACGGATCCAGCACCAGCTACAGCGTTCGCTCACTTAGATGCAACAACAAACTTAGAGCGTCGTTTATCTGAGATGGGTATTTACCCAGCGGTAGATCCATTAGCATCTACATCTCGTGCATTAAACCCTGAAATCGTTGGTGAAGAGCACTATGAAGTAGCTCGTCAAGTACAATCAACTTTACAACGTTATAGAGAACTTCAAGATATCATCGCAATCTTAGGTATGGATGAGTTATCAGAAGAAGATAAATTAGTCGTAGCTCGTGCTCGTCGTATTCAATTCTTCTTATCTCAAAACTTCCACGTTGCGGAGCAATTCACAGGACAAAAAGGTTCTTACGTACCAGTTAAAGAAACTGTTAGTGGATTCAAAGAGATCTTAGAAGGTAAATATGATACTCTTCCTGAAGATGCATTCCGTTTAGTTGGACGCATTGAAGAAGTAGTAGAAAAAGCAAAAACACTAGTATAATAATTGTCTAATCGACAGCTTGTTCATCATTCTAACTGAATGGACTTGATTAGCTCACGAAGCTAGACAGGAGGAGTTCACTATGAAGACAATGAAAGTCAGTATCGTCACTCCTAATGGACCGGCTTATGAAGGCGAAACAGAATTCGTTAGCACGAAAGCAACTAGCGGTGAGCTAGGTATTTTACCAGGACACATTTCAACTGTGGCACCGTTAGCAACAGCACCTGTTAAAATTAAATCACCAGCTGGAACAGATTATGTTGCAGTTAGTGGCGGATTCATTGAAATTCGACCTGAAGCCGTTACAATATTGGCTCAATCTGCTGAAGCATCAACTGAAATCGACGTTGAGCGTGCAGTAGAAGCAAAAAGACGTGCAGAAAAACGTCTACAAGACAGACGTCCTGACACAGATATCAAACGTGCAGAACTTGCTTTACACAAAGCAATGAACCGTTTAAACGTAGCACAATATAAGTAATTAAAAAAAGAGCCCCAAAGGGGCTCTTTTTTTGTTAGGTTATTTGGGGTTGGGTGTTAGTAGAGTGATAAGGGTGGAGCTGTCACAGCAGCAATCCTCTTTTTAGTTTGATTCCAATCCCGCTGTTGTTAAAACACCATTTCTTGAGATTTTTAAAAGGTATTCTGCCATGTGTTTTTTTGTGTATGGCATGTCATTTTCAACCCAAAATGAAATTACGCTGAGAGTTGCGCCTGATATATAACTTACTAGTAGGTCACCTGGGACAAGGTATTTATTCTTTTTTGGTTGTATGAATGCAATGCCTTTTTCGAATGTTGTTGATAATACTTCGTAAAGTCTTCTTCTAAAAATATTTGGTCCTTGTCGTTTTAGGAGGACTTTGTAGAAGTAACTGTTTTTTTCGATGTGTTCGAATAGATGGAAGTATGATTTTAAAGCCATTTCATCGAGTGAGTTTGGTTTTCCGTCATACATACTAAAATCTACATTCTTCATGGCGCTGTCCAAATCAACTAGTTTTTCTCTAACGATTTGGCGGACCATTTGGTATTTGTCTTCGTAGTGACTGTAAAAGGTTGCTCTGTTGACATTTGCTTTTTTAGTTATGTCTTGTACACTGATCGCTTCGAATTCTTTATCTGCTAATAGCGTAATTAATGCATCTTGTAAAAGTTGTCTAGTTCGAATGACACGGGGGTCAAGATTATTTTTTATGCTCATTTTTAAACTCCTTTATTAAATTACTTTAAGAAATTAAACAGTTTGTAATAGTATTGTTGCTTAAACAACAAATTTTAAATTATTAACGGTTGAGTACGTTTATAAATCAATTATAATTAAAAACTATGAGAAGTAAAACGACAACGTGTTGCTTTACTTTTGTTACCTATATAGAGAAACGATTAAAAATTTAGGAGGAATTTTATTTATGGGGAACATGAAGAAAATGGTGTTTGTTAACATAATTACTTTAATCATATTAGTTGCTGGTGGATTTGCTGGTTATTACTATTATGATCAATCAACAAATTATATAAAAACGGATAATGCAAAAATAGATGGGCAACAAATTGTTATTTCATCTCCTGCTGCTGGTAAGCTTGAGTCATGGTCAGGTACATTCGGAAAAACATTTTCACCAAATGAATCAATCGGAAAAGTTTTAACAGCGCCTCAAACAGCTGGAGATACTGCACATGAAGTATCAGTTTCAGTGCCAACAAATGCTACGATTGTTCAAGCAAATGCAATTAAAGATCAATTGGTTGGAACAGGTTCAACTCTTGGTTATGCATATAACTTAGATAATCTTTGGGTTACTGCAAATATTAAAGAAACTGAAGTAGAAGATGTAAAAAAAGGTCAAGTGGTTGATGTGTATGTTGATGCATATCCAGATACAACTTTAACAGGTACTGTGGAATTTGTTGGATTATCAACTGCAAATACATTTAGTTTATTACCTTCTGGAAACTCTAATGCAAACTATACGAAAGTTGAGCAGGTTGTACCTGTAAGAATTGCTTTAGATCATAATAAGTCATTTGAAATTGTTCCAGGAATGAATGCTTCTGTTCGTATCCATAAGTAAGGAGGAATTTCAATGTCTACAGGAATGATCATTGCATATGGAGGGTTTTGCTTAATTGTTTTCTTTATTATTAATCGAATCGTATTAAGAAATAAAGAAAATGACTTAAAAATAGATAAAAGAGAAGAAATGGTCCAAACGGAAGAACCAAATAAAATAGAAAAAACTGAAGAAATTCAAAAGAAATCAATTTCATCAGAGTCAAGTGGAAAACAGGGCTTTAGCATGGGAAAAGTTTTGACAGTACTATTACTAGGGATGTTTGTGTCTATTTTAAATCAGACATTAATAAATGTTGCTTTACCGAAGTTAATGGTAGATTTTAATGTAACGACTTCGACTGCCCAATGGTTATCTACTGGTTTTATGTTAGTGAATGGTATTTTAATTCCGGTCAGTGCTTACTTAGTTGATACATTTACTTATCGAAAATTATTTATCTTTTCGATGATTGCCTTTACAATCGGTTCAATTATTTGTGCTTTATCAGGAAACTTCCCAGTTATGATGGCAGGTCGCGTAGTTCAAGCTGTCGGGGCTGGTATTTTAATGCCGCTTGGTATGAATATCTTTATGACGATCTTCCCACCTGAAAAGCGTGGGGCAGCAATGGGATTGATGGGGATTGCAATGATTCTAGCGCCAGCTATTGGACCAACAATAACTGGGTATGTAGTACAAGATTATTCATGGCATTTCTTATTTTATGGAATGGCTGTGTTAGGTGTCATTTCAATCATTTTGTCTAATGCTTGGTTTCATATTTCACGTAAACGTTCATTCCCAACTTTGGATATATGGGGAGTAATAAGCTCGTCACTTGGATTCGGAAGTTTATTATATGGATTCAGTGAAGCTGGTAATAAAGGTTGGGGTAGCACTGAAGTAGTTCTTTCTTTAATAATTGCTTGTATCAGTTTAGGTTTATTTGTGTGGAGAGAATTAACTGCTAAACAACCATTAATAAATTTAAAAGTATTTAAATCTTTTTCGTTTACTTACACTTTATTAATTAACTTAATCGTTACGACTGCTTTATACGGAGGGATGATTTTACTACCTCTTTATTTACAAAACATTCGTGGGTTTACACCAATTAAAGCAGGATTATTATTACTTCCTGGTTCATTAATAATGGGTGCTCTTGGACCACTTACAGGTAAGTTATTCGATAAATATGGTATCCGTCCTTTAGCCATTTTTGGTTTACTTATTATGACTTATACAACTTATGAGTTCACTAAATTGTCTATAGATACACCGTATTTAAAAATTATGTTTTTCTATACTTTACGTTCATTCGGTATGTCATTTATTATGATGCCAATTATGACTGCTGGTTTAAATAAGTTATCTCTTAAGATGATTTCTCATGGTACTGCAACTCAAAATACATTACGACAAGTTGCAGGGTCGGTAGGTACAGCAGTCCTTGTTACAATTATGACGACTCAAACGACTAATCACATGGCAGACTTCTCAAATGAAGTAACGTCAACGAATCCGTTAATTATGGATTGGGTACATCAAACAGGCGCACAGTTAGCTAGTGCAGCTGGAGTAACCCCTTCTCAAGGTGGAGCTTTAGCAGTTACAACACTTTATAGTCAGGCGTCTAAATTAGCATCTATTAATGGAATCAATGATGCATTTATCTTTGCAACTGCATTGTCTGGTATTGCATTAGTACTTTCATTCTTTATGGGAAGTACAAAAAGTAGAAAGTTTGCACAACCTAAATCTAAAAATCAAAATAAGCAGTCTTCAGAAACGATTGCATCTTAAAAAAAAGGCCAGTTCATGATTTTGAACTGGTTTTTTTTTCGACAGTTATCACTATTTTTTAATTTGTGGGAATTGTGAATAACTTTCTGTGAATTTGTGGATAACTCTTATACTGATATACAATTTTAGTAACTGGTAATGACAATTAGAATATTAGAAATTTATTAGAACGACATACATTTAAGATAGTTTTTAGATATTGGAATTTATTTTCCAGCTATATCATTCAATTTTCAGATTAATGGCAATAAATATCGACACGTTTTTGTCACATTTGTTATAATGGATACGATTACAAAACTGAATAGTAAAAATTAATGAAAAATACATTATATTTATAATAAGTATATAATGTAGAGCTCTGTAGTTAGAGGAGGGACAAGTTTCGTGAATGCTTATTTAAATAATTATGTGATCGTAGTTGTGTTTCTCGTTATAGGAATTGCGCTTCCAGTTGTCGCACTCTCGGTAATAGGTAAAATTTTAAGACCGAATGTACCAACTGAAGCAAAAGCAACGACCTATGAAAGTGGTATTGAACCATTTCATGATGCGAAGGTTCGTTTCCACGCTGGATATTACATTTTTGCACTATTATTCGTTATCTTTGATGTTGAAACTGTTTTCTTATATCCGTGGGCGGTTGCATATGATCAATTAGGGCTTTTTGCATTTGTAGAGATGATTATTTTTATTCTTATGTTACTACTTGGACTTATTTATGCTTGGAAGAAGAAGGTGTTGAAATGGTTATGAAGTTAGATGGAATTTCTGTTGCTGAAATGGAAGAACTCCAAAAGAATATTTTTTTCACGACTTTGGAAGAAGTGAAGGCATGGGCAAGAAGTAACTCGTTGTGGCCATTAACATTCGGGTTAGCTTGTTGTGCAATCGAAATGATGGGTGTAGGTTCGTCTCATTATGACTTAGACCGATTTGGATCATTTTTCCGTACTTCTCCTCGTCAATCTGACTGTATGATTGTTTCTGGAACTGTAACGAAAAAGATGGCGCCAATTGTTAAACGCCTTTACGATCAAATGCCTGAACCAAAATGGGTAATTGCGATGGGCTCATGTGCGACTGCTGGTGGACCATATGTTAACTCGTATGCAGTTGTTAAAGGAGTGGACCAGATTGTTCCTGTGGACGTGTATATCCCTGGATGCCCTCCGAATCCAGCAGCATTAATTTATGGTATTAACAAATTGAAAGAGAAGATTCGTTACGAAGCTAAAACTGGAAAGCAGGTGACGAATAAGTGAGTGAAGATAAGTCAAAAGAACAGTTAAAGAAAGAAGCAGCTGAGAGGGCTAAAGAAGCGGCTCGACGAAAAATGGAACAGTTGAAGGCAGAAAAGGAAGCTGCAAAAAATACTGAAGTTCAAAAAGAAGAAGCTTATGTAGTTGAGGAGCCTACTGTTGAAAATGAAGTTAAACAAGAGGAACCAGCTTCAGAAGATGAAAAAGCGAAAGCACTTGCACTAGCGAAAGCAAAAGCAGTAGCAGCGGCGAAGGCAAAGGCGGCAGCAATCGCGAAACAAAAAGCAGCAGAAGCAAGTGAAAAGGCTCAAGCAGAAG
>NZ_JBHVPN010000002.1:192004-421738 GCF_042887255.1 Gottfriedia sp. NPDC057948
AAGAGCCAGAGGCGACATCTGATGATGATAAGGCAAAGGCTTTAGCAGCAGCGAAGGCAAAAGCAGTAGCGGCAGCAAAAGCAAAGGCAGCGGCAATTGCGAAACAAAAAGCAGCGGAATCAGGCGAACAGGCTCAAGCAGAAGAGCCAGAGGCGACATCTGATGATGATAAGGCAAAGGCTTTAGCAGCAGCGAAGGCAAAAGCAGTAGCGGCAGCAAAAGCAAAGGCAGCGGCATTAGCAAAGCAAAAAGCAGCAGAAGGTGAAGAAACTCCAGCAGATGTTGCAGATGATGAAAAAGCGAAAGCAATTGCAGCAGCAAAGGCAAAAGCAGTAGCGGCAGCAAAAGCAAAGGCAGCCGCATTGGCAAAACAAAAAGCAACGGGTGGAGAAGACACAGCAATTGCTGGTTCAGACGATGAAGCGGCAAAAGCAAAAGCGAAGGCAATTGCAGTTGCGAAGGCAAAAGCAGCAGCAGCTGCAAAAGCGAAAGGCAAAACAGATGGTGGTAAAGAGGCTCCAGTTGATGAAGTGAAACCTTCTCATAATCAACCATTGTTAGATGAAGTAAAGGCATTAATTGAAAAAGAGTTTGGAACGGATGTTATTGAGGAAGCAATTATTAATACGCTTTCTAAAGATGATCCAACTTTTACAATTAAAAGGGATGCTTATTTTAAAGTAGCACAGTTCTTAAAGAGTAATGAACAGCTACAATTTACTTATTTATCTGGATTACATGGAACTGATTTTGTTGAGTACATGGAAGTCTACTCTTACATATATTCATATAAACGTAAACATGGAATCGCTTTAAAAGTAAAAGCAGACCGTGAACAACCTATTGTTGATAGTATTACTCCAATATGGGAAGGTGCAAACTGGCCAGAGCGTGAGACTTACGACTTACTTGGTATTCAGTTTGAAGGTCATCCAAAATTGGAGCGTATCTTACTGCCAGATAATTGGGTTGGCTATCCACTAAGAAAAGATTACGTTCAATTTGATGAGGGGGTGTAGGATAAGCCATGATTCGTACGGAAGAAATGCTATTAAATGTCGGACCTCAGCATCCAAGTACACACGGTGTATTTCGTCTTGTGTTAAAGATTGATGGAGAGATCATTAAAGAGGCGACACCTGTCATCGGTTATCTACACCGTGGAACAGAGAAAATCGCTGAAAATCTTCAATATACACAGATTATTCCATATACAGACCGTATGGATTATCTATCAGCAATGACAAATAACTATGTTCTCTGCCATGCTGTTGAAACAATGATGGATATTAAAGTTCCGGATCGCGCAGAGTATTTACGCGTTATTGCAATGGAATTAGGGCGTGTTGCTAGTCACTTAGTTTGGTGGGGTACAAACCTTCTAGATATTGGGGCAGTGAGTCCATTCCTTTATGCTTTCCGTGAGCGTGAAATGATTATCAATCTATTAAACGAACTGTGTGGAGCGAGATTGACTTTTAACTACATGCGCGTTGGTGGGGTTAAGTGGGATGCTCCTGAAGGTTGGATTGAAAAAGTAAAAGAATTTATTCCTTATATGAGAGAGCAATTAAAGGGATATCACGATTTAGTTTCTGGTAATGAAATCTTTATTAATCGTGTAAAAGGTATTGGTGCATATTCACAAGAAGATGCAATTAATTTTTCATTAAGTGGTGCAAATCTTCGTTGTACTGGTGTTAAATATGATCTACGAAAAGATGCTCCATATTCTATTTACGATCGCTTTGATTTCGATGTCCCAGTGGGAACAGTTGGCGATGCATGGGATCGATATATGTGCAGAATGCTAGAAATTGAAGAGTCATTAAAGATTTTAGAACAAGCTGTTGAACAATTCCCTGCTGAAGGTGAAATTTTAGCAAAAGTTCCTAAAATCATCAAGGCTCCTAAAGGTGAAGGATATGTTAGAATCGAGTCACCTCGTGGAGAAATCGGTTGCTATATTGCAAGTGATGGAAAAAAAGAGCCGTATCGTTTGAAGTTTAGACGACCATCTTTTTATAATCTGCAAATTCTTCCAAAGCTATTAAAAGGTGAAAACATCGCAAACTTAATTACTATTTTAGGTGGTATCGATATTGTACTTGGGGAGGTAGACGGATAATGATAGAAAATCTTCTACAAAGTACACCGTCTTGGATAAATTTTCTCATCTATTTAGGCTTAGGCGTTATTTTTCTATTTGTAGTTTTAGGTTTCGTAACATTTGGAATCCTATCAGAACGTAAAGTAATGGGTTTCATGCAAGGGCGTATTGGACCGAACCAAGTTGGTGGACGTTATGGTTTACTTCAAACTGTTGCTGACGTATTAAAGCTACTTTTAAAAGAGGATACAATTCCGAAAGCGGCAGATAAACCATTATTTATACTTGCACCGATCATTGCATTTGCACCAGCGTTTATGGTATTAGCAACTCTACCTTTCACAGAGAACTTACAGTTTGCTGATATAGGTGTTGGATTACTTTACTATATTGCTGTTTCAGGATTAACAACAGTTGGTGTTGTTACAGCGGGTTGGGCCTCAAATAACAAATACTCACTTATTGGTGGTATGCGTGCAGCAGCACAGATGATTTCATATGAAATTCCGTTAGTAATGAGCGTATTAGGTGTTATTTTATTAACTGGAAGCTTAAATTTAAATGATATTGTTAATGCACAGGAGAATGTGTGGTTCATTGTAACTCAGCCGATTGCTTTTATCGTTTTCTTAATTGCAGCTGTAGCTGAATTAAACCGTACACCTTTTGACTTACCAGAGGCTGAGTCAGAACTTGTAGCAGGTTATCATACAGAGTTTTCAGGATTCCGTTGGGCATTTTTTATGCTTTCAGAGTATGTTTACTTTTTTGCAATGTGTTCGCTAATTACGATTCTATTTTTAGGCGGATGGAAACCAATTGCGGGTCTAGACTTCATTCCTGGGGCTGTTTGGTTCTCTTTAAAATTTAGTGTAATTTTATATTTATTAATTTGGTTCCGTGTTACGTTCCCACGTTTACGTGCTGACCAATTAATGGAGTTCGGTTGGAAGGTATTATTACCAATTTCATTAGCTAATATTTTAATAACTGCATTAGTAAAAAGCTTGTTCTTCTAAACAAATAGACCAATCTAAAGGGGTGTGAGTCATGATTGGGTTAGTAAAAGGTTTAAAATATACTCTTCAAAATTTAACGCGCGAGAAAGTGACGTATGATTATCCAAATCAGCCGATTCCGTTACCAGATCGTTTTCGTGGAATTCAGAAATTTTATCCAGAAAAATGTATTGTTTGTAATCAATGTTCAGCAATATGTCCAACAGACTGTATTACATTAACTGGGAAAAAACATCCTGATCCTACGAAAAAAGGAAAAATTATCGACACATACGATATAAATTTTGAAATTTGTATTTTATGTGATTTATGTACAGAAGTTTGTCCAACAGAAGCGATTATTATGACAAATAACTTTGAACTTGCTGAATATTCACGAGATGAATTGTTTAAAGACCTTCAATGGCTTGATGAAAACGATCAAAACATTCGAAAGGAGAATAAAGCATGAGTGGTTTCGTAGTTGCTTTCTTTCTTCTTTCTTTATCAGCCATTTTAGGTGGCGTAATGATGTTAAACTCAACGAAAGTTATGCATATGATGCTTTCGCTTGTATTAACATTCATCAGTATTGCAGGGATTTATGTCCTTCTATCAGCTGAATTCGTAGCAGTTGTTCAAATTCTTATTTATTCAGGTGCAGTAACAATCTTAATGATTTTTGGAATCATGTTAACGAAACATGATATTGAAAGTGAAAAACCAAAAAGAAATTGGAGAAATATAGCTGCATTAATCGGTATTGTTGCATTTGGAGTCGTTATGTTTTTAGGAGTAAACGGACTTTCAATCGACGCATCAGATGTTGATTTAGCAACAAATAATACGAAAAATATTGGATTACAATTATTTACAAATCATATCGTGCCATTTGAAGTAATGTCTGTATTATTACTAATTGCTTTAGTAGGTGCGATTATTTTAGCAAAATCAGATGATTCAAAAGAGGAGGGTACGAAGGAATGAGTTCAGTTCCAATTAATGCTTATCTTCTTTTAGCGCTAATTTTATTTTGTATCGGATTATATGGTGCATTAACAAAACGAAACACTGTAATTGTGTTAATTTGTATTGAGTTAATGTTAAATGCCGCAAATATTAATTTAGTGGCATTTAGTAAGCTGGGTGTAGCACCGTCTTTAACAGGACAAATTTTTTCATTATTTACGATTTCAGTTGCAGCTGCTGAGGCTGCAGTGGGCGTAGCAATTTTAATTGCATGGTATCGTCATCGTCAGACAGTCAATATCGATGAAGCTGATTCATTGAAAAGATAAATAGGAGGTGGAATTTGATGATGCAGTATGCTTGGCTTGTTCCGGTACTTCCGCTAATTTCCTTTCTAATCCTAATATTAGCTGGTACAAAAGGAAAGAAAGGTAGTGGGATTTTAGGAGCAACTTTAACAGGAATCTCATTCATCATCTCCTTGTTCGTCTTATTTGACCGTCTACAAGGGGATACAGTGCAGAAACTATACACTTGGTTAACAATTGGAAATATCGATATTCACGTTGGATATGTAGTAAATGCACTAAATTCGTTAATGCTAGTAATCGTTACGTTTGTTAGTACATTAGTACATATTTATTCAACAGCATATATGGAAGAGGATGATCGAATTACAGTGTTTTTCGCATATCTGGGCTTATTTACATTTGCGATGTTAGCACTTGTTATTTCACCTAGCATTCTACAACTTTATGTATTCTGGGAGTTAGTAGGCTTAGGTTCGTTCTTACTTGTTGGTTTCTACTTTTATAAAGAGGAAGCAAAAGCAGCGGCTAAAAAAGCGTTCATTATGACTAGAATAGGGGACGTTGGTTTATTTATCGGGATGGTACTTTTATTTTGGAAAACAAAGAGCTTTGATTTCGATCAAATTTTCAGTGTAATCCAAGGCGGACAGGTGAGTACTGGTATGTTAACACTTATTGCGATCCTGATTTTCGTAGGAGCAATGGGTAAATCAGGTCAGTTCCCACTTCATACATGGCTTCCTGATGCGATGGAAGGTCCAACACCTGTTTCTGCATTAATTCACGCAGCAACAATGGTAGCAGCCGGTGTTTACTTAGTAGCAACGACTTATCCAATCTTTATTGCTAGTGGAACTGCTTTAACGGTAGTTGCGATTGTCGGAGGATTTACAGCAATTTTTGCAGCGAGTATTGGTCTTGTGCAAAGAGATATTAAGCGAGTACTAGCATACTCTACAGTCAGTCAATTGGGCTATATGATGCTTGCATTAGGTGTAGGTGGTTATACAGCAAGTATTTTCCACTTAACAACTCATGCATTTTTTAAAGCTTTGTTATTCTTAGCTGCAGGTAGTGTTATTCATGCCGTACACACTCAAGACATTTTTAAAATGGGTGGATTACGTCAGAAAATGAAATGGACATCTACACTATTCTTAATCGGTACATTAGCTATTACAGGTGTACCATTACTATCTGGTTTCTTTAGTAAGGATGAAATTTTAGCTGCAACTTGGGAAAATGGCAATTACGTTTTATTCGTAGTAGCTTTAACTGCGGCATTTTTTACTTCTTTCTATATGTTCCGATTATTTTTCTTAGTTTTCACTGGAGAAGAGAAGACTAAAGGTGCGCACGAGTCACCAATGTCAATGGTCCTTCCAATGTCACTACTAGGGATCCTTGCAATATTTGCAGGTTATATTAATACACCATTCTTTGGTCGTCACTTAAATGAGTTTTTATTAGATGGAGCTCCATTTACAATTACTGAGCATAGTCATGAGCCGGTTTGGATTATGATCGTAGCAACGCTTGTTTCTTTAGCTGGTATTACGCTTGCTTACAATATGTATGGAAGAAATGTGAAGCAATCGAAACAAGAAGAAAATGGATTATTCTATGAAATTCTTCTTAATAAATATTATATTGACGAATTGTATAACGGTTCAATTGTAAAAGGTATGTTTGCAATCGGACATGTAATGTTTGCTATTGAGCGTTTTGTAATTGAAGGACTTGCATTACTAGTAAAAGGAATTGTAAGTAGTGTCGGTGGAATTGGTTCAAGGCTTCAAAGTGGTCAAGTCCAAACTTATGGATTTATCACATTACTTGGTCTTGTACTAATCTTATTAGCAATCGTTGTGACAGGGGGGTACAACTTATGATGTCTCATTTCTTATTATGGGTTGTTTTCTCACCTTTATTGGGATTATTACTAGTTTCTTTTGCTCCAAAGAATTCTTATAAGCTTTGGGCATTATTGACTTCGGTTTTATCATTTGCAGTTACTATACTAGCTTATATAGCAGGTCAAAACCATTCTAGTTTAAAAGATTGGAATATTTCATATGATTGGTTTTCGTTTGGAAAATTTTTCGCTGGATCAACTAGATTGTTTCAAGTTAAGTTTGAGCTTGGAGTAGACGGTCTATCATTAGTGATGATTTTACTTACTGGTATTATCTCATTAATCGCTGTAATAGCAGGTTACTCTATTAATAAAGGTTCAAAAGGCTTCTATCAACTACTATTTATTTTACAAGTAGGTATGTTTGGTGTATTCGCAGCTCAGAACTTAGTGTTATTCTTCTTATTCTTTGAATTAACGCTAGTGCCAATGTTCTTCTTAATTGGTAAATGGGGTCGATTTGATAGTGAACGTGCTGGATACCAATTCTTAATTTATAACGGATTAGGGTCTGCATTCTTATTATTTGTTATTGCTGTCCTATTTGCTCGCACAGGCACAACAAATTATGAAGTTTTAGCAAACATTATTCCAGCAGGACAACAAACAGTTAGTCCAATTTCAGAGCATTTAAAAATGGTTCTATTAATTTGTTTATTAATTGCATTTGCAATCAAACTACCATTATTCCCGTTCCATCGATGGATGGTGAATGTTCATACTCAAGCAAATCCTGCTGTGGTAATCATTCACGCTGGTATCCTATTAAAAATTGGAACTTACGGTTTAATTCGTTTTGCTTTAGGTATTTTCCCAGAGCAATTTGAAAAAATGTCGGTAGCTCTTGCGATTATTGGTGTAATTAATTTACTTTACGGAGCTTATATTGCTTTAATTCAAAAGGAATTACGCTCTGTATTGGCATATTCAAGTTTCTCACACATGGGGATTGTTATTATTGGATTAGCAGCAATGAATAGCGCTGGAATCCAAGGAGCAATTTTACAATCAGTATCTCACGGTTTAATTGCAGCACTTCTATTTTTAATAGTTGGCATGTTAGAAAACCGAGGTGATACTACTAGTTTTGACCGTATTTCTGGTCTTTCAAAATCAGCTCCAAGACTTGCCGGCTTATTGCTTTTTGGTGGTATGGCATCGTTAGGTTTACCAGGTCTATCAGGGTTCGTAGGAGAATGGTTATCATTTGTAGGCCTTTTCCAATCTCATAAAGCAATTGCAACTGTAGGTACATTAGGAATCATCTTAACTGCAGCTTATATTTTAAGAGCAATTTTACAATTAAGCTTCGGTAAAACTAGTGAATTTATTTCATCATTCACTGATTTGTCAAAACGTGAAGCAATCGCTTCAGTTATTTTAGTATTTGCGATTGTCCTGCTTGGTGTATATCCAGCTTTCGTAAATGATATGATTGTTTCATCAGTGGATTTTATCATTCAAGGGATTAGAGGTGTATAGAAGATGACTTGGAAAGCATTATCTGAATTTCAATGGGGAACAATGGGTCCTGAGATTATTCTAGTAGCTGCTACGCTTCTTCTATTAACTCTAGAACTCTTACTACCTAAGAATGCGAGTCGTAAAATAGTCGGTTGGGTTGGTTTACTAAGCGTTGTCGGATCACTAGTATGGTTATTCACACTTTATTCACATAAACCAATAAGTCTATTAGCGGGATCGTTTAAACTTGATTCATTTGGGCTTCTCTTTAAAACTATTTTATTAATCGGGGCAATCTTAGTTTTATTACTTGCCCTTGGAGATAAATCAATTGCAGAGCGCTCAGAATACTACACATTGTTTATTACAGCGTTAATTGGAGCAATGTATATGGCTTCAAGTAGTGATTTAATCACATTATTTGTTGGATTAGAGTTACTCTCGATTTCATCTTATATTCTAGTTGGCATTCAAAAGAGAAGAGAAGGCTCATCTGAAGCTGCACTTAAGTATGTAATTAACGGTGGTATTTCAACTGCAATAACATTATTCGGACTAAGCTATACTTATGGCTTAACAGGTACAACAAACTTTACTGAAATGAATTTGGCACTTCAACAAGGAATTCCAAGCAGTAATGAATTTCTAATGATCCTAGCATTTGTGCTAGTATTTGTTGGATTATCATTTAAACTTGCGTCTGTTCCGTTCCATATGTGGGCGCCAGATGTATATGAAGGTGCTCCAACACCTGTAACAGCATTTTTAGCAACAGTTTCAAAAACAGGTGGCTTTATTATCGTACTTCGCATCTTCTTAGCAATTTTTACGGGTGCATTATTGATGAAGGAACAAAAATCTGTATTTGAAGTAATGCAACCAGTTGTTGCCACATTGGCCGCGTTATCGATGATTATTGGTAATACAATTGCTTTAAAACAAAACAGTCTAAAGCGTATTCTTGCATACTCAGGTATTGCACACGGTGGTTATGTTCTAGTTGCATTTGTAAGTATTTCACCATTCATGTTTGAGGGAATCTGGTTCTACTTATTAGCTTATACATTCATGACAATCGGTATTTTAACAATTGTTTACAATGTACAACAACAAAGGGGATCTGACTCATTATCATCATTTGCAGGGCTAATTAAAACAAATCCATTTTTAGCGATTACAATGACAATATTTGTTTTATCGCTGGCGGGTATTCCATTAACTGCAGGGTTTATAGGAAAGTTAAATATATTCTTGGGGGCTTTCGTCCAAATTAAAGGATATTATGTTCTAGGTGGTATTCTACTTTTAACTACAGTAGTATCCTATTTTTACTATTTCGGGATCCTTCAAACTATTTTCTTTAGAAGTGGTGAAGAGCGTAAAGTTGTACTTCCTAAGACACATCTATTCGTTGTATTGGTTTGTGCTATTTTAACAATTGTATTGGGTATTAAACCATCTTTAGCATTAGATGTATTTCATAAGCTAGACATTGTGAAAGACTTCTTTATGGCGTAAAATATATTTAAATTAAAAGTGTAGGTTGATTCCTACACTTTTTAATTTGTAGAAAAAGTTTAAAATTAGGTTTTCAGACTGTTTGAAACTTCGTGTACTAAGAACACATGGGCTAAAAATGCAACTAGGCAATCTGAAAATTTTTTCTATAAAAATGCGGAAAGAGGACGTGGAAAATGGAAGCTTTAGTTGGGACAGAAGCGTTATTAGCAATAATTGTCCATTTATTTTTCATTAGTTTAACTTGGTGGGCGCTAACAGCAATTAAGTGGGAGAGTATTATGAAAAAAGGCCATGTCGCCCAAATTCGACTTTTTATGGTGCTACTGACGATTACAATTTCTTCTGCTGTAAGTAGTTTTTTCCTAGACTATCTTCAATATACAAAAAACATTACATATTTATTGAAATAATTTGTCAAAAAGTATGTTACGTTGTACCGTATAAACCCCTCTCTACCTGTGAAAAATGGAAGTAAGAGAGGGGTTTATTTATGAAAAAGACTATGTACATATTATTAATTACGATTACTTTTGCTTCTGCACTATTTTTTAATTGGGGTAAAATCGGTATGGCTGACACAGGTGTAGGCCAATTGAATCGTTTTGCAGACGTATTAAATAAAAAAGACATTTCGGTTACAAGTTGGAATTTATACTCAAGAGAAGCTAAAATGAATACTTCGGTGTCCAAAATAATCAGTAAATATAAAGAGGATTTTAAAAATTTTAAGTGGACGAAAGCTGACAATGGTAATAAAATAATTGGTACGTTTAACCATAATTTGGTCACAGAAAGAATCGTTGTTACATCTACTGGCAATAACAGCAGCTATGTAATTTATGAACTTAGTGGGACTAAATGGGACCAACAGGCTGAAAAAGAAACGAATAAGCTTATAAAGAATTCATTGGAAAATATTTTTAGTAAAGAACCTACTTTTTTTACTTGTATTAAGGGGACAATCGGTGGTAAACTTGAAGGTGTTTTGCAGGGTATAAAAAATGATTTTTTGGGGACTTTTAAAGCAACAAAAATTGAAGAAATAAAAGAAGGGGCATTCGTCTCTGTTTCAGCATATACTGAACAGTGGAATGACGCTCTGGTTGCAAATGGCAAAAAAATTAATTTACAAATTGCAATACGTGAAAACAATGTTGATAAATCAACGACAATTATTATTGGCACACCGATTATAACAGTAGAATATTGATAGATCTATTTTAGGACACGGAGGGGAAAAGTTTGGATAAAATCATTGTCCGTGGCGGGAAACAGCTTCAAGGCACAGTTCGTGTAGAGGGTGCAAAAAATGCTGTCTTACCAGTTCTTGCTGCAGCGCTACTAGCTAGTGAAGGAAAAAATATAATTCATGACGTACCAACTCTATCTGACGTTTACACGATTAACGAAGTTCTTCGTAATTTAAATACAGAGGTTGGGTTTAAAAATAATACAGTAACAGTTGATGCTTCAAAGGATTTACATGTTGAAGCACCATTTGAATATGTTCGTAAAATGCGAGCATCTATTCTTGTAATGGGACCTCTTTTAGCAAGAAATGGTCATGCACGTGTAGCGTTACCAGGTGGATGTGCGATTGGATCTAGACCAATTGAACAGCACTTAAAAGGGTTTGAAGCAATGGGAGCTCAAATTACGGTTGGTAATGGTTTTGTAGAAGCAAAATCAAACGGTCGTTTAAAAGGGGCAAAAATCTATTTAGATTTCCCAAGCGTAGGTGCAACAGAAAATATTATGTCTGCAGCAGCACTTGCTGAAGGAACAACAATTCTTGAAAATGCTGCAAAAGAACCTGAAATTGTTGACTTAGCAAACTTCATTAATGCAATGGGCGGTAAAGTTCGTGGTGCTGGAACAGGCACTATTCGAATTGAAGGTGTACCAACATTATTTGGTACAACTCATCACATTATTCCAGACCGTATTGAAGCTGGAACATTTATGGTAGCAGCAGCAATTACGAATGGAAATGTATTAATTGAAAATGCAGTTCCAGAGCATTTAAGCTCAGTAGTAGCGAAAATGCGTGAAATGGGCGTAACAATTATCGAAGAGGAAGAAGGTCTTCGTGTAATTGGTACAGACAATTTAAAACCTGTAGACATCAAAACAATGCCTCACCCAGGCTTCCCAACAGATATGCAATCACAAATGATGGCACTTCTATTAAAAGCTAGTGGAACAGGCATGATTACTGAAACAGTATTCGAAAATCGTTTTATGCACGTGGAAGAATTCCGTCGCATGAATGCAAATATTAAAATTGAAGGTCGATCAACTATTATTCATGGACCAAATGATCTTCAAGGAGCAGAAGTAGCTGCTACGGATTTACGTGCTGCTGCATCACTTATCCTTGCTGGTCTAGTTGTTGATGGATATACTCGTGTTACTGAATTAAAACATTTAGATCGTGGTTATGTAAATTTCCATGAAAAGCTTGCTGCACTTGGAGCGGACATTGAACGTGTATACGAACCAAGCACAGCTGTAGAGGAAGAAACACTTAAAGATTTACAAGCGTAAACTAAAAACTAATTCAAATGCCTGGCACTTTGTGTTACCCCACATAGAGCCGGGCATTTTTGCATTTTCATGCAACTTTCTACTATCAGTTATAGACAGAAACCTTATAAAATATTCTAAAAATAATAAAAAATAATACAATTTGTTAAAAGAATCTAATTTGAGATGAATCTATTATTTGTTCTAAATGCTTGTCCATAAACATAAATTATCTTTAGAAAGGGCAATTAGTTGAAAATTGTCATTTAAAGTTGTTTTGAAATGGATAGGAGGAAAATATGAAGTCATTTAAAACATTAATCACTGCAGGATTAACTACTTGCTCAGTCGTTATTATTATCCCTACATTGCTTGTTCTACCATTTCATAGCCATACAGATGGTAGATTGGTTGATCAGCTACAGAAAAAAGCAAACCAAGTCGCAGCAGCGAACAAAAATGACAATCTAAGTATTGAAGTCTTTAGAACAAAAACACAAAAAGTAGAAAAACTACCAATCGAGGAATACGTATTAGGAGTAGTAGCATCAGAAATGCCAGCAAAATTTGAAACAGAAGCACTAAAAGCACAAAGTTTAAGTGCAAGAACATTTATCATCAAACGATTGAAAGAAGGTAAACCACTGGATGAAGGTGGGATTGTTGATGATTCAGTTAATTTTCAAGTCTTTCAGGATCGCGATGATTTGAAGAAAAGATATGGCGCTGAATACGATAAAAATATAGCTAAAATTGAAAAAGCTGTAAAAGCCACTGAAGGACAAATATTAACTTACAATGGACAACCTATAACTGCTTCATTCTTCTCTACAAGCAATGGATACACAGAAAACTCCGAAGATTATTGGAAAAATAGTGTACCATATTTGAAAAGTGTACCGAGTCCTTGGGATTCCGTTGCTCCAAACTATATATCAAAAAAATCATTTACATTAAGTGATTTCGAAAAAAAACTTAATGTGAAAATTAATAAGTCAGACATAGGGAAAGTCACTTTGAGAACACAAGGTAAACGTGTAGAACAAGTAGCGTTTGGTAAAAAAACTCTCTCTGGTAAAGAAATTAGAGAAAAACTAAACTTACGTTCAACGGATTTTTCATGGGAGCGTTCAGGTAATGAAATCATCATTACAACAAAAGGCTTTGGCCATGGAGTTGGTATGAGTCAATACGGAGCAAATGAGCTTGCTAAACAAGGTAAAACATACGATGAGATTGTTAAGTATTATTATAAGGGAATCAACATAAAGAAGCTTAGTAAGAAGGATTATGACCTATTAGAGAAGCTTTGAGAGTTCAGACTGCCCGTCAAGCGCTTGCAGTCAATCTGAAACTCAAGTTTTTTAGTACTCTGTCTACACACTGGACAGACCTCATGAAGGTCTGTTTTTTTGTTTATCAGTTTTATATGAAAAGAAGAAATTAAATTTAAAAACACTCTAAATCGAACTAAGATTCGTTCATTTAGAGTGTTTTTTGATTAAAGAAAGTATTTATTTTGGGATATTAAGAAGTTTAATTGCAGAATTACCAGTGTTATTTGGTTCAATTTCAGTTCCTTAGTATACATAAGAATACAATTCCACTTATTTACTTAGCCCTTACTGCTTTTGAGCATATTTATAATAAAAATATCCAACAAATGGACGTACCTTTATGTTTTTTACATTTGATTTTTGCAAGTATACATAGCCAGCTTGGTAAACTGGAGCAATCGCAGCATCATCTAGTAAAAGGTCTTCGGCATTATGAAGGAGCTGAGAACGTTCTGTTTCGTTTTGTAAGCTGATTGTATTTGCTTTTTGAACAAATTCGTCGTATTTAGCATTTTTATAATTTAATACATTTAAAGCTGATTTAGATGTAAATAGCTCTAAATAAGTTGTTGGATCTGGATAATCTGCGCCCCATGTATCTAGAGAGAGATCATAGTTTCCTTGCTGACGCAATTCGAATTTTTGTTGTGCAGGCTGTACGACAATATTAACTGTTAGACCTTTTAAATTTGTTTCTAATTGTGATTTTAAATATTCACCAATTTTACGCGATGTATTGTTATCACTTACTAGTAATGAAATTGTAGCTTTTGACTTACCACTTTCAGATAAAGCTTCTTTAAATAAAGATTTAGCCTCCTCTAAATTTACTGTAGAAGGATGAGACGTTGAGCCAACAAAGTCGACCCCTTTCGAGTTTTTTACTAAACCTTTAGGAATAATTCGATCAGTAGGAATAGAACCATCGTTTAATATCGTTGTACTAATGTCCTCTTTATTATAGCCATTTGCGATTGCCTTACGTACTTTTACTTTTGCTAAAAATGGATTTTTTTGATTAAAGCTGATGTAAGAGACAATTGGCATAGCTAGTTTGTTTAATTCTTTATCCCCTTTATAACGATCGATAACATTAGAATCAATAATCGCTTGGTCAAGTTCACCTGTTTCATAAAGATTAACTGCAGTTGTTGTTTCTTTCATGATTTTAACGTCAATTTTATTTACATGGACATTCTTTTTATCATAGTATTGCGGATTTTTTGTCATAGTGAATCCAGCCTCATGATTCCATTTACTAACAACGTAAGGACCATTATATAAAGTTGTATTCGCTTCTAAACCATATTTGCTACCTTGCTCCTTAACGAATTTTTCATTTAACGGGAAGAACATCGGTAAACTTGTCAGTTGAATGAAATATGGGATAGGGCGTGCAAGTTTAATTTGTAATGTTTTATCGTCTAGTGCAGTTACCCCGAGTTTATCCACAGATAACTTTCCTTGGTTAATTTCTTTTGCATTTTCAATATCATATAAATCGTATGCAAACTGAGCTTTAGTATTTTGATCAACTGCTCGTTTCATTGCAAAAACAAAATCTTTTGCTGTTACTGGATCTCCATTTGAATATTTAGCATCCCTTAAGGTAAATGTATAAACTTTACCATCCGTACTAACTTTATGTGACAAAGCAGCAGCGGGAACGTATTCTCCTTTTTCATTTGGCATGTAAAGACCTTCCATTACGCTATTAAGTGCGTTTAATGATGGTCCATCTAAAGCTAGTGAACTATCAAGACTTACAATATCTGAAGTATCCATTAAATGTAACGTGTGATCATTTGACTTCGAAGCTGTTTGATTTGATTGTTGTCCACAACCTGCTAGTGCCAATGTGAATAATAAAGTAAT
Source organism: Gottfriedia sp. NPDC057948 (assembly GCF_042887255.1). Lineage (NCBI taxonomy): Bacteria > Bacillati > Bacillota > Bacilli > Caryophanales > Bacillaceae > Gottfriedia > Gottfriedia sp. NPDC057948. The sequence continues at coordinate 207,031 of NZ_JBHVPN010000002.1, forward strand.
TGATATGAAGGTTTTCTTAGTAAATATCATTTTATTTTTCTCTCCTTATTTTTGGGTACAAAAAAAGAGTCCCCGCCTTATAAAAAGGACGAGGACTCCCGTGGTGCCACCTTAATTAGTCTAAAAACATTTAGACTCACTTTGCAGTATCGAAACAAATGAATTGAACTACCTTGTGACAAAAAGCAGTATCGAAACATGAGTTTGAATACCCGTCTCTTTTATCGGTGAGACGTCCGCCAAAGCCTACTGCATAAATAAATGGTTCGGTTTGGGTGCTCAGAAGCCCATTCAAAAATATGTCCGTACTGACTTGCACCAACCGTCAGCTCTCTGAAACTTTCATATAATCTACTCTTCTTCATCATCGCAAAAAATATATAATGACTGAAATAATTTTTTAAGTTTAAGTTTTTAATACATCGTACAAGCTTGTAGTGTGATTATATTTTGTAATAAAGAAAATTGCAAGAAAAATATTTTGTGGACTTCATAATGAGACTTATTAACTTATCCACAAATATTGTGTATAAACCTTGTGGAATTGTGGATAAATCGCTTTTAATTGTTAATATTTTTCTAGTATTTTGTGGATTAATGTGAATTAGTTTGAAATTGTGTGGAAAAATAAGAATTTTGTCGAACTAAAATTTTCTAAATTGCGTATATAATTCCAGAAATCTGTTGACAATGATTGCAGAGGTGATAAGGATGAGAGAGGAACAAAACAAAAAAACTTCTCAAAAGGTTATTAAAATGTTAAGAAAGCGTTGGGTAGTACCAGCAATTTATTTAGTGAGTGCGGCAGTTATTTTGACAGGTGCGTTATGGTATCAATATAGTAATGCTCCAACTCCAACAAAAACTGGAACTACAGTTGATACGAGAGAGCCAGAGGCAATTCCAGCTTCACAGCCAGAAGAAAAATTAACTTACCCAGTTTCAAAGGATGCAACAGTTCAAGTTAAAAGTCATTATTATGACGACTCTGCTTCAAAAGATGAGCAACAAGCATCATTAATCCAAATGGATAATAATACTTTCACGATCAACACGGGTATGGATTTAGTTGATAAAAGTGGAAAAGAATTTGATGTAACTGCAGCTCTTAGTGGTACTGTTACAAAAGCTCAAAAAGATGCTGAGCTAGGTTATGTAGTTGTAGTAGAAAGTGGTAACGGATTAGTTTCATATTACCAAAGCTTAAAGTCTGTAAGTGTTGAGCCAGGAACAAAAGTTTCACAAGGACAAGTTCTTGGAACAGCTGGAACGGCTTTAATTGGCAAAGAAAATGGCATTCATGTTCATTATGAATTACGTAAAGATGGTGTAGCAATTAATCCAGAGAAATACCAAGGACAAGATGTTTCATCAATTATTAGTTCTGAAAATACAAAAAGCGAAACAAAAGAATCGAATACAATGAATACTTCTGGTAATGTATCTGATGACAATGAAGAAGGTTCTTCTAATACTGATTCAACTGGAAATAAAATTCAACAATAATAATTAAGCAATTCACAAAGTGCCTAACACGTGGGAATCATACCCCATATGTGTTGGGCACTTGTTTTTTTCTGATAATTGTGCATAGTTAGACACCTTTGCTAATACAATGTTATAAACCCATCAAAGAGGTGTTTGAGGTGAGGAATCGTGGATTTTCTACCTAGTCAAAATAAATGTACCTCAGCAGGTCAGTCAGAGCAGGAAAAAGAGCAGCTTAGTCAGTCAAAACGAGTCTCATTTCACGCTTCTCACATCCATTTAGAGGAGGAGAGTAGTGTGCACGATTACATCAAAGAGAGAACGATCAAGATTGGGAAATATATCGTGGAGACGAAGAAAACAGTTCGCGTAATAGCCAAAGAGTTTGGAGTGTCAAAAAGTACAGTACACAAAGATTTAACTGAACGCCTACCGGAAATCAATCCAGATTTGGCAAATGAAGTAAAAGAAATTTTGGATTATCACAAATCAATTCGTCACTTACGCGGTGGAGAGGCTACAAAGCAAAAGTATCAAAAAGAAGATGTTGAGAAAGTAACTAAATAGGGTTTCTGAGCCTTGAAAACAAAATTAGAAATATTTAACCTCCTGTTCACAAATATTAATTACTAAAAGTAGTTCTTTATGGTAAAATTATATTTTGGTATGGAACGTATTCGGGGAACTGCTCATGAGTATAGTGAATAAGGAGGAGCCAAAAGGAATGTTTTCTAAGGATATCGGAATAGATCTTGGTACAGCCAATGTCTTAATACATGTAAAAGGTAAGGGAATCGTATTAAACGAACCTTCTGTAGTTGCAATAGAGCGTAGTAGCGGTAAAGTATTAGCAGTAGGGGAAGAAGCAAGCCGCATGGTAGGTCGTACACCTGGTAATATCGTAGCAATTCGTCCACTTAAAGATGGTGTAATTGCTGACTTTGATATTACTGAGGCAATGCTACGTCATTTTATAAATAAATTAGATGTAAAGGGATTCATGTCAAAGCCGCGTATTTTGATTTGTTGCCCAACAAACATCACATCTGTTGAACAAAAAGCAATTCGTGAAGCTGCTGAAAAGAGTGGCGGTAAACAAGTTTATCTTGAAGAAGAGCCAAAGGTTGCTGCAATCGGAGCTGGAATGGATATATTCCAACCAAGTGGTAACATGGTAATTGATATTGGCGGTGGGACAACCGATGTCGCAGTCTTATCGATGGGAGATATCGTCACCGCCTCTTCAATTAAAATGGCAGGGGACAAGTTTGATATGGAGATTCTAAACTATATCAAGCGTGAATACAAACTGCTAATTGGAGAGCGTACTGCAGAGCAAATTAAAATTGAAGTAGGTACTGTTTTCCCTGGCGCAAGAAATGAATCAATCGATATCCGTGGACGTGATATGGTAACTGGATTACCTCGCACAATTACTGTACAATCTGATGAAATTCAAAGAGCATTAAGTGAACCAGTTTACTTAATCGTACAAGCTGCAAAAACAGTATTAGAGCGTACACCACCTGAATTATCAGCTGATATTATTGATCGTGGAGTTATTCTTACTGGTGGCGGAGCATTACTTCATGGAATAGATATTTTACTTGCTGAAGAGTTAAAAGTACCTGTTTTCATCGCTGAAGATCCAATGCAATGTGTTGCAGTAGGTACTGGAATTATGTTAGAAAACATTGATAAGATTCCAAGTCGCTATTTAAAATAAAAATCTCAAGCTTTGTAGCTTGACTACACACTGAAATCTCAAGCATAGAGCTTGGGATTTTTTTGTTTGGAATTTATTAGGAGCAGTTATCTTTGTAAGAAAAGTGTTTAGGTTTTGTAAAGTTAAGATGAACAAGAAGGTAGTCAAAGTTGGAATAGAGAAAAGGAAAGTATCAAAGTTTAAAAAGCTCCATTTAAAGTTTAAATTAAGTAAAGTAATTGTAAACCGTAGATTATCTAGGTAAGCAGTACATATGATTTAATACTTAAAACTCTAACATCTTAAAAATTATGTAAAACGCTCCTCTAGTTTAACTTGGGACTTTATCTAAAAAAATCGGAAAAAGGATGATGATTAGTAGATAGTTAATTTAACTGGTGTAAATGATGAGCAAACTTCAAGATAAGTAGAGATACTAAATTTTATCTCTTTAAAAAACAGTTGACCTATAGAAATCAAATCTGAATTTGCAATTAAAAGTAAATTTTATCACTTTAGGCAGTGTTAAAGGTTTTTTATCTTTACTGATTAATTGTATAGGATGGGGATGAACCATGACGCATATAGTTGTTGCTGGTACGGGATATGTTGGTCTTACTACAGGAGTTTCATTTGCTTCAGTTGGTTACAATGTAACGTGTGTTGATATTGATGTTGAAAAAATTCAATTACTGCAAAAAGGAATTTGCCCTATTTTTGAACCGGGTTTGAAAGAATCATTAGTAGAAAATATTTTCCTTAATAAAATTGAGTTTACAACAAATTACAAAGAAGCTTATAGCCATGCAGATATCATATTCATTGCTGTCGGTACACCAGAACATCCAGATGGAACAGCAAATTTGCACTATTTAAAAGGGGTTGCGAAAGAGATCGCAATTAATGCTAAAAAAAATTTAACAGTTGTTATTAAAAGCACTGTTCCAGTTGGAACGAATGAGGCAGTTAAGAGAATAATGCTGGAAAATGCCCCTCGACATTTAACGATTGATATCGTATCAAATCCTGAATTTTTAAGGGAAGGTTCTGCACTTTACGATCTATTTAATGGTGATCGAATTGTCATTGGTTCCGAAAGTCAAAGTGCAACGGAATTGATAAAGGATTTATATAAACCATTTAATACAGCTATTTATACAACAGATGCAAGAAGTGCGGAAATGATTAAGTATGCATCTAATGCTTTTTTAGCTACTAAAATAAGTTTTATTAATGAAATTGCCACGATCTGTGAAAAATTAGATGCTAATGTTGATCATGTTGCTCATGGTATCGGGCTCGACCACCGAATCGGTTCAAAGTTTTTAAAAGCTGGAATTGGATATGGCGGATCTTGTTTCCCAAAGGATACGACTGCTTTAGTAAAAGAAGCTGAGCTAGTAGGTGTAGACTTAAAACTATTAAAATCTGTTATTACAATTAATAATCAACAAAAAATAAAACTTTTTGAATTAACAAAATCTCTTTTTGGAAATTTAAAAAATAAAGAAATTGCATTTCTAGGAGTTAGCTTTAAACCAAATACAAATGATATTCGACATGCACCTTCTATCGATTTAATTAATCAGTTCATCAGAGAAGGTACTAAAATAACAGTGTATGATCCATATGCCTTACCTGAATTAAGAAAAGTATTCGGAGATTCCATAAAGTATTCAGTTAATGTGAAGGAAGCTATTCATGATAAAGAGGCTACATTAATTTTGACTGAATGGAGAGAAATCGTAGAAACCGATCTCCAATTATATGAGGAGCTAATGAAGCTACCGTTAGTAATTGATGGACGTAATTGTTTTGAATTAACTGAAATACAAAAAATGAACATTCATTATTACTCAATCGGTCGAAAGCCGGTGAATCCAATCCCACAGCTTATTCGTAAATAATGATCTTAAATTTAAGACTCTTTTGGACTGAAATTTCTATGACTCTTTAATAGGAGTTGGACATTTAAGTTACTTGGATAAGATACGGCACTTCTGAGATCGAGTAACCTAGTAGGAAAAAATTTTTAGAACAAAAGTGAAGCGGGGTGTCTCATTAGACAGCCTTTTTTTATGTGCAAAAAAATCCACTTAGAAAACAATACATTAAATGAAATATTTTGGAAAAAGTATAAGAATAATAAGCCATGATTATAGGGTGGTGGAAAAAGTGTTTAACTATAAAGAAACCAATAGTGCAGCTACAAATAAAAAAATTCCATTTCAAAATAATATATCCCGTTCTTTAAGTAAGGACATTTTAGAGAATATTAAAAGAATAAAAGATGATTTTGGAGATAGCTCCGACCTTGTGATTCGTCATGAAACACTTGGGGAAGGTATGCAGTATTCTTTTGCTGTGATTCATATTGACGGAATTTCAAATGAGAAATTAGTGAATGATGGAATCATTAATAAAATCGTTAAAATTAATGCAGAAAAAGAAACAACGTTGTCCTTAACAGATTTAGAGAATGGCCTAAAAAGCGTAATCGCCGTTTCAAGTTTAAAATCACAATCAAGCTATACAAATCTCCTATCAGCATTACTAATTGGAGATACAGTTGTTCTTTTAGATCATGATAGTAATTTCTTAGTTGCATGTACAAAAATGGTGCAATCTAGAAGTATATCAGAGCCTTCAACACAAACAGTAATCAGAGGACCAAAGGATAGCTTTACAGAAAGCTTACGCACAAATACTTCTCTAATTCGTAATAGAATTCAACACCCAGCGCTGCGAATCGAGTCAATGAAAATAGGTGAAGTAACGAGAACTGATGTAGAAATAATGTATATAAAAGGTGTTGTAGATGAAGAGTTATTAAGGGAAGTAAAACATCGTTTAGAGGCTATTAATGCAGATGAAATCTTAGAATCCAGCTATATTGAAAACTATATTCAAAATGACCAAAAGACTATTTTTCCTACAATGATTAACTCAGAGAGACCTGATGCTGTAGTAGGTAACTTACTGGAAGGACGTGTTTCAATTTTTATAGCTGGTACACCATTTGTCTTAATTTTACCAGCTACATTTACACAGTTTTTTCAATCTCCAGAGGATTATTATCAAAGCTCTTATATTGGTACTTTTTTAAGATTGCTACGTTATATGTCCTTTTGGACTGCTTTGTTTGCACCTGGAATTTTCATTGCAATTACTTCATTCCATCAGGCTGTAGTTCCAACGGTTTTATTAGTAAGCTTAGCGGCGCAACGTGAAGGTGTGCCTTTGCCAGCGATTGTTGAAGCCCTTGGAATGGAACTAATTTTTGAAGTATTACGGGAAGCCGGAATTCGAATGCCAAGAGCGGTTGGGCAGGCGCTTTCAATTGTTGGAGCCTTAATCTTGGGGCAAGCAGCTGTACAAGCAGGATTTGTATCTGCATCAATGGTAATCATCGTATCAATTACTGCGATTGCTAGCTTTACGATCCCTTATTATAATATGTCAACAGCCGCTAGGATTCTTCGGTTTATATTATTATTGGCAGCAGCTTATATTGGTTTATTTGGAATGTTGATTGGCGGTTTAATTATATTATTACATATGTGTAGCCTACGATCTTTTGGAGAGCCATATTTTGCACCATTTGCTCCATTCCGTATAAAAAGTCAAAAAGATACTATTTTAGTTGCACCTAGTCAAGGAAACACAAAAACCGTTAAAGAACAAAGTACTGGAGAATAAGTATGAAGAGAAAATGTATGATTTTAATTCTAATTACAAGTTTACTTTTGGTGAGTTGTTCTAATTATAAAGAATTAAATAGTGTATCGATCGTGGTAGCTATGGGTGTCGATTATTTACCTAAAGATAATCAATACAATATGGTTCTTCAAATCATTAATCCGAGTGCGATTGCCAGTGTTACTGGTTCAATAGGTACACCAGTTATTTCCCTAGAACAAAAAGGTAGAACAATTTCGGAAGCGGCTCGAAACATTACAAAAAGTGTTTCTCGATCAAATATATATTCTCACGTAGCACTCGTTGTCATTGGTGAAAACTTAGCAAAAAATAAATCTTTAAACTTTATATTTGATGTATTTGAGAGGGATTCCAAAATACGTGTTAATATTCCAGTCGTTATTGCAAGGAACGACAGTGTTTTTCATGTAATGAATAACTTGCCAGCACTTGATAAAATACCGGCAAAGTCAATGGTAGGGAAAATTAAAAATACGTCTTCACTACTAGGAGAAAATCAAGAAATACAAATGCGTCAAGTAATATCGGCACTTTCAAGTAGTGGTAGAGAACCGGTCGTTAATGGTGCAATTTTAGTAAATGAAACTGATAAATCTGAAACGCTTGATAATTTTTCAGATGTGAAATCATCCTATAACAAGATTGAAGGATTAGGGGTTATTAAAAAAGGAAAGTTAGTTGGATGGTTAGATGGTCCTTCAGCAAAATCGGTTCAAATAGTTGATAATGCGATAAAGGAAACGAATATACAGATAAAATGCAGCAAAACAGAATTTGATTCAATGGAGATTACACGTTTGAAAACCGACACAAAGATTAAAATGAAAGGTAAAACACCAATAATTCACATAAAGGTAAAAGCGATCGCCATTATTGATGAAGTACTTTGCAATGACAATTTTGATCAAGCGAAAACACTAAAAAAATATGAATTATTAAGTGAGAAAGAGATAAAGAAATCCCTAGATGAAGGAATTAAAAAAGCACAAGGATATGGTGCAGATATTTTTGGGTTTGGCGATAAACTACATTTATCAGATCCAAAGGTTTTTAAAAAATATGAGAAAAATTGGAATGACCAATTTCAAAAAGCTAAAGTGAAAATTGATGTTGATGTCCAAATAAATAATGTAGGTATGAGAAAAAAAGCTTATCCATTTTAGAAAAGAAGGGAATGCTAATGAATCGAAAATTATCAATTGGTGCCTACCAATTCTTTAGTATTATATATTTATTTGAAATGGGGAGCGCAACATTAGTAGGACTTGCATCTGGAGCAATGCAGGATGCTTGGATTAGTGTTTTAATAGCTTTGGCTACTGGATGCTTACTATTTTGTGTTTACATCAAATTATTTGACCTGTATCCTGAATTACCATTTACGAGATATGTTCAATCTATTTTAGGGAAGTTTGCAGGCAAATTACTAGCGATGGCTTATATTCTCTATTTTATTTATCTTGGAGCACGAGTTCTTAGAGACTTTGAAGAATTATTAGTGATTACACTTTACAACGCGTCCTCTCTTATTTCAATCGGTATTTTATTTATGTTTTTATGTATGTATGCTGTCTTTAAAGGCTTTGAAGTATTCGGTAGAGTATGTGAGTTTCTATTTTTCGTAATCATCTTTATAATCGTATCAATAATTGGTTTTGAAGTAATTGCAGGACTAATAAAATCTGATAATCTAAGACCTGTACTAGAGACGGGTTGGAAAACCGTAATAAAAGAAGCATACCCTTTGACTGTTACATTTCCATTTGGTGAAATGATTGTATTTACAATGATTTTACCTTATTTAAAGAAACCGGATTATGCATGGAAGGTCGGCATACCTGGATTAATTTTTGCAGGATTGCTTTTAACATTAGAAACAATGTTTAATATTTGTATTTTAGGAGCAAATACGGTAGTCAGAGCTACTTATCCTATCTTAACAGCAATTAGTTACATCAATATTGCTGATTTTATTCAAAGACTCGATTCAGTCGTCGTCATTGTTATTGTTGTAGGGGGATTTATTAAGATAACAGTTTTTTTCTTTTGTGCGATCATTGGAGCGGCAGATTTATTTAAAGTGAAAAAATCGGATACACTTACATATCCAATTGCAGTCATCATAGTAATTTGTTCCGTTTGGATGGCACCTGATTATTTAGAGCACTATAAAGAAGGGTTTGACATTGTACCTTACTATTTACATATACCTTTACAAATCATTATTCCTACTGTTCTATTGGTCATTGCAATCATCCAAAAAAAAGCAAAAACAAAAACGAAAGAGAATGCAGAATAGAAGCCTTAACTGCATTCTCTTTCGTTTTAATTAGAACTATTTTGATTTTGTTCTTGATTTCGTTTCTTTTTTAGTTTCTTCATATACGATAGGACGATTTTGGTAACGCCGAATGGTACGGTAAAAAAGAAAATTAATACATAATCTTCACCAACTAGTTCAGTTTTGCTAAGCTTTATATTCGTTAGTAAGTGAGGAAACTGATCCCCATTATATAAGTCGATTCCTTCCAATAAGCACATCTCTAGAATAAATAAACAAAGAAAAACCCAAAATACTTTCAATGCCCGCACCCCATTTATAATGACTAATTACTATTATTTTGGTATATGATGGCAGTGATTATACGAAGAGTTAGGGAAACTTCAAGAAAAGTCCATATGAGCTTTTACCTGCAAATTTAGAATAAAATAAAAGGGGTGAGTTAATTGATCCAAAAGAATAAAAAGAGACAGATATAAAAGGCAATTTCCTCTTTATACCTGTCTTTTTGTTTGTATTTTTAAATTAGTAATCTTTAAAAAATTCGAGCTAAATAATTAAAGTGCTGATTTATTATTTGAATTATGTTTGTATAAAATGGATTTGCGTCTTTTTTGGATCCAGTAACCAATTGATACTAATAGGACCCATGGAACACCAATTTTCCAAGCGGAGTTCCAATCCGGTGAAAATGCCATAGTAATTAAAATACCACTAAGTAGTAGTATTCCGATCCATTGTAGAAATGGAAAGAGCGGTGCCTTAACTGGTAATGGCTCATTATAATGAAGGTGAACGGTTTTTCTAAAACGAAGATGACTAATTAAAATCATAAGCCATACTAAAATTCCACCAAAGATTGAGATACCAAATAATTTGTTAAATGTATCTGGGTAGTACATAGACAATACAGTTGCGATTAATACACCTGCACTTGAAATGAAAATAGCCGTTACTGGCGTACCATTTTTAGATAATTTACCGAATGATTTTGGAGCATAATCTCCACGAGATAAGGAGAATAACATACGTGATGTTAAGTATAAATTAGTATTCATACTGGATAGTGCAGCAGTTAAGATAACAAAATTCATAATGCCAGCCGCATATCTCACACCAGAACTCTCAAAGACTTTTACAAACGGTGATCCAGAAACCTCATGGGCACCTGCTTGCATCCAAGGAATAACAGCAACGATGATTCCTAAAGATAGAATATAGAATAAAAATAAACGTAAAACCATGCTCTTCATTGCTTTAGGAATAGCTTTTTGTGGATCTTTTGATTCCCCTGCTGTTACAGCGACAATCTCTACACCATAAAAACTAAAGATTGCCATAAGTACAGCCATCCAAACGCCTTTAAATCCATTAGGTAGGAACCCGTGCTGATCGGTATAATGTTGAAATCCTACAGAGTGTGAATGTCCAATTCAAAATAGGAGCGAAACACCAAAAACGATGAACAGTACAATAGCAACGACTTTAATCATTGCAAACCAATACTCGATTTGACCAAAGTTGGAAACAGACCTGCTGTTCACAAGGACTAAAGCAATACCAAATCCAAGTGTCCATAACCAAACAGGAATACTTGGGAGCCAATACTGCATGTACAGTCCAACCGCAACAGCTTCTCCACCAATTGCAATTACTTGTGCCGCCCAATATGTGTAGCGAATAAGGAAACCTGACCAAGGATTTAAATACATCTCTGCATAAGTACCGAATGAACCGGCTGTCGGGTGCACGACTGCCATTTCAGATAAACTAAACATCATTATGACTGCTATGAATGCAGCAATAATATAACTTAGAATAACTCCAGGTCCAGCGTATCCGATTGCAATGCCACTTCCCATAAATAAACCGGTACCAATTGCTCCACCAATCCCAATCATAGTCAGCTGTTTACTAGTCAGCGAACGACTTAGTCCTCCTTCTCGATCAATTACAGTTTTGTTTTCATTCATATTGTTTCGCCACCTTTCTTGAATTGTTTTTTATAAGATAACGTCCAATCAACACTTTTTCCGGCAATCAGCATACTAAAAAACGTGAGGAAAGTTCGCTGTAATCCTTCTCCGATTAAAGAACACAAAAGGACAATTCCATTTATAACCATCATCGTTTTTCCAATAGAAAAATTCGGGAATTTTCTATTGATTACTACACTTGCTATATCAAGTCCTCCAGTTGTACCACCTGCTAAAATCACGATCCCAATCCCGATTCCTGACAAAATCCCACTGAGTATACATCCTATTAACGGAAGATACGGGCCTGGTAGTGAGGAGAAGAGAGTTAAGAAAAACGATAAACTACACATTCCGAGTAAACTAAGCAATGCAAATGGTACTCCAACTGCTCGGTATCCAATTAAAAATAGTGGTATGTTTAATAAAAAGTAAAGAATCCCTAGTGGAATAGGTATAAATTTAACAAGCAACATACAAATACCACCAAGTCCAGGAGCTACAATACCATTTGGCACCTGGAAAAAGTAATAGGTAAGTGCGACCAAAATTGTTCCGACAATTACCAGAAATGATTTTTTGAAATATAGTTTTTTGTTAGCTTTTCCTAATTGCATAAGCAATTTCCTCAATCGCGCGTACAACTTCATCTTCTGTATTGTAGAAGTGAGGAGCTACACGTAAAACGTCATTTCGGGCAGAGACAATTATTTTTTTTGTTTTTAAGTATTGCTCAACGACATTAGCTTGTTCCACTCGAATGGCAGTGTTACTACCTTTTATTGATAAATCTGTTGGGCTAATGACGGTCAATCCGAGTGAATGCGCTGTTTCAATTGCAACAGTAGATAAGTAAGATAGATAATCCTGAATGGATGGAACACCAATTTGATTTAATAAAGAAATACCTGCTTCAGCTGCATAAGCGTTTATCATCATTGGAGTTCCGGTATCAAATCTCCTTGTCCCTTCGGCATAATCAAGAAGATTTTGATCAAAAGCAAATGGATTTACTCGACTAAACCAACCAGTTGTTGGGGGTTGAAGAGACTCTGCTAACTCTTTTCTTACATATAAAAAGCTAATCCCAGGTATACCAAGTAAAAACTTTTGTGCACCTGTTGCGAGTGCATCGACTCCCATTTCCTTTACATCGATTGGAACACTTCCAGCGGATTGGTAGGCATCGACAAATAGTAGTGATCCATTCGCTTTGGTAATGTTTGATATAGCTTTGATATCTTGAATAAACCCATTATAATAAGACACATGTGGGACAGAAGTAATAAGTGTGTTTGAATCCACTGCCTTTTCAAATTGTTCGATTTGAATTTGATGAAGGTTTTCATTTAAAAACGTGACGTTTGCGCCACGTGGTACTTGTGATAGCCAAACGTGACCAATGCATGGGAAATCAATATCTGTTGTAACAACTTTATTTCGACATCCAGTAAAATCTAACGACGCTGCAAATGATGAAGCGGCATCAGATACGCTAGATAACACCGCGATTTCATCAGGTGAGGCATTTATTAAAGTAGCAAAGGCGACTTTTGCTTCATATACTTTGTCCATCCATCCTTCCCAGTCCATACCTTTTTTGGTCCAGCTTGTAAGGTAAGATTGAATACTTTCCTTCACCGGTGATGAGATTGCACTTTGGGAACAACTTGATAAATGAATTGTTTCAGATAAGGTCGGAAAAAGAGAACGCTTCTCTAAAAATGGGCTAGTCATATTAAATTCATCCTTTCACTGTTTTGATAGCGTTTTCATTATTTGATACATAATTAATTTGAGGTGACATATGAATCATCAATCCTTATGGTTTGAACAAGGCGAATGGACAGCAGCACCTTTTCTTAAAGTGGGTAAAGAACTGTCATTCTCACGTGAAGTCGTATTATTTCAACAAGATGAAAATCATCCATTTGTTTATCTCGTCCTTGAAGGGCGAATTCGTATTTACTTGCTATCACCTAATGGAGCCGAGCGCCATTTATATATCGTAGGCTCTGGTAATCTAATCGGGGAATCAAACGTATGGGCAGATGAAGTATATGGATATAACGCTTCTACCTCGTCCATCGCACGTGTCCTTCGAATTCCAAAATCAACATTTCGCGATCTCGTTATGAGTGAGCCAGAACTCATGCCTAAAACGCTAAGATCGCTAAGTAATAAACAATCAGCTCTACTTCTTCAAACGAGGTTAATGAGTTTTTCAGATGTAGGAGAGCGTGTCTTAACAATGTTGCGCCAATTAGCATCCTCATATGGTAAGGAAACACATAAGGGGATAACAATTACAATTCCATTCACTCACCAAGAACTAGCTTATGTAGTTGGTTCATCACGTGTAAGCGTGTCCTATGTAATGAATGAATTATGTGAAAAAGGATTTATTGAGAAACAAAATGGGCGATACACACTGTTGTCCTAAGGAGCAGCATCTCTTTCTTGTTCTAACTTAATGATAAAAAAATCGGTTCCTTTCGTCTGTCAAATACTTTACAAAATTTCTAACTTTTGTAAATTTTCTGTAAATGATACTTATGAACAGTCGAACACAGTAGGTAGCTCTTGAATAAGTTGAGGATGACCCTTTGTTTATAGGTGTTCACTAATAACGGGGCTTATGAGTAATTGGAGTAATACTGGTAAGCTATTGAGCGGTTTCATTATTGGTTTGCGTTAACTTAAAAAATAAGATAGTATTATATTAATAGCGCATAGAAGCTGGTCTTAAGACTTGCTTCTTTTTTATTAACATATTGAATCTTTACAATTGGAGGACTACATAAAATGTTAGATATTAAAGCAATAAAAGAAATTCTTCCTCATCGTTACCCATTTTTATTAGTAGATCGTATTATTGAGCACGAAGAAGGTAAACGTGCGATTGGTATTAAGAATGTAACTGCTAACGAAGAATTTTTTAATGGGCATTTCCCTGATTATCCTGTAATGCCTGGGGTACTAATTGTAGAAGCTCTAGCACAAGTTGGAGGAGTTGCGGCGTTAAGCCTTGAGCAAAATAAAGGAAAACTTGCATTATTTGCTGGTATCGATAATTGCCGCTTTAAAAGACAAGTAGTACCAGGTGATCAGCTAAGACTAGAGGTTGAACTAGTGAAAATGCGTGGACCAATTGGTAAAGGTAAAGCAGTAGCAACAGTTGACGGACAAATAGCTTGCGAAGCTGAACTTACATTTGCACTTAAATAAATAGAATGAATAAAAAAGAAGCCTATTGAAAAAATAGGCTTCTTTTATTTTTAAGAGATGAGCATTTAAATATAAGTAATTCAAATTTACTTTTATTTTAAGTGAGGGTTTGCTTTACTTTATAATTTCTTCTCTAAGTGTCTCTAAGTACGACTCTTTGTCATCCCTATAAAACAAATTATATGTGTCAAATGGAATCATTTTATCATCTGTTGTTACAAAATGAACACATGATTTTTTTACGCTACGAACATCTAAATCGTAATTATCTTGGAATTTCATAATTAATACTCTAAATACATTTTCATATCCCATTCCACTTGGTAAAATAACTTTTGGTAAACAACATAGAAGATCCTTTAAGCCTTGAAATCCACTTTGAGGGGAGTGATTTAAACTAAATAACTTGAAAACTTTGTTTCGTAGCTCTTCATCACTCTCGAAAACTATTGTATTCCTTTCACCCTCAAGCAATACATTCTTATCAATGATACTAGTTAAAGGGGTGATTTTACCGCCCATTTTTAAAGCATAGCCCATTGCTAAACTGTCGGGATGGCACGGCACTGGAATAATATCGTCTTCAGAATAGAATTCACTTTGTTTAATAATCTCTTGGCGAACTTCACTCAGCGTTAAGCGTTCAGTTGATGGATCGTAATTCTCTGTTCTTCCGGCATGTTGAATAGGTTGGAATGTTACGCCACGTACACATTTTTGTTCTGTACCCCATTTAATAATTTTGCCTATTTCATGGTCGTTTAAGCCCTTTTTTAGGACAGCAACCAGTGTAGTACTAATATTAAACTTATTTAAATTATGAATAGCTTTTTGTCGCACCTCTCGTAAATCGCGCCCTCTTAGCTCAAGAAGTGTTTCCTCTTCAAAACTATCAAATTGAAGATAAATTTCAAAGCCAGGTTTGTAACTTGCGAGTCTTTTTACAAAGGCTTCATCAGTGGCAATTCGAATTCCGTTTGTATTGACCATGAGGTGTTTAATGCTTCGCTTTTTTGCCTCATCTAGTATTTCAAAAAAATGAGGGTGGATTGTCGGTTCACCACCGGAGATTTGAACTACATCTGCTTCCTTTTCATTTTTAATAATCGTATCAAACATCCGTTTAATGGTTTCTAAGTCTTTCCAGGTAGTTCGTTTAGGAGAACTCTCTGCATAACAAATCGGACATTGCAAATTACATACATCTGTTATTTCAACAATACTCAAACAACTATGTTGTTCATGATCTGGGCAAAGACCACAATCGTATGGACAACCGTATTTAATTGGGGTGTTCCATCGGTGGGGCATTTCACTTGGTTTAATAAATTCTCTACATAATTGATAATAAGGGATATCTGTAGAAATTAAGACTTTTTCCATACCGTGGTGCATACAGCGTTTTAACATATAAACGCAATCATTTTCATAGATAATTTTTGCTTCTACTTTTCGTAAGCATTTACTACAAACAGATATTGTAAAATCACTGTACGTATAAGGACGATTTGGCACGATAATTTCTCCTTCTCTGATAGATAAAATAGATAGCGTAATATAGTACGCCTAATAAACAAGTTAGTTGAATGCTACTCATTTCTCCATATGGCTTGATTGTTGGTTTTAGCCACTCAATGAAAAACCTATAAAGAAAGTATGAAGTGGAAAACAGAGCAAAGTGAAAACCCTCATAAGGTTTTTGTTTAAAAATGTATTTTATAACGAACAGTAAACAGCATAAAAAAGCAATGTCATAAAGTGATGTTGGATGACGTTTTATTCCATCGCCTAAATCAATTCCGAATACACTTGACGTAGGTATTCCATATGTATCATCAGTTAATCCAGTTAAAAAGCAACCGATTCTTCCAATGCACATTGCCAGACATAGTGGGAGAACCATATCATCACCGGTTGAGCTTGTTTGGTTGCAAAGTTTTTTACTTAACTCAACTCCAATGATACCGCCTAGTAATCCACCAACAATGGTTTTTCCTTGAAATATTCCAAATAGACCATGACTATGAATGGTGTGCAACAATTTTGGGATGTCTTGAAGTGAAGCGACAATCAGACTGCCAAAAAGGGAACCAAGAATTGCTCCAATTAGTACGTATACAGTTTTTTCTTCACTAATCGTTCCTTTTCGGCGGAACTTAATATATACTCTAAATCCAATAAAAAAGGCTAAACTTTCAAAAACTCTATGTGGATGAAGTTCCATACCAAAAAGCGGGATCATTACAGGGGTTTGTATAGTATCACTTCCTTTTTTATTTCAAAAATTTATTGTCATGATGCTAACCCTATGATACTATTTTTCTGAATATTCTACTATCCTATATTTAAAGGAAGTTAAAATAAGGGAGGGGGGATGAGGTTGCCAGATCACCGCGATCATCATCCAGTTGCTAATTTTTTTAAAGGGCTTTTTCTTGGAACTCTTACTTCATTCAGTGGAATCTTTGTTACACTAATGGGAATCGGTTCATTTCCTATTGCAGCAGGAATTGTTGTTGCTATACCACTTCTAATAGGCATTTCTCTTTTAGTAGTCTCAAAAAGAAAGTTCTTGGCAATTGGGTTTTTCATGTCTCTCCCGATTGTATTCTTTATTTTCTATTCATTTTGTGGGACTTTTTTATATGATATTTGATAAATTATCTCCTTTACCGAGCAAGCATCACTATTATCCAGCAAACTGCAATTTAATATTGAAACAAAAAAAAACATGCATATTCCCATTGCATGTTTTTTACTGTTTTATTAGCCGTATTAATTAAATGGTTTTTCTCCACTCTATAGCTTTTCGCTCTATTTCCTTAACAAAGGCATCTTTTCCGTCCATATATCCATAAATATCATTTGGAAATTTTTTAGCAAGCTGCGCTTTTAATTCTCCATATGCTTTCATCTCATCTTCATGTGCTCTTAAATAAGCAGGAACCGCAATATGACGCTCAATTTCTTTTTCATTATCAAACTGGTACATATGCATTTGATGGGTACGATTCTCGCCACCTTTTCGGAAGTATCTTCTACCTGGAAGACCGAACTCACCAAGTCCCTCATAACCAATTTCAGCTAATTGATTATTATACTTGTCGATATTTTCTATGTTTTTAACGACAGGTAACATATCGATAATTGGTTTTGCCTTTAAATTTGGAACTGATGTACTACCTATGTGATGAATTTCAATAAGCTCATCTTTTAAGATTTCACGTATAAGGTTAGCTTCTTCTTGAAATAATTTTTTCCAATTTTCATCATGGTTTTTGACAATTACGTTCCTTCCAGTATTTGTGCCCATAATAAAACCTCCGTTTAATAGAAAATGGGATTATTTCTATACAATAATCCCATTTTTCCGTCATATTAAACACCTAACAAATTAACAAGCTCATCCATAGACAATTCTGTAATCCACTGTTCGCTCGTTATGATTGTATCGTTAAGTGATTGTTTCCGTTGTAGCATTTCGTCAATTTTTTCTTCTAGCGTTCCGATCGTTACAAATTTGTGGACTTGAACGAATTTTGTTTGGCCGATTCTGTATGCTCGGTCAGTCGCTTGGTTTTCAACTGCTGGGTTCCACCAGCGGTCAAAGTGCATTACGTGATTTGCAGCTGTTAAGTTTAATCCTGTTCCACCAGCTTTGAGTGAAAGGATAAACACTTTTACATCGCCGTTTTGGAAGCGGGAAATCATATTATCCCGGGCAGTTTTAGGAACACTACCGTTTAAGAATATTACTTCTTCACCAAATTTTGCTTGGATTGCCTCTTTAAGCATATCACCCATTCTCACATACTGGGTAAAGATTAGACAGCTTTCTTTTTGTTCAAGGATTGGGTCTATTAATTCGAATAGTCGTTCAACTTTACTTGATCTCTCTTCGAATTCAACAAGCTGGGATTCCTTTAAGAATAAAGAAGGGTGATCACAGATTTGTTTTAACTTATTTAGCATCCATAAAATGCGGCCTCGGCGTTCGATACCAGTTAATGTATCGATTTGTTTTAGGCTGTCTTGAACAACTTGCTCGTATAATGCTGCTTGTTCAACTGATAACGGACAAAGCATCTTTTGTTCTTGTTTTGGTGGAAGATTTAAAGCAACATCTTCGTCTTGCTTAGTTCGTCTAAGTAAGAAAGGTGAAATTAAACGATGAACAGCATTTATCTTTTCTTCATCTCGGTCCTTCTCAATAGGGTTTACATAATTGCTAGCGAAACGGTTTAGTGAACCTAGATAGCCTCTATTTATAAAATCAAATATTGTCCAAAGCTCCGTTAAACGGTTTTCCATTGGAGTACCAGTAAGAGCAATCCGGTGCTCAGCTTTTAACCCGCGAACTGCGCGAGACTGCTTTGTCGTTGGATTTTTTATGTTTTGAGCTTCATCGAGAATGATACTTTTCCAAACATATTGCTTTAGGTCTTCATAATCTAAAACGCTTAAAGCATAGGAGGTGATGACAATATCGACATCTCTCATTATTGAAAATAAGTCTTCACCTTTTAAACGGTTACCACCATAGTGAACATGAACAGTTAAATCAGGATAAAATAATTCAATTTCTCGTTTCCAATTGTTGATAACAGAAGTAGGGCAAACAATCAATGATGCTCCTTGTTTTTCTTCGTTTTCTTTACGATAAGCTAAATAAGAGATCGATTGAATTGTTTTACCAAGCCCCATATCGTCAGCAAGTAGTGCACCAAATCCCATATTTTTCAAATGAACTAACCATTCGAATCCTTTTTGTTGATATGCACGTAATGTTGCTTGCAGACCATCAGGAACATTAAGCTCAGGAACTTCTGAAATGGATGTTAATCGCTTAGTTAATTCTCGGAATACATCATCTACTTCAATTTCAACTTCAGCAAAAGGTGAGTGATCGTCCTCAGGTTTTTCAGTCCCTTGTAGTAGTTCATGTTGAAGAACTTCGTGAAATCTTAGTCCTTGCTTTTCAGCCTTTGCCATCATTTTCTTCATACGTGCAATAAAAGCAGGGTCAAGTGCAATCCACTGACCGTTAAATTGAATTAAACGTCTTTGATTTTCAACAAATTGTTGGAATTGTTGTTCTGAAAGCTCCATTCCATTTGTAGAAATTCGCCAGTTAAAGTCAACTAATGTTTCCATATTGAAAAATGAGTTTCCAGCAGGTTTACCTTTTACACTTGCTTTTAAAGTCATCTTATTTTGTTTTAAAGCTTGCCACCAGCTTGGTAAAAGAACCTGAATATTTGCGGAAAGTACTTTTTCACTATCCTCTGTTAAAAATGTCCAAGCTTCTTGTTCGCTTAAAACTTCTTTTGGCTTATGATCATCGATTAAGTTTGGTGCTAATAATCCTACTCCTTGGAATGTTCGATCTAAATACTCAGCATAAGAAGAATGCTTTTTATGTAATGATTCATGTCCGTTATATTCATAAGGTTTTATAGTTTTTCGCTCATCAATTAAATAGGTACGTAAATTCCAGTCATCATGCTCACTCAGTGGCTCTTCAAGTACTAATCGAATTGAAAATGGAACATCATCGTCTCTTAGCCCGATTTTTACATGCCAATCGTCTTCATCAATACTATGTGTGAGTTGCTGTTTTATATAACTTGGATTGTGATACAAGCCCCTAGCAATATCCCAGCGTTTAGACTGTAAAGTTTCTATTTCAAACTGTTGTTTAATTGCAGAAGAAACCAATTCTTGTAAAGTTGGTTCTAATTGTTCAAATCCATCAATTTTCCATAGCTCATCGCCAGTCTGATAATGAGCAAAGCTTGGAGAAACGTGGCCCTCGTTAAAATCATCGTATAAACGTGAGATTACCGAATGAAACTCATTTGCTTCATCTAAATAAGTAATCTCTACTAATGAGTTTTCTTGATGTTCTCTAAAAAAAGTAAGTGCTTCGATTGGAGTTAAAAGAATTCCTTCAATCTGTCCGACTCGGGTCGGCTGCAATAATGTCCCATAATATGAAGGTTCATGCCATTGAAACACTAGATGCTTCCATGCGGTTACCGGTAAAATGACACCGTGACTTTGCATTCCATAAAGGAGTAAGCCTTTTCGCTCAACCCATTTTACGGCAATACTAAGATTTGCTAGTCGCTTCATTGACTAATTTTCCTTTCTTTAATTCCTCTTGAAGTGCACGTAAACGAATAAATTGAGATTCAACATACTGAATATAGTCATCCCATTCATTCATGCGCTTTAATTTTTTATAATTTGTTCTTAGTTTTTTCAAATATCGAACTGCTATTTTATAGTTTGCTCGGCCTTTTAATTCAATGTAATAAAGAACCAAGTGATGGTATATAGGTAATACAGATTGAGGTGAGTACTTATGTACTTCCTGAAGGTCATGTTTATCAATGTAATCAGGATTGTAAGAATATAAGTGCATTTGTAGCTCAGCCCATCGCTTGTATTCTCGATTATGCATTAAATAATCAGTGTACTGCATCACACTATATGGAAGTAATGCTTGATAAACTACTTCTAGCCCGGCTGTTTCATTTGTGTAAAAACTATTGTACTCATAATTAGTAAGGAAATGTTTCGCAAAAGTAGTTTTTGCATATTCATCATCGCCATTTTTTAGAAAGTGTAAAAGCATCTCGTAATACAATGGCAAAAATAATGTTAGCCGATCTGTTTCATTGTTTTTTCGAAGACTTTCTATCCAGTAGGTAAAGCAATAAAGAGTACGTTCATTACTGCTGTAATGTTTTATAATGGACAGCATTGTTTCATCTTCTTTTAATAAATAATATAGATGAGCTTTTCCTAAGTCTGCATAATAATTGTCCTCAACCTTTGATAAAGTTTCTAAATCCTTATATAAAATCTTTGGACTATTTAATAGCTCTTTATATACATGACGAAAAGAGTTATATCGTGGAACTATACAAAGATTTCTTTCTAATAAAAGAGCCTGTAACTGCTCACGAAGAACTTCTTCATACTGAGTAGACACGGAACCCCCAGTTAGATTATGTAATTGTCTACTTACTGCCTCAATTTGATTTTCTAGCATTGTCATTTCGCGTGGTAAATGTGCATTGTCGTAAACTGTGCTTTGAATTTCGATTTGTCCGACCATTTTATTCATTGTAAAAATTGACGCAAGTAATTGATATAGTAGCTTTTCCTTTTCTTGACGTGGTTGTTGATTCAATAATCCATGATAAAACCGTTCATATAATGGATATACAAAGTAAACATCTTGGTAAAATGACGTTCTTTGCTGTTCTATATACTCCTTATACTTTTTCTCAAATAACTCCACTGTCTCTTTCGGTCGATCCTGTTCAAACATACTCATTTGATCTAACAATTGGCGACCAGTCATGATATTCGGGATACTTTTTAAGGAAGACTGCTTAAACTTCCTCAAAATATCTCCGACTAAAGAAAATGAAGCGGCAGCATAGCAAAGAAGTGCAATTTGATGTTGGCATGGAGGAGCTTCGTAGCAATCACATCCATTTTGATCATGGTTTTCAATATGTAGAATTGGTAAATGAATTTGGTCCCCTTCTTCGACAACACCAACTAGGCGACCTTCGCGAACCGAAACATTATATACTTGACCTAGTCGATACAACTGCAGGCCAGTTTCAACAAGCTCTGCGTCCCTCGTATTTTGAGGAGAAAGCTTTGAAAAAAGTGAATATGAAAGTTCATAAATAATATCTTTACTTAAATCACGCTGAAGCATTCGATGCCTCCTTACTCGAAACATTCTTATTGGTAATTATACCCTAAACAAATACGATACACATAGCCGAAAAGGGAAAAATTGAAAGTTGATATAGATTGTTACTATTAAGTTATATTTAAGATTTTGGAATCATAAAAAAAGAGTGGGAAGCAATTAAGATTCTGGAACGCAAATGAAAAGTGTAAATCGCAATTAAAATCCTGGAATGGCAAATAAAAACTATCAAATCAAATATATTCAAAAAATAAATCGCACATATATGTAAAATCCTCAGTTTCAACTAAAATCGATAAAAACATACCTATATTAAAGTAAAATACGTAACAGGAATGGGTAAGTGTGTAATACAATTTTAATATGCAATGAAAATGCTAATATATTAAAATATTAATATATTAGACAATTAAAAAAAGCTCCCTAAATGGGGAGCTTTTCGTCTGTTATGAGAAAAAAACAATTACTTACATATACACAATTGTTTTTGATTAACTAGAGAGGTGAAGGGATTGAAGAAAGGTTATATTAGTTTAATTGTTTTAGTACTTATGTTTAGTATGTTTAAAGATGTATTTGCGGAAACAAAAGCTGCAGACAAATGGGTTGTAACTCTAAAACCTACAGAATTGAGCATTCAGAGTACTGGAGCTGGAGGAACAACCAGTGGCACAACAACTGGAGGAACAACCGGCGGTGCAACAACAGAAGGAACAACCAGTGGCACAACAACTGGAGGAACAACCGGTGGTGCAACAACAGAAGGAACAACCGGTGGTACAACAACAGAAGGAACAACCGGTGGTGCAACAACTAGAGGAACAACCAGTGGCACAACAACTGGAGGAACAACCGGCGGTGCAACAACAGAAGGAACAACCGGTGGTACAACAACAGAAGGAACAACCGGCGGTGCAACAACAGAAGGAACAACCGGCGGTGCAACAACTGGAGGAACAACCGGTGGTGCAACAACTGGAGGAACAACCGATGGTGCAACAACTGAAGAAAAAACCAGTGATGTAACTAACACAACAACTACAATAACAATACCAGCGAACGTTAAGTTAAAAGTAGATAAAGAGGAAAATGACCTTTACTATGTTACTTATAATGGGAATGCTGGGTCTATTTTGAAAAGTGCAGTCCGAGATGCTACTCCATGGGAAATCTACCCTACGGCGAAAATCTTTAAAGTAACAAACGATACACCTCTATTATTAAGTGAAAATGGTAAATTAGTGAATAGGGGAACAGTAAAAGCAAATACGGTTTTTAGTAAAATAGGTGTGAAGGATCAGTATTTAATGATCCAATATTCTAATCAAACTGCTTATATTGATAAAAATAAAACAATTCCTTTACCAAATGGGACATTGCCTGTAATCAATATTGTGACTCAGCCTGTCAAAATTACAGCAGGTGTTGCAGTGCGAAATACTAAAATTGTCTTCCCGCGTGATCCGAAACCAACAATGGTTAACATACCTGCTAAGCAAAAAATAGTAATTGATTCAGCTTATTCCACTTATTATGTCGTTAAAGTTGGGGGACTTAAGGGGCTTATCCCTAAAGCGGATATTTCGTTAAAAACATATAATTACGTTGACCCAAATGGTGATTACTCATATGAAGAATTGACAGCGGATTTACAGGAGTTGAATGCTTGGTATCCTGGATTTACTAAAGTTGAAACGATTGGTAAATCGGTAGATGGTAGAATTTTATATGCGATTAAGCTAGGGACTGGAAAAGCTGAAATTAGTATAAATGGTTCGCATCATGCTCGTGAGCATATGACAACAAATGTCATAATGGAAATGCTTGATCAGTACGCTAGTGCGTATGAAAAAAATACGAAAATTTCAGGTTTTGATGTAAGAAAAACTTTATCTCAAACGTCTATTTATTTTGTACCAATGGTTAATCCTGATGGTGTAATGCTTGTACAAAAGGGTGCGAGCAGTGCAAAGAATCCAAATCAGGTCATTAAATTAAATAATGGTAGCAAGAATTTTAAAGCTTGGAAGGCAAATGTACGTGGCGTAGATTTAAATCGTCAATACCCAGCTGGGTGGAATACGATTTCTGGTAATAAGTCAAAGCCTGGACCTGATAACTATAAAGGTACGAAGGCTCTAAGTGAACCAGAAGCTAAAGCTTTATATGATTTCACTAATAAACATTCATTCAAAAATACAGTTGCATACCACTCATCAGGAAATATTATTTTCTGGCATTATAATCAATCAGGGACTCAAATGGCTAGAGATAAGGCAATTGCTACAAAATTATCAAAACAAACAGGTTATAGTTTGGTCGCTCCCGCAAAAGGTGGAGGCGGTGGATATAAAGACTGGTATGTCGCTGCAAAAAAACGACCTGGATTTACGATTGAAATTTCTCCTTATGTAGGGAACAAACCAGTTCCAAATAGTTACTTTAGTAGTATTATGAAGAAGAACTTACCAGTTGGTTTAATACTTGCTAACGAAAAGTAAAAAATAAGGCAATTTTTATATTAAAATTATTAATTTAAATTATTCTTCGTGCACAATTTGTTTTTCGTTTCATTTTATGTTACTATAGGTACATACTTAATAAGAAATTGGTTAATTCAATTCATGTGTTAAAAGGGACGAATTTTCATCCTGTTCTAATGTGTGTATTTTTTCTTAACAATACTCATTAAGTGTAAAAAAACAGGTATATATGGAGGTTCGTACAATGAACACAGGTACAGTTAAATGGTTTAACGCAGAAAAAGGTTTCGGATTCATCGCTGTTGAAGGTGGAGACGATGTATTCGTACATTTCTCAGCTATCCAAGGCGACGGTTTCAAATCTCTTGAAGAAGGCCAAAAAGTAAGCTTTGAGATCACTCAAGGTAACCGTGGCGCTCAAGCTGAAAACGTAGTTAAATTATAATTTCACTTTTGAGTGAATAAAAGGCTGCTAGCATTTTTGTTAGCAGTCTTTTTTTATTTTTGTGGAGAAGTGTTAATGGCGTCGCCTGCAAATAAAATGTCCACAATCGTATATAAACTATTTAAAAAAGTAAATCTGAAAAAAAAATTAAAACTTCTAATATCTTCCATTATAATTGTATTAAATTAACTAATCGAATTAAAACTGGTAAATATAAAAAAATCTTACCGAGAAAACACATAAGGTGGAATCGAAACTATATTCATACTTTATTTTGATCAGTTGGTCCTCCTGGGTATTCATGAAAGTAACTAATAAGTTCGAAAATCAACAAAAAAAGAGCTTAAAGTAAGCTCCTTTTCCTAAAAATTTTTTATTTTAATGCAGAATCAATTAATTCGGTTGCTTCAAGCTGTGATATGCCTTTAATTAAGCTAAGTTCGCCAACAAACATGCGTTTAGCCATGTCTAGCATTTCTCTTTCACTAGGGTTTAAAGGTTTTTCCCTGCCTTGAAGCGTTAGATCACGCACAACTTGAGCACCAGCGAGTAATTCGCCAGACTTTAGTTTCTTCATGTTTAAATCATATTTTTGTTTCCAAGATAAGGAATCGTCGGGAAGACCATTTGAAAAGTCATCTAATACATTACTTAAATGTTCTTTGTCTTCGACTAAACGAATTTTCGTATTTGACACATTCCCTTGAGGGACCATCAATTTTAAATTGCTGGATGGTATGTTGATTATGTAGTACTGTTGTGTTTTACCTTGTATAACTTTCTCTTCGATGGAATCAATTACTGCAGCTCCCTGCATTGGGTAAATAATTTGATCGCCAATTTTGAACAATGTACCCACCTCCGAAAATTCTTATAACTTAAGTATAACATTAATAAATGAAATATCAAAATTTATATGATAACATTTGTAAAATAAAACTGTCAATAATTTTATGTATATTTTTTTACTTTTTTGGGGAAAAGATGAACATGTCATATGGTCGTGGACATAATATGAAGAAAGAGACTGTCGAAAGGAGGTTAGGTTACTAATGAATTTTCGTGTAGTTATTTTTATCGTTACAGTACTTACTTTTTTTACAACGACCACCGGATGTAGCCAACAAGAGCAAAGAGAGCTACAGAAGCTTCCCGATGGCGTTTTACTAGCAGCATCTGAGCTTTCTTATGAAGCATTTCTAAGTAAAGAAATTGGCAAAAGCTTAAGAGAACATAAAGGGATTGCTGATCCATTACTTACTCAAGTTCATAAGAATCTTAGCGATTATAGTCTTGTTTCCATTACATCTGGCAATATTGGTTTTTCTGCAATAGCATTAAAAAACAAAAAAAATAATAGTTTACTATTTGCTTTTAGTGGATTAAAGAAAATTAATATACAAGATATTTACCAAAGATTAGTTGAATTTGAAACTCCTGAGAATGGTTCACCAATTGTCGTAGATCAACAAGCTCAGCAAGCATATGACTGGGTTACAACAATATTAAATAAAAAAGAGAACAATCATTCAAGTGTGTATGTTACTGGTCATTCGTTTGGAGGTTATTTGGCTCAATTTGTGGGTTATCAACTTAAGAATGATAAAAAATTGAAAAATCATCTATTTGTACAGGGCGTTACATTTAACTCATTAGGTGTACTATTAGATGATGGTTCGAAAAAACTTCATGCAAAATCACAAAAAGTCCAAAAAACGTTTAAGCCGCTATTTACAAATTACATTGTTAAGGGTGATCCATTGGACTACGCCAATAAAACCTTCTTTAAACAAATAACTGGGTACTCACTCCAGCATCTCGGTAATGTCAAATATATTACAGTTGATGAGAATTATAAATCGTCTTTAACTGCTTTAGAAAAAACAACGGATTTATGGACAAAAGCAAGATTATTGAAACCTTTGTACCCATATCACGATTTAGTTGAGTTTGAGGGTGCGTTTTGGAAATAATACGGATAAGAATAAAAGCTACTATCAACAGATAGTAGCTTTTATTCAATTATTTATTTATATTGTATGTCATCTCTTAGTGATTCTACCTTTGTTAGGGCTTGATCAATGTCTGCTTCGCTTACCCCGAAGTGAGCTAGTGCATCATGGAGATGGGTAGCGATTGCATTAAAATGTTCGGGTTGAATATTCATTCCTTCATGAGCTTTTGACATAGATTTACCAGTATATTTATTAGGTCCACCTAAAGCGAAACTAATAAACTTCGTTTGATGACGACGTTGCTTGTCCATATCCGTTTTATCAAAGAAATGATTAACTGTTTCATCTTTTAGTACTAATTCATCGTAAAAATAATCAACTACTTTTCCAACTGTTTCTTCTCCACCATATTTTTCATATAGAGTTTGTTCCATTTAGAAGCTTCCTTTCAAAATAAGATATAAGTAGAATCCCCGAAATTATATGGATATATTACAATCTGATTAATTAACGATAGGTTTCTTAATAGTTACCTTTTAAATGTAAGTCTAATCAATCAGTGTAAACAAATTGATTAGACAATATAGATTCAACCACCTAATCATATCCTAGAACTAACTTACTTTCTTTGTAGAAAGTTTTAAACTGTGTACAAAGTAATATGCGAACGTTAGAATGAGTTTTTTATATTTATATAAGATAAATTAATGGTAGCTGAACTTTAATTTAATAAATAATTAACGCTCCTATAGCGGCTTATCTTACTCTTTCAACTATTTCTATTAAGTGACTGTATTGTTTTTATTAATATCTTTAGATGTTAATGCAAGTGTATTATTGATTAATGTGTTGTCTTCAATATCATAAGGAGGTGCACCGATGCCACCGTTAGTTGTGTCAATTCCAACCCTTTTTATTTTGGATGTTATTTTGTTTCCTTTAATTACTGCAACTTGAACTTGAGTAGGAGAATCTTTCCATGCGTCACGGCCGATTTGAATTATTGGATGATCCGCAGAAGTTGTTACACTATCATAGATTGTATTGTTAAGAAAAGCAAAATTTGTTGCATTATTTACTAAAATAATGTTACCAGATACGGATTTATCAAAGTTGAATGTGGAACTTGATATAGTAACATTTGGATATCCATTGTCGTTATCAAGTATAACAGTACTATTTTTAAACTGACCCTGGTTAATAGTTACTTTCCCAGGATAGAAATTTATCTTTCCATTTGTAACAATTAGATTGTTATAGTTTCCAGAAGCTAATCGAGATTCAGTTGTATTATTAAATGTAACATTCGAGTATACATTCGAAGCTAGTCCATTTCCACTTAGACCATTGTTTCCTTCTAGATAAATAGTATTCAATGTTATTGGCTTGTCTCCCCATATTGCAAAACCATGCAATTCTGAATCTTGTCCAGAGGATGTAAGAGAAATATTGGAAGCGTTTATGCCGTTTTCAACCGTCTGGGTAAAGCTGACATCTGAATCAACACCAACAAGACCATCTACAATTATATTTTCTCCACCGTCAAAAACTACCCCACTTTTTGTTAGTTTGTTATTTATAAAAGTAATATTAGAAGAACCGTCAGAACTTTCAAATGAAGAATTGTCAAAGGTGTTATTGGAAGCAGAGACGCCGCCCCAGCTAGTTGAAGCGAAAGCAGCATTAGGACCAAAGTAGTTATTGTTTGCTATTGCATGGCCACCATAAGAGAGTACCATATGAATTTTATTATTTAAAAATTCATTTCCGCTTATCTCCGTATTAATACCCGGATAAAATCCAGGCTCTAAATCAACTCCACTTCCAGGAGCGACTCCACTTATATCGTGAATTTTATTATTTAGTATTTTGACGCCATCTGTACCTACTAAACTTATGCCTTGTCTACGGTTATTTCCTATATTGCAATTTTGTATCAGTAAATTTTCTGTAACTGCAACAGACATCATTTGAACACCGACATTTGCTGTACTAGAAGCATTAAAAACAGCACGCCATTTAACTGAGTCATCTGGAATCTTAGAATATCCAAAAGATGAATTGAAATCTTGATCTTTATCAATTTTAACTAAACTTCCATCTGAGCGGTAATAATATAAATCGTATTTTCCGGATACTCCTTCAGGATTCCACATCATAATATTTCTAAAATGAGGATTTTGATACGCTGGATCACTTAGTGTATAAGGTTTTGTGCGGATTTTGCCTGATTGGCTAATAGGGTTTCCGTTTGCATCTAATCCACCTAGTTCTAGGTTAGCTGAATCAATCCACTCGCCTGTGACTGTTGTACCACCAGCTTGAACACCATCACCGGTAAAATCTGTAAAATTAACGCCATCAATAATGACATTACTTGCTCCCTCTGTAATGATTCCAAATCCCCACTCATGTGTACCCGAAGTGTAAGGACCAACATAAGTGTAATCATGAGTATATCGGTCACCTTTCAAGGTACCACCTTTTATAGTCACATTCACAATCTCTTTACTTAGCGAAATAATAGCGTATTGTTCCCACTTATTTGTTTCCTTTTGAAGTACCGTATCGCTATCCATTAAAAATGTCATATTACTTACCATATTAATTTGAGAATTATGATCTCTATCTTCTACGCCCTTAGCTATTAAGTACGTACCACCTAATACATGAAAGGTAGTGTATCCGTTGCTAGTTGCCCACTGTAATGCCTGGTTAAATCCATTCGTTGTTTCAATTGGATGAGAATTATCATTATAAATTCCCCATTTAGTTCTTTCTTGTGAAGTTAATTCATATACTCCTCCCGGAGGTGAAACAACCGTAGTATCTTTTGTAACAACTGAGGAACTCGTAGATTGATTGCCATATTGATCATTCGAGACAGCAGTGATTGTAATACTTCCGTTATTTAATGTACTCATATTAAATATTACTGAAAAATTGCCGCTTGTATCAGATGTAGTTACTTTAGATAGTGGACTATGAATACCATCACTAACCGTTACTGTTACTTTTTGGTTTGCTTCCACTTTTCCAGTTACGGGATAGGCATTTTGATTTTGTAATGTAACATTCGAGACACTTAAAAGAATTGCTGGCCCAATGGTGTCTTTTAAAACAGTCTTATTAACCTTTCCACTTGTATTACCTTTTGTGTCCTTTTGGTAAGCTTCCAGGTTTAACTGGCCATCTTTTAGAGTAGTTAGGTTTAATTTTGTAGAAAAGGTACCGCTTAAATTTGCTTTAACAGTAGTAGAAATCATATTTTTACTAGAATCTTTAAACGTTAAATAAATAGTAGCATTTGCAATCCCGCTACCACTTACGGTATAGGAGCTTGCGTTTATACTTGTTACAACAGGTAAACTATTAATCTTTGGACTACTAATTGCCAAATAACATGACACTCCTTATAAATTAGTCTATTTATAGGAGTAGTATATTTATTTCAGTCCAAATTGCTTGTACTAATTAAGATATAGCATGAAAGATGGTGAATCTATCTAGTAAATAAATGAAGAATTATTAAAAAAAACTAATACTCACTAGTAATTAAGTATGGTAATTGTTCGTTTGAAAGAACATCTTTGTCCTTATGATTAGTACTGAACATAATTTATTAACAATAAATTTACTAGGAACTTATAATTAATTTACTAGAATCTACTATTATTAAAGCATAGTAAGATAGGTATAAATTGGAGCGAAAATGTTATTGACTAGTTCATTATAAAGAATTAAAATTAAGTTCATAATTACCCTAATTTTCAGATTTTACTAGGTCATAGGAGTACTTAAAATGCATAATTAGATGCGTACATAATATTTGGATAGCTTATTAAAATGTTGTTCGTTATATAGAATCTTTAGTCATGTTTTTATATCCAGTAAAAAATACTAAAAAATGAAGGTGAATGGATGAATAGTGTAAGGCCAAAGGAAATTGATATAAAGGAATACTTTGATGTAATTAAGAGTCGATTTTGGATTATTATTGTTTTTACTATTTTAACTACATCAGCTGGCTATCTATATCAGAAATATTATAACAATTATGTTCCTGTGTATGAGTCCTCTACGAGAATAATGCTTAATACAAAGGATGACTTGAGTACGTTAGCAGTTATGATTGATGATCCAACTGTTTTGGCAAAAGTAATTAATAATTTACAACTTAATATTTCTAAAGACACTCTAGCAAAAAAATTAAATGTGAAAAGAATAGGCGACTCAACTATTTTTAGTATTACAGTGCAAGATACCGATTCAACTATTGCTAAAAATATTGCGAATGAAACTGCAAAGTCATTTAAAGATGAAGTTAGTAATATATTAAATTTTAAAAACGTTCAATTATTAACTCCAGCAGAGGCAACTTCAATGCCAATTAATCAGCAAAGTAATAAAGTTATTATTTTTGCATTTGTGATGGGAATAGTAATTAGCGTTGCATTAATATTTTTACTAGACTCTTTGGATCAAACAATTAAAAGAAGAAGCGAAGTTGAAGAAATCTTAGGGGTACCTGTAATTGGCGTTGTTCCAAATATGAATAAGAAAAAGTTATTAACTGAGAAAAAGAAATATAAATTATTAAAAAACGAAGGTGAGAATGTTGATATTTAATAAAAGAAAACAAAACACAGCCTTTAAAAAAAGAAATCTAGTAACGTTTACAAACCCAAATTCAATTATATCTGACCAATTTCGAACAATACGTACAAATTTACATTTTTTAACTGAGGAAACAAAGAATAAGATCCTCTTAATTACTTCAACTGGTAAAGGTGAAGGAAATTCAACAATTAGCGCTAATTTAGCTGTATCGATGGCTCAGCAGAAAGAAAAAGTCTTATTGATAGATGCTAATTTAAGGGAAGCTTCAATCCATACAATTTTTAAATTACAGAACTATGTTGGATTAACAGATTTGTTAACAAAACGTTTAGAGCTTAAAGAGGTAGTAACAAGTACTGATTTTGAAAATTTGGATGTATTGACTAGTGGCACAATTAATTTTAATCCTGTAGAACTTTTGGCGAATTCAGCGGTTAAAGAGTTATTTAAAAAATTGATTACATCTTATGATATTGTACTTATTGATTCACCATCTATATTAGATTATACAGAGACAAGGGTACTTGCAAATCAATGTGATGGTGTAGTTTTAGTACTTAACCGTGGTAAAACTGAAATAGAGAAGACGAGTGAGGCCAGTAGAGTAATTGAGCTATCACACGGAAGATTAATCGGTGCAATTATAAATGAAAAGTAAGTAAAATTTTTATTATTTTGTTCTTAATTAAGAATAATGTTAAATAGAATAGTTTAGGTAATGTCTACTTTCCTTTATCAATGTAGGCACTCGATCATGCTGTGGGTTGAAATTTACCTTAGACGCAAGTCGTCAAGAGTGTGGTGTGAGGGTGGGTTGAATGCCCGTTTTTTATATAAAGTGTTTATTTATGTGCTTTTTTAAAAGAGTGCAAAAATAAGCACTTTATTAATACAGTATGGAGATGTGAATATGAAAAATAAGGATAGGCCATCTAAAACACTAAAGAATAAAATTAGATTGAATCAACAATTTGAACGGCTAAGTGAAGCTAGTTGGTTACCAAATAATAAAATAAAAGACGATGGAAGAAAAAAGCTTGAATTAAATAACGTAGGATGGTTTATGAGAGGAGTATTCAAGTGACTTATAGGCAAAGATTATCTCTATTTATAATTATTGATTCATGTATTGTACTCACATCCATTTTTATTAGTCGATTTTTAGTAGACGCAACAATTGATATTTTTATTAAACCTGTTTTTATAAGTTCACTTTTTCTTTTATTAAGCCATCATATTTTTTCATTCATTTTCAAACTTTATAAAAAGGCATGGGAATATGCAAGTATAGGTGAAATAATTATAATCTTTAATATTGTAACGTCTTCAATACTTACATCATTAATTATTCAGCAAATGATTATGCAAAAAACGTATTTCAGGTTATTTGCGGTTGCTTGGTTACTTCATATGTTATTAATAGGTGGTTCAAGATTTACTTGGAGGTTATATCGAGATTCATTCGTTAGAAAAAATATTATTAAGAAGAGAACCTTAATTATTGGTGCTGGCGCAGCAGGCACTATGGTTGCGAGACAACTTTTAAAGAGTAACGATAATTATAGTCATCTCCATCCTGTTGCTTTTATAGATGATAACGTAAAAAAACATCATTTAGATATATTGGGTATACCCGTCTTAGGAGGGGTTGATAAAATTGAAAGTGTAGTAAATAAGTATTCAATTGAAAATATTATTATCGCCATTCCTTCTTTACGTAAAAAAGAGTTAAATATTATCTTTCAAGAATGCTCTAAAACAAACGCTAGTACTAAAATACTACCAATGTTAGAAGATCTAATTACTGGTAAGGTTTCAGTCAATCAATTCCGTGATGTTCAAGTAGAGGACTTATTAGGAAGGGATCCTGTTGTAATGGATATGGGGAGCATTTCTGAATCGATTAAAAATAATGTTGTATTAGTTACAGGAGCGGGAGGATCAATCGGTTCGGAAATATCGCGACAAATTTCTAATTTTAATCCGAAACAATTAATTTTACTTGGACATGGCGAAAATAGTATTTATTCAATTGAAATGGAACTAAAGAATAGTTTTAAGGATTCTAGTACTGAATTTATTACAGAGATTGCTGATTTACAAGACGATAAGAAAATGATGTCAATTATGGAACAATATAGTCCGGATGTTGTCTACCATGCAGCAGCACACAAGCACGTACCTTTAATGGAGCGAAATCCGGAGGCAGCGATTAAAAATAATATAATTGGTACGATGAATGTTGCTAAAGCTGCTAGCTGGCATTGTGTAAAAACATTTGTCATGATTTCAACTGATAAAGCTGTCAATCCAACAAGTGTAATGGGTTCAACAAAAAAACTTGCAGAAATGATTATTCAAGATATGGATAAAAATAGTGATACAAAATTTGTAGCAGTTCGATTTGGAAATGTACTAGGTAGTAGAGGGAGTGTTATTCCACTATTTAAAAAGCAAATCGAAAATGGAGGCCCTGTTACTGTTACTCACCCTGATATGGTGCGTTATTTCATGACAATTCCCGAGGCATCTAGGCTAGTAATACAAGCAGGAGCATTAGCAAAAGGTGGCGAAATCTTCGTATTAGACATGGGCGAGCCGGTGAAAATAGTAGATCTTGCTAGAAATTTAATTTTATTATCAGGTAATTCACTTGATGATATAGAAATCGAATTCTCAGGAATGAGACCAGGGGAAAAACTATTTGAGGAATTGTTAAAAAAAGAAGAAATTCATGAAGAACAAATTTATCCGAAGATTTATATTGGAAAAACAACAGATTTGCGCATAAGTGAAATACATGAAATTATTAATAACTTTTCAGATTTAGATAAAGATGATCTTAGAGAAAGATTATTGAATTTGGCTAATAATAGAGTTATTTCTCAAACGAATGTTACAATGCAAATTTTAAATTAAGGGAGAAAAAAATGAAAATTAAAAAAGCAATAATACCTGCTGCTGGATTAGGAACTAGATTTCTTCCAGCAACAAAAGCAATGCCAAAAGAGATGTTGCCAATTGTAGATAAACCTACTATTCAATATATAGTTGAAGAAGCTATTGAATCAGGAATAGAAGATATTATTATTGTAACCGGAAAAGGAAAAAGAGCGATTGAAGATCATTTTGATAATTCATTTGAATTGGAACAAAACCTATTGGAAAAAGGTAAATTTGAATTATTATCAGAGGTTCAGAAATCATCAAAGATGGTAGATATTCATTATATTCGTCAAAAGGAACCAAGGGGCTTAGGTCATGCGATTTGGTGTGCACGCAAATTTATAGGTGATGAACCATTTGCAGTGTTATTGGGCGACGATATTGTTAAAGCCGAAACACCATGTTTAAAGCAGATGATTGGGCAATTTAATCGGTATAATGCTTCTATATTAGGTGTACAAACTGTAAATGAAGCTGAGGTTTCTAGATACGGTATTGTTGACGGAAGTTTAATAGATAATCATTTTTATAATGTTCACAGTTTGGTAGAAAAACCAAAGCAAGAAGAAGCTCCTTCAAATTTAGCGATTTTAGGTCGCTATATACTAACGCCGAGAATATTTGATATTTTAAGTAATCAGAAGCCAGGGGCTGGAAATGAAATCCAACTGACTGATGCAATTGCTGAACTTAACAAACAAGAAGCAGTTTATGCTTATGAATTTGAAGGAACAAGATACGATGTAGGCGAGAAATTAGGTTTTATTAAAACTACTCTTGAGTTTGCTCTTAAAAGAGAGGACTTGAGAAAAAATGTTCTAGATTATTTAACGGAACTAATGAAAAAAAATTAATTAGCGGGTCAAATGATTAGAAAATAATGTTGATAGGTGAAAAAAATGAAAAAAAAGGTGCTTTTTTGTGCAACTGTGGATTATCATTTTACGGCATTTCATATGCCATATATAAAGTGGTTCAAGGATAATGGCTGGGAAGTACATATAGCTGCAAATGGTGAAAACAATATTCATTATGTGGACAAAAAGTTTAATCTACCTATCCAAAGATCGCCTTTTAATTTTAAAAATATAAAGGCACTAAAAGACCTTAAAAATATAATAGATGAAAATAATTATGAGATTATACATTGCCATACACCTATGGGAGGGATACTTACTCGCCTTGCGGCTCGTAAGTCCAGGGTTAAAGGAACAACAAAATTGATCTACACAGCACATGGATTCCATTTTTGTAAGGGTGCTCCAATATTAAACTGGCTATTATATTTTCCAATTGAAAAATTCATGGCTCCCCTATCAGATTGTTTAATAACAATTAATAAAGAAGATTATGAGTTATCAAATAGAAGTTTTAATGTTAAAAGAATCGAACATATTCATGGAGTTGGGATAGATACAGGGGTTTTTAAGCCAATTGATGAATTAAATAAAAAAGTAATACGAGAGTCGTTTGGATATCAGCCAGATGACTTTTTGCTTTTTTATGCAGCAGAATTTAATAAAAATAAAAATCAACAATTTCTACTTCATTCATTGTCCTTAATAAAAGACGAATTGTCGAATGTAAAACTTCTACTAGCTGGTGAAGGTGCTTTACTTACTGAATGTAAACAGTTAGCAAATCAACTTGGAATTTCACATATGGTAGATTTTTTAGGTTTTAGAAAAGATATTAAAGAACTTCTGCCTATTTGTGACGTTGCAGTTGGCTCTAGTCTACGTGAAGGTTTGCCGGTCAATATAATGGAAGCAATGTCTTGTGGCTTACCAATTATAGCGGTAGATAATCGGGGGCATAGAGAGCTTG
The DNA here is from genome assembly GCF_042887255.1 of Gottfriedia sp. NPDC057948. Classification (NCBI taxonomy): domain Bacteria; kingdom Bacillati; phylum Bacillota; class Bacilli; order Caryophanales; family Bacillaceae; genus Gottfriedia; species Gottfriedia sp. NPDC057948. The sequence continues at coordinate 243,446 of NZ_JBHVPN010000002.1, forward strand.
TAACGAACAACAAAAATGGATGGCTTGTTGAGAGTAATGATTTCACGGGTTTCTCAAGCGCCATAAAAGACCTTGTTAAAAGTAAGGGTCTCAAAGAGAGGCTTGGGTCTAATAGTAGAAAAATCATTATGAGAAAATATAGCATTGATAAAGTAATATTGGAAAAAAGTGAGGTATATAAGAGCTATATGAAGGAAATGGAGGATAAAATGTGGGCAACCCTTTAAGAATCTTACATACCGTTGTTAACATGAACAGAGGTGGCGCGGAAACATTAATAATGAATTTATATCGTAATATTGATCGAACGAAAATACAGTTCGATTTTTTAACGTGTAATGAAGGGGCATATGACTCTGAAATAATTGCAATGGGTGGAAAGATTCATAGAATTCCATATATAACGGACGTTGGTCATTTAGGTTATATAAGAAAACTAGATAAGTTTTTCAGGCTAAATCCAAATTATAAAATCGTCCATTCTCATATGGATAAAATGAGTGGCTTAGTTTTAAGGGCAGCAAAAAAAGCTAATATACCTACGAGAATTGCCCATAGTCATAATACAGAAAGTGAAGGTGGATTGGCATCACAGGTTTACAAATGGTATGTAGGTAAATACATTGAACCCAATGCTACTCATTTATTTGCTTGCTCGGAGTCTGCAAGTAGGTGGTTATTTACTAAACGTTCTAATGAATCTCTAATCCTAAAAAATGGAATTGAAAGTGAGAGGTTTCAATTTTCATTAAATTTAAGAAAACAAATTAGGGATCAGTTAAATATCTCAGACAAAGCATTTGTACTTGGCCATGTTGGAAGATTTAATCAACAAAAAAATCATCTATTTTTACTAGAAATTTTTGCTTCACTATTAAAAAAAATGCCGAATGCAGTTCTAATCTTAGTTGGAGGGGGTTCCCTTCAAGCTAAAATAGAATCGAAAATAAAAGAACTTCAAATAGAGAAAAATGTAAAGTTACTTGGTATTAGAGATGATATTCATAAACTTTTACAAGCAATGGATGTATTTGTTTTCCCATCTTTGCATGAAGGTTTACCCGTAACGTTAATAGAAGCACAAGGTGCAGGTTTATCTTGTATTATTTCAGATGCGATTACAACAGAAGTGGATATGGAGATGGGACTAATTCAATACTGTTCTTTAAATGACAGTGAAAAATGGGTTGAGAAAATCTTGAAAGAAGCAAAAAGAAATTTTAATAGAGGAAATGCGGAGAGTGCATTGATCCAAAGAGGATATGATATTCGCAAAATAGCGGAGAATACCCAAAAGACATATATCTCGTTAGGGAGGTAGGATATGAAGAAGTTAACTGTATTTACTCCAACATTCAATCGTGCATACTGCCTTCACAAATGTTACGAGAGTTTAAAGAATCAAACATGCAAAGAATTTATCTGGTTAATCATTGATGATGGTTCAACTGACAATACTAAAGAATTAGTTAAAGGTTGGATCGAAGAAAATAAAATTGAAATTATGTATTATTGGCAGAAAAACCAAGGAATGCACGGTGCTCATAATACCGCTTACCAGAAAATTGTCACAGAACTTAATGTCTGTATTGATTCAGATGATTATATGCCTTTAGAAGCGGTTGAAAAAATTATTGAGTACTGGAATCAATTTGGTAACGATAATGTGAGTGGAATTATTGGGCTAGATGCATATTCAGATGGGAAAATTATTGGTACACAGTTGCCGGTTAATAGAAAACAGACTAGGTTATTTGATTTATATAATAAATTTGGCGTAACTGGTGATAAAAAGCTTGTATATCGGACTGAGTTAACAAAAGAATTTCCATATCCACTATTTAAAAATGAACGTTATGTTGGTCTAGCATACAAATATCACATGCTTGATAAACAATACGAAATGCTATTAATGAATGAAATTTTATGCCATGTAGAGTACCTTGCAGATGGATCATCGTTAAATATGTTAGGTCAATATATTAAAAATCCGAATGGATTTGCGTTTTATAGAAAAGAAATGATGAAATTGCCCTTTGCAAGTCAATTGTTTAAATTCAGACAAGCCATTCATTATGTTTCTAGTAGCATTATGAGTAGAAACTGGAGTTTTTTAGACGAGACGCCTAAAAAATTTTTAACAATCTTAGCGATTCCATTTGGGATAACTTTATATATTTATATTACGACAAAAACAAAAGCCGCCTAAAAAGTGGTTTTGTTTTTTGGAAGGATATTGGTATGACTATATTTTGGTTCAATTTAGCAATTGTATTTGTTTTTTCATTCATGGCACGAGTAGCCTCAAGGGCCAGCATATCTAGCACCGCAACTTTATCATCAGTCTATATAAAACCTAATAAAACGTTGGCGTTTGTTGCATTAGTAACTCTAGTTTGCGTATCGGGACTTAGATCAAATATTGGGGATACATATGCATATGTGGATATCTATAAAAGACATAACTTTACATGGAACTATATTTTAGAGTCTAAGGATATTGGATTCGGCGTTTTGCAAATGATTTTAAAATATTTTTCTTCAAATCCTCAAATATTGTTAATTACAACAGCGATTATCACGAATGTATTGGTTATTTTTACATTGTATAATTACTCAAGAATTTTTGAATTGAGCGTTTATGTGTATATAACTGGTGGGTTGTTTCTGGTCTCCATGAATGGAATCAGACAAGTACTTGCTGCCTCCATTGCTTTTGCAGGCATTCGACTTTTGCTGGAAGGTAGTTTTAAACGCTATCTACTCGTTATATTACTTGCTTCTTTATTCCATCAAACTGCACTTATTTTAATTCCAATTTATTTTCTTGTGCGTTTTAAAGCATGGTCAAAGGTTACAATCGCCTTATTGTTATTTTCAATCGTATTCATTATTGGATTTAATCAACTATCAACTTATTTGTTTAACGCAATTCAAGATACCCAGTATGCAGTCTATAAAAACTTTCAAGAAGGTGGAGCTAGCATTATAAGAGTTGCAGTAACCTCAATACCGCTATTAATTGCTTTTATGGGAAGAGAGAAGTTAAGAGAAATGAATCCAAAGAGTGATATTGTTGTCAATATGGCTTTACTTGGATTTGTCTTTATGCTTATTTCAACGCAAAATTGGATATTTGCAAGAATTTCAATTTATTTTAGTTTTTATCAACTAATTTTAATTTCATGGATTGTGAAATTATTTAGAGTAAGAGATCAAAAGTTAATCTATTATGGCATAGTAATTTGCTACTTTTTTTATTATTACTATGAAAATGTAATTAGTCTGCAAATACAATATTTCAGCAATTATATTAATTTAAACTGGTAAAAGTGATCGTTTTTTAGTCTTTTATAGGAGGGAAAATAAATGGCAATTCTTGTAACTGGAGGAGCAGGATATATAGGGAGTCACACTTGCGTAGAGTTATTACAAAGTGGCAATGAAATTATTGTTCTAGATAACTTTTCAAATAGTAAGCCAGAAGCATTGAAAAGAGTGTCAGAGATAACGGGTAAGTCATTTAGAACATATAATATTGACCTATTAAATAGAGGTGAGTTAGAAAATATATTTTCTCAGAATAAAATATCGGCTGTCATCCATTTTGCTGGACTTAAAGCGGTAGGCGAATCAGTCCAAACTCCTATTAATTACTATTATAACAATATTACAGGAACGATTAACCTTTGCGAGATGATGAGAAAATATGAAGTGAAAAAACTTGTTTTTAGTTCTTCTGCCACAGTCTATGGTTCAACAAATGAATCACCGATACCAGAGAGTAGTATATTAGGTGCCTCTAATCCATACGGACGAACTAAGCTTATGATTGAGGAATTCCTTAGGGACTTATACGAATCAGACCATACTTGGAGAATAGCATTATTGAGATATTTTAATCCGATTGGTGCACATCATAGCGGTTTAATTGGTGAAGATCCAAATGGTATTCCGAATAACTTAATGCCGTTCATTTCACAAGTAGCAGTAGGGAAATTGGAGCAATTAAATATTTTTGGAAACGACTATCCAACAATAGACGGCACAGGTGTGAGGGACTATATTCATGTGGTAGATTTAGCAATTGGTCATATTAAAGCACTTAAAAACTTAGAAAACAACACTGGAATTGAAGCATATAACATTGGTACAGGCACTGGCTATAGTGTTCTAGAAATGATTGAAGCTTTTGAAATAGCATCTGGTAAAAAGATTCCTTATAGAATTAAAGAGAGACGTCCTGGTGATGTTGCAGTTTGTTATGCGAATCCAACAAAGGCTATGCAAAAACTTGGCTTTACAGCTACTAAAGGAATTCATTTAATGTGTGAAGATACATGGAGATGGCAAAAAAATAATCCGAACGGATATACTGAAGAGATTGAACAAGTTACAGTGCAATAATGCAGTGTTTTTTTTGTTTGGGAGGAAAAAATGGAATCAATTAATTTATCACAACAACAATTAATAGATATTCTAAAACTCTTTTACTGTAGAGGAAGCCTATCGAGTTAACTAAATACGATTGATGTTATAAATGATATGAAAAAACGATCTTAATGATTGTACAAACAATTTAGTGGAAACGAAGTAATTAATTTTTAGGAGTAAACTAAAAATGAAGAGAGTAATAGATTTAGGATTTTCAATAGTAATATTGCTGTTGCTATCGCTACCTCTAATAGTCGTAGCAATTTTTGTTAAATTAAATATGGGTGCTCCTATATTATTTACTCAACAGCGCCCTGGTTTAAATGGTAAACCATTTTACTTGTATAAATTTCGGACAATGAGCGATTTGCATGATTCAGAGGGAAACCTCCTATCGGATGAATTACGCTTAACTGCTTTCGGGAAGTTTTTAAGAAAGTATAGTATTGATGAGTTTCCACAATTAATCAACGTGGTTAAAGGGGAAATGAGTTTAGTCGGACCTAGACCATTTTTAATGGAATATCTATCTTTATATACAGAAGAACAAATGTTAAGACATAATGTAAAGCCTGGGATTACAGGTTGGGCCCAAGTAAATGGACGCAATTCACTTACATGGGAGGAGAAATTTAAAATGGACGTATGGTATGTGAAAAATAAAAATCTCCTTTTAGACTTAAAAATCCTCATTAAAACAGCCATTAAAGTTATAAAGAAAGAAGGAATTTCACAGGAGGGGCAAGTGACAATGGAAAAATTCACTGGTTCTAATGAAGTGATGTAATATGAAGATAATTATTTTAGGTAATGGGGGACATAGCAAAGTTATCCAAGACATCATTTACTCAATAAAGGGAAATGAGATTATTGCTATATTAGATGACAAATATAAGGCTGAAAAACATGAGAGTGGGATTATATATGCTCCATTTGTTTCTCTCAAAAAATTCCTAGATCAAGACACTAAATTAGTCATTGCAATAGGAGACAACAAGCTTAGAAAAAATATAGTTAGTTCAATTAATATTAAAAAAGAACAGTACTTAACAGCTGTTCATCCTTCAGCGGTTGTTAGCACTACGACTAGAATTGGATACGGAACAGTGGTCATGCCGAATGTGGTTATTAATGCACAAGCGCAAATTGGCGACCATTGTGTAATTAATACTGGCGCAATAATTGAACATGATAATCAAATCGGTGACTATACGCATGTCTCTCCAAATGCTACTTTAACAGGAAACGTTTTAGTTGAAGATGGTGCACATATTGGGGCATCAGCGACTATTATTCCTGGAATTAAAGTAGGGTGTTGGTCAATTGTAGGAGCGGGTTCTACGGTTATTCACGATATTCCATCTCTTAGTACAGTAGTAGGCTGCCCGGCTAGAATTATTAAAAATTTAAATTTATAGATTAAATTTTTCGAAAAGGTGGTAAGTGAATTGACCTTATCAAGAATTTATTTATCTCCTCCTCATATGAGCGGAGAGGAGATAAAGTATATACAGGAAGCATTTAATACGAATTGGATTGCACCACTTGGACCCAATGTCGATGGATTTGAAAAAGATATTATTAATTATGTAGGAGCCAATGAGGCGTTAGCTGTTAGTTCGGGAACAGCTGCAATTCATTTGGCTCTTTCTTTATTAAATGTCACAAAAGGCGATAAGGTATTTTGTTCCAGTCTTACCTTTGTGGCTAGTGCTAACCCAATAATCTATCAAGGGGCCAAACCAATATTTATAGACTCGGAGCCCGATACATGGAATATGTCACCAAGAGCACTTGAAAGAGCATTATATGACGCTTATTTAGAGGGAACCCTTCCAAAAGCAGTAATCGTTGTTAATCTATATGGACAAGTTGCAAAAATGGATGAAATTCAATCGTTATGTGCCAGGTACAATATACCTATTATTGAGGACGCTGCTGAATCACTAGGTTCTACTTATAAAGGAAGAGTTAGTGGTACTTTTGGTCATTTTAGTATTTTTTCCTTTAATGGAAATAAAATTATTACGACATCTGGTGGCGGAGCACTTGTCTCAAATAATACTGAGTTAATACAAAGAGCAAGATTTTTAGCGACTCAAGCTAGGGATGATGCGCGACATTACCAACATAGCGTAGTTGGTTACAATTATAGGATGAGTAATATTTTAGCAGGGGTTGGCAGGGCTCAATTACAAGTATTAGAGGAGCGAGTTGAAACTAGAAGAAAGATTTTTCAACGCTACTTTGAGGAGCTAAGGGATTTACCAGGTCTAACTTTTATGCCAGAGTTAGCAAATACACGCAGTAACCGTTGGCTTACGGCATTAACGATTAAAGAAGAAGAATCCAAGCTATCGGTAAATAATCTATTAGATGTATTAGAAGAAGAAAATATTGAAGCAAGACCAGTGTGGAAGCCATTACATATGCAACCTCTATTCAATGGAGTTCGTTATTATTCTCACGAAGAAAATAACCATGTTGCAGAGAGGTTGTTCAAAACTGGAATTTGTTTACCTTCAGGATCGAATCTATCGTTTGATGATCAAAGTAGAGTAATAAGCTGTATCAAAAAAGTATTTTATAAAGTAGCTTGTAGGGAGGGCATTCTATGAAGGAACAGCCGAGGTGCCAAAAATGATAGGAAAAAACATTCAGGAAATTCGTATCAAAAAGGGACTTACTTTATCAGAACTTGCAGAAAAAGCTAATATTTCTAAGTCTTATTTAAGCAATATTGAGCGTGAATTAAACGATAATCCGTCTATTCAAGTTGTAGAAAAGATTTCGAAGGTATTAGGAGTTGATTTTAGAACATTACTTGGGACTAATAAAGAAAATAATAAACTCGAAAATGACTATATTGACCTTATAAAGGAATTAGTTGAAATTGGCATTGGAAGAGAAGAATTAAGAGAATATAAAAAAGTATTTGAATTCGTGAAATGGAAAAACTCTAAAAACTATTGATAAGAAATGCAAAAGGGAGTTATGTATGGATAAAACAAAGCCCTTAAAGGTCCTACATGTTGTTGGTGCAATGAATAGAGCAGGGACCGAAACAATGCTAATGAATATATACCGAAATATAGATCGGAACAAAATTCAATTTGATTTTATTTCTTATAGTCAAAATGAAGCACACTACGATCAAGAAATTGAAAGATTAGGCGGACGCATTATAAGATTGGCAAAAACATACTCAGTAAAAGAAATTTATGCGGCGATTAAAAAGTACGGTCCGTATGATGTAGTTCACGCACATACACTATTTAATTGTGGTATAGCCAATTTAGCGGCGCAATTAGCAGGTATAAAGATTAGAATATCACATGCACATACAACCTTAGATACTAATCAATCTATAATTAGAACAATCTATAAAGGAATAATGCGAAAGCTCATCAATGTAACTTCAACTAAATTGTTGTCATGTAGTAATGGTGCTGGACGATATTTATTTGGAGAGAAAGAATTAGTAAAAACAAGATATTCCTATTATCCGAATGTAATAGATTATAAAAAATTTCTAGAACCGCCATTAAAAGAAGTGAAGAACTTCAAAAAGGAAGCTGATTTAGAAAATAGTTTTGTAATTGGACATATCGGTAGGTTTATGGATGCAAAAAATCATTTGTTCTTAATTGAGATAATGAAGCACATTTTAAAAAAACAAAAAAACATTTCCTTGTTATTAGTTGGAGATGGGGAATTAAGAGCAAGTATTGAAGAGGAAGTTGAAAAGTTTGGAATTGATGAGAACATTAAATTTGTAGGTGTTAGGGAAGACATACCAACGCTATTACATAGTATGGATTTATTTGTTTTTCCATCTTTGTACGAGGGATTAGGACTTGTTCTTTTAGAGGCCCAAGCTAGTGGTATACCTTGTATTGTATCTGAAGCAATACAGCCTGAGGCAGACTTAAATATTGGACTGGTAAAACAGCTCATGTTAAGCGAAGGACCAGAAATTTGGGCAAATACAATTTTAATGAATTCACGGAATAAAGAAGGAAATATTAACCGAATAATTAATGGATTCGAAACAGAAGGATATTCGGTTTCTAAAGGAATATCAAATTTATTGGCTATTTACCAATATTCGACAGGTGAACTAAATGAAAAAGAATATATTAGTGGCATCCTTTGATCTAGAGATTGGAGGAGTTGAGAGAAGCCTAATCAGTATGTTAAATAACTTTGATTATACCGACTATATAGTCGATTTAATGCTTTATAGTCACTCAGGTGAATTCATGAAGTTGTTGCCCAAAGAGGTAAATCTACTTGCAGAAAGTAAGGCATATAAGACATTTCGAATGCCAGTCCTAGATGTCATAAAAAGCGGGCAAATAGGTCTTGCACTTTCTAGACTGTTAGCAAAGTATTTGGCAAATAAAAATCACGCTTCCGAAAATGGATATAAACAAATGCAATATATGTGGAAGTATTCAGTCCCAATACTACCAAAACAAAGTAAGAAATATGATGTGGCAATTAGTTATTTATGGCCACACTATTTTGTCGCGGAGAAAGTAGATGCCCAAATCAAAATTGCATGGATTCATACAGATTTTTCAACAGTGGAAACAGACATTGCATTGGATGTAAAAATGTGGAGCAAGTTCAATTATATCGTAGCAGTCTCGGATGAATGCAAAAATGCATTCATAAGTAAATATCCAGCATTAGGGGAGCGAGTCATCGTAGTGGAAAACATTACAACTCCTGAATTGATTAATACATTAGCAAATGAAAAAGCAGATAATCCAATGGTGGAAGATGCTAGATTTAAAATTATAACTGTGGCTAGACTTTCATATGCTAAAGGGATTGATTCCGCGGTTAAAGCATTGAAAATGTTAAATGATCGAGGATACAAAAACATATGTTGGTATGTAGTTGGTTACGGAGGCGACGAAGAACAAATTAAAGATTTAATAGAGGAAAATAATTTAACCGATCAGTTTATTCTTTTAGGAAAGAAAATAAATCCCTATCCATATATAAAAGAAGCTGAATTATACGTACAACCATCTAGGTATGAGGGAAAAGCAGTTACAGTGGTCGAGGCGCAAGTTCTTTTGAAGCCAGTTCTTATAACAAATTATCCAACAGCTAAAAGCCAAGTAAAAGATGGGTTTGATGGTTCAATCTGTGAGCTCTCAGTTAAAGGTATTGCAGATGGCATTGAAAAACTTTACTTGGATTCTCAAATGAGAGAGCAATTAGTAAACAATTGTAAAAGCACAGTTTTTAGTAATTTAAATGAACTAAACAAACTTTATAGCTTAATATAATTTGCAACAGCTTTTGCTTAAATATAAACCAGTATAAGGGAGGTTTTTCTAGTGAAAAAAAATATACTCTTTGTAATTGATTCCTTACACATAGCAGGAGCAGAAAAAAGTTTAACAACACTATTGAATTTATTAAATCTAGAAGAATACTCCGTTGATCTAATGTTATTCGCACACGGTGGTGAATTCGAGAAGCTGGTTCCTAAGGAAGTAAATATTTTACCCCCTCTTAAATACACCAAATTTACTGAGCTAAGTATGACTGACTCGGTTATCTACTCATTAAAGAAACTTAAATTTGATATGCTATTTTCAAGGCTAAAGTATTCCTTTGAAATAAGGAGAAAAAATTATAGTATAGCGGAAGAAGCAAGAATATTTTGGGAAAGTGTTTCCAATGTGATCGAGAAAAATGAAAAAGTATATGATATTGCGATAAGCTATGCACAAGGTATTCCTACTTTTTATGTCGCTGATAAAGTTTTAGCTAAAGAAAAATATGCATGGGTAAACGTAAGCTATCATTTAACCGATCATGAAAGGAATTATCAAGAGCCGTTTTATGATCAATACAAAAAAATTGTAGCTGTATCAAATTCTACACGTGAAATCTTCATAGAGACCTTTCCTAGGTATTCCAGTAAAGTTGAGGTTATTTTTGATATAAATAATCCGGAATTTATTAACCAAATGGCATTAAGTGGAGATAGTTATCAAGATAATTTTAATGGTATTAAAATTTTAACCATTGGAAGGTTAGCCCACCAAAAAGGTTATGATCTAGCTTTAGAAGCATGCAAAAATCTGAAAGAAAATGGCGTTGACTTTAGATGGTATGTATTAGGAATGGGACCGTTACAACAAGAAATTGAAAAATATATTAGGAATCATCAGTTATATGAAAACTTTATATTGTTAGGAGTAAAATCAAACCCTTATCCATATATAAAAGATGCAGATTTTTATGTTCAAACTTCGAAGTTTGAAGGATTTGGTCTTGCAATTGCTGAAGCTCGTATGCTAAATATTCCTGTAGTTACAACAAGGTTTGACGCAGTTTATAGTCAAATGATTGATGGGAAAAATGGTTTAGTTGTAGATATGACGGCTGAAGGTGTAACAAACGGGATATTGAAATTAATCAAGGATAATGAATTGAAAGAGAAAATAGTAAAATTCTTACAAGTTGAGAAAAAAGGCAATGTTGAAGAACTAGCAAAATTTTATGAGTTAATAGGTTAATGTAAGAAGAAAGAGTGAAGCCTATGAAAACAAAGATATTATTTATGATCATAAATATGAATATTGGTGGAACTGAAAAAGCACTACTAAATATGTTATCTGAAATGAATGATGATGAATACGAAATTACTGTACTTATGTTAGAAGAGTTTGGTGGTTTTTTAAATGAATTACCAACTAATGCTCGAATTGAATATGTAAAAGATTTCGACAAAATAAAAGCTTTACTAAATAATCCACCATTATTTGAAGCAAAGGAAATATTAAAAGATGGTAAACCGGTTCGCGCTATTAATTTAATCTTTCATCACTTACTTTCAAAGATTATGAAAGATCGAAGTTCATACTTTAAATATGTATTAAAGGATTATCGCAAATTTGAAAAAGAATATGATATAGCAGTAGCTTATGCAGGTCCAATGGATTTAATAAGCTATTTTGTTATGCACAAAATAAACGCCAAAAAGAAAGTTCAGTGGATTCATTTTGATGTAACTAAAATTTCTTTTAATAACAAGTTTGCTATTAATCTGTATAAGAAGTTTGATCATATTTTTGTTGTATCAAATGAAGGAAAAGAAAAACTTATAGAGAAGTTATCTGGAATAAAAAACAAAATTAATACATTCGGAAATATTATTTCTTCAAGCTTAATCCAGAAGATGGCGGAAAGAGAGTCAGGATTTGATGAAGACTTTAAAGGAATAAAAATTCTAACGGTTGGAAGACTTTCAATTGAAAAGGGTCAGGATTTAGCAATCAAAGTATTATCGAAACTAAAGAAAGCTGGATACGATGTTAAATGGTATTGCATTGGAGATGGAGAAGGTAAAGCAGAGTATCTCAAATTAATAGATGAGTATAATGTTTCGGAAGACTTTATATTATTAGGTACGAAAACAAACCCATACCCTTATATGAAGCAATGCGATCTATATGTTCAGCCATCGCGACACGAAGGATATTGCATTACTCTTTCTGAGGCAAGATGCTTTAATAATCCAATCGTCACAACAAATTTTACCGGTGCAAAAGAACAGCTTATAAATCGGGAAACAGGCTTAATTGTTAATTTTGATGAAGAGGAAATGTATAAGGCAGTGAAAGAATTACTAGATAATGAGATTTTAAGAAATAAAATAAAAATTAATTTACAAAAAGAATCTGTAGATACTACAAAGGAATTAGAGAAATTGAATTTACTCAATGTATAAAAAATTTACCTCATTAGTCATCTAGATCGATATACTGGTTTTTTAATACTCATTTTTGGGGTGAAATATGAAGAAAAAAGTTTTATTTATGCTTAGTAGTATGAATATAGGCGGTGTAGAGAAATCTTTTCTATCACTATTATCAGTAATTCCAAAAGATAAATATGATATAACGCTCCTCCTTTTGGAGAAAAAAGGCGGATTTTTCGAGAATATTCCAGATTGGGTTAATGTAGTAGAAGCTACATGGTTTACCACAATTAAAGATATTATATTACAGCCTCCACACAAAACTTTGAAAGATTACTTTGATAATAAGCAATACGTAAAAATGCTATCTTTTTTAAGCAAATACCTAATTTCCAAAAAAACTGCAGATCGAAATATTTATTATCGCCATATTTTTAAGGATGTTCCAAAAGATTTTACTTTGTATGATGTTGCTATAGCATATCAAGGCCCTACTGACATCATTGATTATTATATCGCCAACAGGGTAACTGCAAAAAAAAAGGTGTCATGGGTTCACTTCGATGTTTCAAAACATCTAATAAATACAAAATTATATAAAAAGCTTCATAAAAAGTTCGATAAGATCTTTGTCGTTTCAGAGGAAGCTAAGAAAAGGCTAATTGAAAAATTACCACAAGATGTAAATAAAACAGAAGTATTTAAAAATATACTTTCATCAAGTGTAATTAATAAAATGTCTTTAGCAGAGGTTGACTTTGATAATAGTTTCATAGGGAAGAAAATTTTGACAGTTGGAAGGCTTTCAATCGAAAAAGGTCAAGATATGGCTATAAAGGTATTATCAAAATTAATTGAAAATGGATATAACGTGAGATGGTATTGCATTGGTGAAGGTGAGGATCGCAAGGAATACGAGACATTAATTCAAAAGCTTGGGTTAGAATCCAATTTCATTTTATTAGGTGCAAAACAAAATCCATATCCGTATGTAGCAAATGCTGATCTCTATGTACAAACTTCTAGACACGAAGGTTACTGTCTTACTTTAGCTGAAGCTAGGTGTTTACATAAACCAATCGTCACTACAAATTTTACAGGTGCATATGAGCAAATCACTGATAATTATGATGGATTAATTGTCAAATTTGACCAAGAAGAGTTATTTGAAAAAATAACATACTTAATTAACAATCCTGGAAAAAGCGAGGACTTATCTAGAAATCTATTAAACGAAATTGTAGATACTACTTCTGAAATAGATAAGTTATATCAATATATTGGATAAGATGGAGTGAAATGGAATGAATCCAAAAATCAGTATTATTGTTCCTGTATATAAAGTAGAATCCTATCTTCATAAGTGTATAAATTCACTATTGGATCAGACGTTTGCTGATTTCGAATTAATTCTAGTTAACGATGGATCACCAGATAAAAGTGGGGATATTTGTGATCATTATGCCTCTAAAGATAATAGAATTAAAGTAATTCATAAAGAAAATGGTGGGCAGGCTAGCGCAAGAAATATGGGACTGGATATAGCGAAGGGCGATTATATAGGTTTTGTTGATAGCGATGATTATGTTGAAAATGATATGTTTGAATCACTAATTGAGAATGCATTGAAATTTGAGGCAGATGTTGTAGAGTGTGGCATAAAAATTGTAAATGGAAATAAGGTAGAACAGATTCAAAATGATAACCAATTAGAAATTGGCGATAATATTTTCGCTCTAAAAGGATTATTAAACAATGGATACAGGAATTCAGTTTGTAATAAGTTGTATAAAAAAGAAATCTTTGATGATCTTAGATTTCCTAATAAGTTATATGAAGATGGTTTTTTAGCATTTAAAATATATTATTTGGTAAAGAAATACGTATTTATTGGCGCAAGTAAATATTATTACGTACAAAGAAACGAGAGTACAATGTCAAAACAAGAAATATTCACTTTAAGGAACTTAGATGGCTTAGAGTGTGACGAAGAGAGATTTCATTTTATAAGGGAACGGGTTAGTGAACAATCATTACTTACTTTATCAGAATCTTATTTTTTTACCCGTATCTTATTTTTTTATCAAAAACTACTTAACAATAAAGAAATTGATCCAAATAAGAAATATAGAAATGAACTAAAAAACAAAATCCTAAAAAGTTACCGAGAATTTTTAGAAAATCCAAATTTAAAGAAATTTTATCCTATAGTAAAGACTTCGAAGTTAAACATAAACAAGTTTAACTTTATATTTACGAATTATATGTGGGGATTAAATCATCTTTTAAGAACATACTCTAATATTCGTAAAATATTTATAATGGAAAGGATAGTGAACAAATGAATCCCAAAATAAGTATTATTGTTCCCGTGTATAAAGTAGAGCTATATATACATAAATGTGTGGATTCAATCTTAGCTCAAACGCTAACTGACTTTGAACTTATCCTTGTCGATGATGGATCACCCGATCAATGCGGATTAATATGTGATGAGTATGCCAAAAAGGATAATCGAATAAAGGTAATTCATAAAAAAAATGGCGGACAGGCAAGTGCTAGAAATGCTGCTTTAAACATTGCTAAAGGCGATTATATAGGATTTGTAGATAGTGATGACTGGATTGAACCAGATATGTATGAACTACTTTATAATATTTGTATCGAGAATGACTGTGATATTGCAAACTGTACGAGCATAGTTCATTATAACGACAAAACAATCGTAAATGGATCAGAGCCATTAACAATTCATAATAGAAGTCAAGCAATGAAGGCATTATTTGAAGGTGCATTGTATGATGAAGTTGTTTGGTCGAAATTAATGAAAAGAAAGCTTTTGGAAAATCTTAGATTTCCAGAAGGGATTATGTATGAGGATACAGCATTTACTTATAAAGTAATTAATGAGATTGAAAAAGTATGCTATATTGGTGAACCAAAATATCATTATATTAAGCGCGAAAATAGCACAATGGATCTGGCAGTAAAAAATAAAAGTATTGATGCAGTCCTAATTTATGACGAAATCTATACTTATGTAAGCCGATATTATCCTGAACTAAAGCCAATCATAACACTAAAACTGGCTAATAATGCAATGGCCGTTTTAAACACAATTTCACTAGATCCAAATCATATTTTATATCAAAAAGAATATAAAAAAGTAACCGAGATTTTAAACAATTACTTCATAGAAACAATCAAACTAAAAGAGTATGTTACAAATGTAAAAATATTATTATTTGCAACACGTATTCACCCTATTTTGTATAAGTTAATAATTAATTTCCTATCAAGGAGAAAAAGAGGATGAGCATATACCGAAGAATGTATGTGGTAGGTTCAAAAATAAAAATAAGAAGTATTGAACAGATTACCACCCTATTTAATGGAATGGTTTTTTTATTTTATAGCCAACCTTTTGTAAAAACAACTGATGAAAGCTTAAACCTAATTGTTCAAAATAAATGTTCTATAAGTAGATATGGCGATGGTGAGTTCAATTTAATGAACGGTAAAAGCTTAAGGTTTCAGCCATATTCAGATGAGTTAAGCTTAAGATTAAGGGAAATTATCAAAAGTAAACAAGAAAATCATGAAGTCTTTATCCCAAATGTTTTTAAAAATGTTGACTGGTGTACAGACAGATCAAGAAATTATTGGAAACGTTACTTAAATTTAAATCGATATAAGATTTATAAACTACTACAAAAGAAAAAAGTCTATTATGATTCATTGGTGACTCGACTTTATATAGACTATAAGGATAAAAGTCAGGCTGAGTTCAGGTTTAAGACTTTTAAAAAGCTGTGGCATCAAAAAGAGGTCATTATTATCGAAGGAGAGCAAAGTAGACTAGGAATTGGAAATGATTTGTTCGATAATACCAAATCAATAAAAAGAATTTTATGTCCAGTTACTGACGCATTTGCAAAGTATGATCAAATAGTTGAAGAGGTAATAAAACACGATAAGTCAAAACTAGTGTTAATTGCTCTCGGGCCTACAGCTACGGTATTAGCTTATGACTTATCAAATTATGGCTATCATGCAATTGATATTGGTCATATTGATATTGAGTATGAATGGTTTTTAAATAAAGCAAAAGAAAAAGAAGCAATTAAAAATAAATATGTAGGTGAAGTTCCTGAAGGTACTGATGTTCACGGAATTAACGACATTAAATATGAAGAAGAAATCATTTCTAGAATATCGTAATTTTAGAATAGGGTGACATTGAATGGCTTGTGAAATTTCAATAATCGTTCCTGTATATAAGGTAGAAAATTATCTTAATAAATGTATCGATTCAATACTTGGTCAAACATTTAAGGATATTGAACTAATCCTAGTAAATGATGGATCCCCTGATCATTGTCCGAAAATTTGTGATGAATATGCGGCCATCGATCAACGGGTAAAAGTAATTCATAAAGAAAATGGTGGTTTATCATCAGCGAGGAATGCTGGTCTTAAAATAGCAAAAGGAAAGTATATTGCATTTGTTGATAGTGATGATTTCATCCATTTAAAAATGTATGAAGTCTTGCATAGTAATGCTAAGCAAAATTCATCAGATATTGTGATTTGTGACTATTTAAAAGTAAATGAAGGTGAAGAAATCAAATCAGATGATGAACCTAATCTTCAATTTAAAGAAGAACATTATACGAACATAGAAGCTTTAAACGAATTATACGGAAATAAAGGAGTGAAATTTGTCGTTGTTTGGAATAAATTGTTCAAAAAACACTTGTTTGACAATTTAGAGTTTGAAGAAAACAAAATCCACGAAGATGAATTTATCGCTCATCAATTACTTTATAAAAGCTCGAAGGTAACATACATACCTATACAATTACACTTTTATTTACAAAGAAAAAATAGCATTACACAGGCCGGATTTTGTATTAGACATTTAGACTTTATTAAAGCCTATAAAGAAAGAGTCAACTTTTTTATGGCAATAAATCAATATGATCTACAAAAAAAAGCTGAGTATTGTTATATACCATTATTTTTTAGATATTATTACAAAGCAAAAAATGAAATACCTAATAGTAACAAAGAGTTAAAAAGATTAAAATTTGAATTCTGCCTTAGGTTATTTTCATTTATAAAAAATCCATATTTTATAAAAAAAGAAAAAATAGGTTGGTTTATTTTTATGTTTAATACGAGCTTATTTGATATTTTAGTTCAAAAAAGACTAAGAAACTTTTTAAAAATTAGTTTACTAGTCTTATTTATTTTTAAAGGGTGATAAATTTGAAGTCTTCATTAAGTAAATTACTAATGCTTTTTAATAAAAAAGAAAAGAATAAACTATTTATATTATTTCTCATGATGATAGCCGCAGCAGTATTTGAAACAATTGGAATAGGAGCAATCTTCCCTTTTGTAGGGATATTAACTGATCCAACAATAATCAAAGAACAAGCTATTTTATCATTTGTTTATAAGTTTCTTAATTTTCAATCAGTAAACGGATTCATCGTATTTGCAGGAATAGCACTACTTGCAGTATTTTTTATTAAAAATATATACTTACTATTTTTTAACCATTTACAAGTACGAGTCATACTAAACCAACAAGTTAGATTATCAAGAAACTTATTTAAAGAATACTTAACGAAACCATATATATTTCATTTACAAAGAAACACATCAGAATTACTACGAAATATAAATACAGAAATTACAAAAGTATTTCAAGGAATCATCATTTCGGGTTTTCAGTTATTAACAGAAATTCTTGTTACTTCATTTATATTAGTTTTGTTAATTATTACAGCTCCTTTAGCAACAATAATTGCTTCGACTTTACTGGGTGGAAGTGTATTCCTATTTTTTAGGTATTTTCGTAAAAAGATTAGTCGCTTAGGTACTGAACAACAAGAAGTAAACGCTGCAATGATTAAATGGGTAAATCAAGGATTAGGTGCTAGTAAAGAAGTTAAGGTATCGGGTAAAGAAGACTTCTTTGTAAATGCTTTTACTAATCAAAGTCAAAAAAGTGCAAGAAATAGTAGACAATTAAATATATTAAATCAAGTTCCGAGATATTTTATTGAAACAACTATGGTAACAATCGTACTAATCACGATGTTAATAATTGTCTTTAAAGGTAGTAATACTACAAGTCTAGTTTCAACTATGGCACTCTTTGCTATGGCAGCATTTCGTTTAATGCCTTCAATTACCCGTATTGTAGGGTTTATAACTGCGATACGTTATTCAGAACCTGCGCTATCGATTATTTATGAAGATTTATTCCTAAATAAAGATCATCTTGTAAATAGTGACGATCAAACTAGCAAGGAGAAATCAAAAGTGGTTGGTCATAATGAGAGAGTTTTCACTCAATCAATTAAATTGAACAATATTTCCTTTAAATATCCTAATCAGAGAGACTTTTCAGTTAAGGATGTATCATTAACGATTCCAATTGGTCAGTCTGTGGCATTTATTGGTGAATCCGGTGCTGGTAAAACAACACTAGTTGATATCATTCTAGGGTTATTCCATCCTGAAAATGGTGAAATCTTAATTGATGGAAATGATTTAAACAATCAAAGAGAACTATGGAAACAAAAAATTGGTTATATTCCGCAATCGATTTTCCTATCGGATGATACAATTCGAGGAAATATTGCATTTGGATTAGATGAGGACCAAATTGATGAGAGTGTAGTATGGAGAGCATTAGAGCAAGCTCAATTAAAGGAATTTGTCAAATCACTTCCTGATCAATTAAACACGACAGTAGGTGAAAGGGGAGTAAGGCTTTCAGGTGGACAACGCCAACGCATTGGAATTGCTAGGGCATTATACCACAATCCAGAAATAATTTTTATGGATGAAGCAACGTCCGCATTGGATAATGAAACAGAAAAAGAAATTATGAAAGCGATCGATGGCTTAAAGGGAGAAAAAACTTTAATTATTATTGCACATCGTCTAAGTACAATTGAAAACTGTGATATTGTTTTCAAGTTGAATAAAGGTAGATTAGTGACAGTTGAACATAAAATAAAGCACTCAGTTATTTAATAGTTGAAAATATTTTAAACTATTCTTAAAGGAGGTACGTAATGTTTAGGAGAGGATTAGAAAAAATAAAAAATAAAGTGGCACAAACTTTGTATTGGCATGGATTTTATAGGAATTTAATTAGCGAATTAGAAAGGAAAATAATATCAAGGAAAGAAGAGGATGAAGTTCCATTCGTAAATAAACCTGGTATTGCTTTTTCATTTGATGACAGTTTTAGAGTCGAGCAATGGTATAAATATGGCATGGATTTATTTGGGTATTATGATATTAATGTAACATTTAATATTAATGCATTTCACCATTTTGAAGGTGAAAGAGAACATAATCAAAAGGAAATCGATTTGTTACTAGAATTACAAGCAAATGGTCATGAACTTGCTCATCATGGCTTAAAACATAAAAATGCTAAATCATATATTAATGAGTATGGCTTATCAAAATGGATTGAGAATGAAATAGAATCATTATTTAAATGGTTGGAAAAACAATCTCACTCTAAAACAAAGGAAAGGTTTAAATTGCCAGTAACATATTCATTTCCTTTTGCAGCGTGTAATGATGAAATGATAAACGAGATCGTTCCGAAGTACTTTAAAGTTGTAAGGGGACATTCGTCCGCTGATCATTTAACGCCTTTTAATCATACTGGATTTGCGCCTGCTATTTGTATAGATAGTATATTTTTAAAGAATAAAAAATATATAAAAAGGATTTTAAGAGTCGTTAAGAAAACTGGGCTAAATTTAATTTTAATGTCGCATTCTATATTACCAGAAGATGTAAAGTGGAAAGATTTTGGATGGGGAGAAGAATCAGAACTTGCTGGAACGTGGAGAACTTCACCTAAAATGATTGAAGAAATTATAAAAGAAGCTAAAGCGTTAGGGTTGGAATTCTATACTACAGCTGAAATAGCTGGTGTTGCCACTTTTATAGATCACAACTTAGAAAATTCTATCAGACAGCATCTTCATGATCCAAAGGTAAAATGGATCTCCATTTCTGAATTGAGCTCGATAAAGGAATTAGATTTAAGTGGTCAAAATATATCAAATCTAGATGGTATACAGTATCTAACGAATTTGGAGAGAATTAACCTATGTGATAATAAGATAACGGATTTTAGGTTACTAGACAGACTTGGTAAGTTAAAAGAAATAAATATAAATAATGATCAAATCGAATCTAAAACAGGGGCTTAATTTTTAAAAATCTAATTGAACAATAAAAAGGGAATGGGAAAATATGATAATAAAAGACATCTTAAAAAGTAATAAGTTCACATTGTACTTTTATGATTTTATTAGAAAGTTTCGATATAATTTTATTCCTATGATTAGGCCAGTCATTATACCAAATATAGTTTTTAACTTTAATAAGTTTTTAAGAGTAACTCGTATTAATAGAAAAAGTCAATTCGAGAAATTAAAGAATTTAAAAAACAAACATTTAGGTGAAAGATGTTTTATTGTCGCAACGGGACCGAGCCTGAAGCTTGAAGACTTGGAAAAACTTCGTAGAGAAATTACCTTTAGTATGAATTCAATTTGCCTAGCATTTGAAGAAACTGACTGGAGACCTACATATTATGGGATTCAGTGTATTGGAAATTATGAAAGGTTTGAAAAAGATATTAAAGATTTGGATTCAGAATGTAAATTCATTGGTGAACCTATTTCAAAACATAAAAAGATTCCGGAAGAATTCTATGTTTATCCAATGAACATGCTAAATCACTATGTCTTGCATAAGAAATATAATTCAAAATTTAGCGATGATGCTTTTGCAGTTGTGTATGATGGATATTCAATAGCTTATTCACTTTTACAAATTGCAGTTTATATGGGATTTAAGGAAATTTATTTACTTGGTGCAGATTGCAATTACTCTAGTGATCTGAATCACCATTTTAAAAATTACGATTGTTTTGATCCCACTTATTCGGTGGCGGGAATAAAAATGATTCATGCGTATAAAGAAGCAAAGAAATATGCGGATTCGAAAGATATTAAAATCTTTAACGCT
This sequence comes from Gottfriedia sp. NPDC057948, assembly GCF_042887255.1. Classification (NCBI taxonomy): domain Bacteria; kingdom Bacillati; phylum Bacillota; class Bacilli; order Caryophanales; family Bacillaceae; genus Gottfriedia; species Gottfriedia sp. NPDC057948. The sequence continues at coordinate 264,696 of NZ_JBHVPN010000002.1, forward strand.
ACTAGAGGTGGAATGCTGGAAGTTTTTGAAAGAGTCGATCTTGATGATGTTTTGGCTAACAATGGAAGAGAAGAATCTTTACAACAATTATCAAATATAAATTGATAATTGTTTAAAATGATGGTAATTTTTGAGATAAGATGTTCTTGGTTAAGAAAAAATCTTTACTACTTGTTAGATCTCTTTACGCTTTTTTTAATGTTAGTTTAATATATTGAACAAACGGTTTCTAAATTCTTAAAATGATTATCTTACAACTAAATATAAAAGAGGGAGATTTAATGGAGGAGTTTAGATATATATATGTAGATAATTTTTTATATAGTTCTCTCTACATAAACTTAGATCAGAGTTTAATCAGTCTTATATACTTCCTTTTTTTCAAAGGTAAACCTTTTGGGTTTCTTGAGAGGAAGACAAAAATTTATATTATTAATTTTTTTCTACCAATTGTTAGGCTTATTCGTGTTTTGCAATTTACTTATTTATATAAAAGAAAAAAGAACTTAAATAAAAAGTCTCCTGATTTATTTCCGACACTTTCGTCAGTGCATTGTGGAAACTGTCTCATTTTGGGAGGCCAAGGTGAGTACAAAGTAATAAATTTTAGAGAGAAAAGTGTCACAACTGTATTCCCTGATGATTATCCAAAAAGTGTGATGGTGAATAGGATTTATAAACTAAAAGAAGCGCAAGAGTGTAAATTATCTCCTAAACTACTAGATTTTGATATTAATGGTAGGTATATGAAGGAAAGTTATTTAAATTTAAAGCCTATATTTTTCGAATTAAATGATATAAAGAATGTTTATTTAGAAACTCTACCTATATTAAAGGATATTTTGTTAAGTAAAGAACCTCAAAATATATGCTTAAAACAACATATCCATAATGTTTCAAACAGAATTGATCAATTATTAAGTCCTTTTCTAAATCATAATGTTAGTTTTGTAAATAATATAAAAATTATTTTAGAATTTATTTCTGAAATACATAAAGAGCTAAATAAAGATGCACTCCAGACAGAAATTATTTTAGGATTTACACATGGAGATTTTTGGGAAGGTAATATTTTGAAAAGTGGGAAAATATCAAAGGTAATAGATTGGAATACTTTGGAAACCAGAAGTGCTTTTTTTGATTTTTACTTTATTACATTTGATAAAGTTTCTAGTGCAAAAACGGAAAATCTATACGAGATAGATCAGGAAATTGAAAAAGCATATCATACTTTTATTCGTAATTATTTAGAGGGAAATTTTATAAATTCTAGATTAGCGACAGTCCTAGTGCAACATTTAGAAGTATATAGATACATATTTTACTTAGAATTTATTACTCAAAGATTAGTGGAAAATCCTTTTGGGGAACAGAAATATTTTAAGTATTTAGCAGATAGAATTAAATTTTTTCAATTGTATGAAAGTGAAATATACAAAAACAAATTTAATAAAAATATAGTTGGAAATATTTAGTAGAAGCTTTTAAGCGAACGTTCTTTAAAATGAACAAAACCTTTTGTACTATAAGATGATATCAGGAGGAAGATAATTTATGAAAATCATTGGTGTTATTCCAGCTAGATATAATTCGTCAAGATTCCCAGGCAAGCCATTAGCAGATATTTGTGGAAAACCAATGATTTGGTGGGTTCACGAACGATTAAATGGATTAGAGGGACTAAGTGAGGTATATGTAGCAACAGATGATCTACGAATTAAAGATGTTTGTGAAAGCTATGGAATAAAAACGATTATGACTTCTGAAAATCATAAAACACATCTTGACCGACTATACGAGGTTTCCACTTTAGTAGACGCAGATTTTTATATAAATGTAAATGGGGATGAACCATTAATAGAAACTGAGGCAATTAGAAGGATTCTTCCTAAAGAGGTTGATTCGAATTCATTATATGTATCAAATTTAATGACAGAGTTAAAAAATCCTTTGGAGGCGGTTGATTTTTCAAAGATTAAAGTTGCCACGGATGTTTTTGGATATGGATTATATTTAGCTCGAAGCCCAATACCTTACCCAAAAGGGACATACGATTTCTATTATAAAAAGTTCGTTGGAGTACAATGTTTTACAAAAAGTGCATTGGAATTCTGTTATTTGGCACCAAGAGGACCTTTGGAAGCAGCCGAAGACATTGATGAGTTTAGATTTATTGAGAATGGTCAAAAGATAAAATTTGTGGAAGCAAATGTGACGACTCTTTCCGTAGATACTCCAAAAGATTTAGATAAAGTACGAGATATCATAAAAAATCGTTTAGAAAGTGTGGTATTTGAGTGAACAATATAAAGTTACTCGATTGTACTTTACGCGATGGTGGATATATCAACAATTGGAATTTTGGTAAGAGGACGGTTAAAAAAGTAATTGAAAAATTGACACAATCTAATATAGACATTATCGAATGTGGATTTCTTAGAGATGTGGTTTATGATAATGATACTACAATTTTCAATGATATCGAAAACATCAAAGAACTGATTCAGCCAAAAAATAAAGATACTATTTACGTAGCTATGATTGATCAACCATTCATCTCAAACGATAAGATAAAAGTATATGATGGTACTTCAATTGATGGAATTCGATTAACGTTCCATGATAATGAAAAAGAAATTGCTGAAGCATTAGAATATGGAAAAATGTTAATTGAAAAAGGGTATAAAGTGTTTATTCAACCCGTTGGTACTACTAGCTACACTGATGCAAATCTGTTAGCTTTGATCAAAAAAGTTAATGAGTTAAAACCATATGCATTTTACTTAGTAGATACACTTGGGATTATGTACAAAAATAATTTACTACGAATGTACCACCTACTAGATCATAATCTTGATAAAACAATTAACATCGGATTTCATTCTCATAATAATTTACAATTATCTTTTTCAAATGCTCAAGAATTGCTAACATTGCATACTAAAAGAAATATAATAATAGATTCATCAGTATTTGGTATGGGAAGAGGTGCCGGAAATTTATGCACGGAGCTAATTTCCGAGTACATCAATGAAAATATTGATGAAAAATATAAAATAGTACCGTTATTGGAAATTGTAGATGAACATTTGGGTAGATTTTTTAATGAGCCTAAATGGGGTTATTCCGTTCCCTATTTCATAGCGGCAATCAATAATTGTCACCCTAACTATGCATCATATTTACTGAATAAACAGACGATTTCTGTTAAGTCAATCAATACAATATTGAGGCAAATCCCGAACAAAAAACGTGATATCTATGATGAAATTTATATTGAAGATTTATACATAAATCATCAAATGCAATTGGTAGACGATACAGAAAGTTTGAAGAGATTAAGGAAGCAAATTGGTAATAAAAAAGTACTTATTATAGCACCAGGTAAATCAATCGAAAAAGAATTAGAGAATATTAAAACGTTTATAACCGAAGAGGATCCGTTTATTATTAGCGTAAATTTTTTACCATGTGCTTTGAACTGTAACGCCATTTTTATTAGCAATAGTAAGAGATTTAAGAGTATGGAAGAAGTAATAAAAGATAGAGCAATTACTACAACTTTGATTACAACGTCTAATATTACAAACTTAAAAGTCGATTCATCAATAGTCGTTAATTATGCTGATTTACTACTAGAAAACCCCTTAATTTCAGATAACGCAGGATTAATGGCTATTAATTTATTAAATCGTTTATTTATTGATCATGTGTATCTTGCGGGATTTGATGGGTTCAGTTTAAATAAGGCTAAAAACTACTATTCAACAGAATTAATTAATCATATTGAAATGGTTGAGCTTGTTAAAAAGAATGAAGTAATAAAAAATTACTTAGCCAGTGTAGAAAAGCATATGGGAATTCACTATGTAACATCGACGATTTATAAAGATGTTCATTTGTATAGTAAGACATATTAAAGCGGAGGGCATATGAAATATTCTACAATCATTTTTGACTTAGATGGAACATTATTAGATACAGCGGAAGGAATCATGATTGGTGCGAATCATACTGCAATTCTAATGGGGGCACCCGAATTAACAGTTCAACAGCAGAGACGATTTATTGGTCCACCACCTGCCGAATCTTTTATGCGAGAGTGCGGTTTTAATGAAGAGAAGGCAAGAGAAGCCGTAAAAATATATAGAACTAGATATAAAGAAAAGGGTAAATTTGAAGCTAAGCAATATAGCTATATTAAAGAGTTACTATTTTCATTAAAAGAGAAAAAATGTACTACGGCAGTTGCAACACTGAAGAGGGATGATCTAGCAAAAGAAATTTTAGGGAATTTCGAATTAAGCAAGCACTTTGATGTTATTTTTGGAGTCGATGATGCCGATACGCTTAGTAAATCAGATTTGATTTTAATGTGTTTAGAAGAGATAGGTCAAAATGATTTATCAAAAGTAGTATTGATCGGTGATAGCATGCATGATGCAATTGGTGCAGAGAAAGTGGGAATTGATTTTATTGCTGTGACTTATGGTTACGGATTTGAAAGTAAAGTCGACGCAAGTAAATGTAAGAATGTTTATGTAACTGAAAGCGTTGAGGAGCTCTTTGATTTTTTCGAATTAAAGCAGACGATCAATTATTAATTTCATTTGAAAGGGTTATCAATCCTTTGTATAAAAAGTGGGTAATGGAGCGGTTACTTTGAAAAATAAATTAGCAAAAGTAGTTGCAAGGTTAATCATATTATTTATCTGTGCTCTAGTAATTTATATAATTTGGGATAATAACAGAATTACAATAGCAAAACAAGATGTCTTAGTAGACCATTTACCAAAAGAATTTGAAGGATATAAAATTCTTCAAATTACAGACTTGCATAGTAAAGAGTTTGGTGAAAATCAAAGTCGCTTGTTAAAATCCATTAATTCCACCGATTATGATGCCATTGTTTTTACTGGGGATATGATTCTTAAAAGCCAAAGTCAAAGTACTAATATTAAGCCCTTCTATCAATTATTAGAAGGCATTAAAAACAAAGAGAATGCGATTTATATACCTGGAAATGAAGATCCAGAGGCATATTATGTAAATTCAAAAGGTGTATTAGTAAAAAGTAAATTCATAAAAGGAATTGAAAAACGTGGTGTCAAATTCTTGGAATCTGTTTATTCAGTCAAAAAAAACAATTCCACAATTAACTTCGTTGACTTTGAAACGTCGATCCTGAACGCTTCTCAAAGTGAAAAACAAACAAATGGAATCTTCTTACCTGAATATGTACAAACCAAGCAGTATATTGAGCATCGTAAAACTTTAATGAAAGAGATGTCCGGTATTAATTATTTAAAGAATGATGTCTTAATTGCGCTTAATCACTATCCTATAGTTGATAAGAGAATTGATAGTCTTTTAAATGATTCTAGTCTGAAGTTTAGAAATCGGAAATACGATTTGATTATTGCTGGGCATTATCATGGAGGACAAATTCGTTTACCTTTTATAGGAGCACCATTCGTTCCAGAGGGATGGTATAAGTGGGGTGGTCTGTTTCCCCCACAAAACCGCGTTAAAGGTCTTTGGGAGTACAAACATACTAAACAATATGTAAGTACTGGTCTTGGAAGCAGCAATTTTATTCCATTCCTAAAGTTTCGTTTATTTAACCCACCTGAATTTAATGTTTTAACATTAAAACAAAAAAAGTAAAAATAACAAGACGTTGAAACATATTTTCTTTAATCTAGTCTAACAATTTTAATTTTTACTAAAAGGAGCAATATCCGTGAGCTGGAAAAAAATAATGTTGCGCATTGGAATTGTTTTGATTGTACTGGTAGTTATAGCTGGGGCTACTGGATTTTATATTTATCATGAAGTCACGAAAACGACAAGCGTTATCTATCACCCAATTGAAAAGACGGAGAAAAGAGTCGAACCCGTCAGCGTTAAAGAAAATAATCCATTTTCAGTTTTACTATTAGGAGTAGATAAACGTCCAGGTGACCAGGGGCGCTCTGATTCTCTAATGGTCTTAACCGTAAATCCTACAAAACATACGACGAAAATTATTAGTATTCCACGCGATACTCGTACTGAAATAGTAGGGAAAAATCGTACTGATAAGATTAATCATGCGTTTGCATTCGGTGGTATACAGATGAGTGTAAACACTGTGGAGAAATTTTTAAACATACCTATTGATTATTATATAGAGGTAAATATGGAGGGATTTAAGGGTATTGTAGATGCAATTGGTGGAGTAGAGGTTATGAATACACTAGACTTCACAAATGACGGTTATCACTTTAAAAAGGGTTTATTGTCTTTAAATGGTGAAAAGGCATTAAGTTTCTCGCGAATGCGTTACGAGGATCCACAAGGTGATTTTGGACGAGAAGCTAGACAACGTCAAATTATTCAGGAAGTAATTAATAAAGGTACAAAAATTAAAAGTTTAGTGAGTTATAAGGATATATTAAATTCGATTAGTAAAAACCTAGAAACTAATTTAACTTTAGATGAAATGTTCGATATTCAGAAAAGCTATCGCGGTGCCACTGACAGTATTGAACAACAGCAACTAGAAGGAAGTGGGAAAATGATTAAGGGAATCTACTATTATTTAGTACCGGAAGAAAATCGTTTAGCACTTTCAAACGAACTACGCGATCAGTTGGGATTAACACAATAGCGTGAATTTTTATCGAGAGAAAAAACCCCGATTTGTAATATAGTTTGACTATATTACGGATCGGGGTTTTTTTTCTTTGATCTTTAATCTGAACGAAAAGACTATTCCTCTGATATTTACCCTCTGTAGTTTCTACAAATTTCTACATATTGATATTCGATCGCAAACCTACGGACTACTAAAGACCTAGTACTTAATCCTGATTTTTCCTTTCAAATATGAAAAAAATAGAGAATCAACAGTATTTACGATAAATCATTTTCGTAATTTATGTGTAAAAAGGACTAACTAATAGAGTGAGAGTTAGTAAAGTTCTGTTTTGACAACAAAAAATAACAAATTAATACAACACTCGTCAAAAAGTGATTAAAAAAAACAACATTCTCGTCGTTTTTTGTCAAAATAACACTTTTCATAAAGGTTTAACTCAATTGTTAGATTATTTAGTCTTTTGTATAGTTAAATTGTATACGTTCTCACTGGAGAACGGTACACAAAATATATACAATTTAGGGAGAGAGAAAGAAATGAAAAAGGTTAAGAGTAAAGTTGTAATAGGTATTGTATCTGCAGGTTTAGTTATTTCTGGAGGAATTGCATTCGCAAGTACTAACGCTGGGGAGTTATTAACAAATTGGGCAAATTCGAAAACTTCTGATGCAAAAACAGAGCTTTCTTCATCATACAAACCAAAATATGATTCTTCAGTTGCAGATATGAAAACTAACGTAAATAATTACAAAGTTGATGCTGCAAACACGATCGAATCAGTAGGAGACGCTCAAACAAAATTGGCAAATCAACAAATTAGTGCGGCTTTAAATGAGCATATTGCTGCAATTTCTGAGGCTATGGCAGCTTTAAACATGAGAATTCCTGCTGACTTTGCTAACTATGTTTCAACAACAAATGGCAAAACAACTTCTGATTTAAATGCATTATCAGATACGCTAAACAGTAGCTTTAACACTCAGCTTTCAGCAGTTGCTAAAAGTGCAGATACAAAACTTCAATCTAATTTAAATTCTTCTCGTACAACAGCTATAAACACGTTAACACAAAAAATTAATGATGCTAAAACTGAGATCTCTACTTTAATTAATGGTCAAGCATCTGATTCTGAAAAAGCTGTTTTAGAGCACTTATCATCTGAGATAACTCGTATCGAATCTTCACTAAAAGCTGAAATTGATGCACAAGAAGCAGCTTCTATCAAAACTTTAGAGGATACGCAAAAACAAACTGTTAGCGATGCAACTAAAGAGCTACAAGATTTAGTAGATGCAATTAATAAGTAAAAAGTAAATTTGTTAAAAGTTTGTTTTTTCATTGTAGTCATTGGGAGGTAAATTATGCAGAATAATACTGAAAAAACTAAAAAACAAACATGGATCTCCAAAAAATTTAATAAGCTTTTAATTGGATCTGTTACGTTAAGCGGTGGGTTACTAATCGCAACAACGTTATCATTTGCTGATACGAATTTACCAGCGGCAATGACTGCATGGACAAAAAAACAAACTCAGGAAGCAAGTGATTATATTATTGGCATGACAGAAGCAGAAACAATTAAGCAAAAAGCACGCTTAGTTAAAGAGGTGCAAGAGAAATCTAATGAATCTGCTGAAGAAATTCAACAATATGCAACGCAAAAAAGCTTAGAATCACAAGAAGAGCTTCAAAAGTATGGAGATCAATTGATTAAACAAATAGATAGTAAGAATGAAAAAGATGTACAAGATGCAAAAGCGAGAATTGATAAAATTATACAGAATGCTCAGGAACAAGTAAAAGAAGATATGAATCAACAGATTCCTAAGTTGAACTCAAATAATGAAACTGAAACATCTAACTCGAAAAAAGATGATTCACAAAATAGAAACAGCCAAGAACAGTCTAACGATGCAGGTCAACAGTAATGGGTGCTACTAAAATTGAAGAACAAAATACATTGGAAGAAAAGAGTACAAAAACTTTTAGTCAATCATTATCTGAATGGTTGAAATTCTTTCTGATTTTAAGTGTTCTTTTAGTGATTTTATTAAACACAGTTGGACTTACTAAAGTCAGCGGATTTTCGATGTACCCTACTTTAAATGATGGGGATGTAGTCTTAGTGAATAAATTTGCTCGTTTTACTCATGATCCACAGCTAGGTGATGTAGCGATTATGAGATTAGAATCTGAAGGATTTGATGTTGTAAAACGAATAATTGGCGTTCCTGGAGACACAGTTTTTATAAAAAAGGGAATTATTTATGTAAATAACGAACCAGTCCCTGAAATCTCTACAAATGGGACTTCGGAAGATATGGAAAAAATAACGGTTCCTAAAAACGACTTATTTGTTGTGGGCGATAATCGAGAGCCAGGAATTAGCTACGATAGTCGAAGTAAAGATTTTGGATTTATACCTATTAAAGATATTAAGGGGTATGTACTTATTTCAATTTTACCAATTCATAAAATTGCAAAACCACTTAAAGTGTAATCTGTCTAATGGAGGCACGAAGGAAAATGGAGAAGAAATCAATTAAAAAGAAAGTTGCAGTCGGTATACTGGCTGCAGGAATTTTAACAACAGGTACTGCATTCGCATCAACTAATGCTGGAGCATTATTTACAAACTTTGCCTCTCAACTATTAAATGACGCACAATCAACTGTAAGTAGTACATTAGGTTCGAAAACTACAGATGCAATTGGTGCCATGAAGGATCGATTAGGTTCTTTTTTATCTAACTCAGAAGATGGGGTAAATAATAAACAAGGCGAATTATCTCAAGCAGGAGCTAATTCAATTAATGGTCAGTCAAACGAACACGTTGAAGCGATCAACAATGCTTTAACTGGCATTAAACAAAATACGCCAAACGAATTTGCCCAATTAGTAAACCAACTAAATGGACAAACTACTAGCGGGGTTGAATCTGAAGTAAATGGATTAAAACCAGACTTCAGTTCACAAGTTGCAAACGGTAAACTATCAATTACTGCTGAGCAAGCAAAAGCGCTTGATGCTTTAGAAGATGAATTAGATAAAGCAAAGGCAAGTTTAGCAGAGTTAATTGAAGTACAAAAAAGCACTAATGATGCAAAACTAAAAGACTATTTAGCAGGTGAAATTGCTAGAATAACAGATGTTATTAATACTGCAACAAATGACTTAGAATTCAAAAAATCGAAAGCATTAGCTACTAAGGCAACAAATATTAAAAATGATACACTTAATGATTTAGATTCTGTAACTAGTGGATTATATACTCCGCAAAATAGTTTTCTAGCAGACTTTGAAAGTGCAAGTTCACCATTTTCTATTGCTGGTGATTGGGAAAGAATTAATTCAAAAGTAGATGGGAAAACTGACTATTATTTAATTAGCAGTAACGTTTCTAATAATAGTTCGTCTACTGCTGAGGTAACAATTAATGTACCAGATAACGCATATAATACATTCTTATCTTTTGATTATTTAGTACTTTCTCAACTAAATAAAGATATCTTAACGATCTCATTAGATGGCAATGTACTAGTTAGTGAATCAGGTACAGATAACCATTGGACAAATAAAAAACTCACTATTCAACCAGGTAAACATGTGTTAAAACTTACTTATGCTAAAGATAAATCTGGCAGCTCAAGTAAAGATGCTGGTTATATCGATAACATTTCTTTAAAATATGATTTACGTAAATAAATGATAAGAAGGGCGCTCTTCGTTTGAAGTGCGCCCTTCTTATTTTTGTTGGAAAAAAAATCTTCAAATTAAAATGGAAACATTTTAATTTGAAGGTTTATTTACCTTGTTTATACTTATTAAACTCAATAAATTTTAATAATTCATCTTTTGGTATACCTGAATTAATTGCTTCTTGAAGGATATCCATCCATTCAGAATCAATAATTTTAGTTGGATCAATATCATCTTTCAGGAGGCTTTCTGCCGTTGTATTGAAGACGCCAGCAATTTTTTCAAGTACTTGAATTGAAGGATTGCTTTGTAGATTTCGTTCAATCGAACTTATGTAAGATTTTGCGATACCAGCACGTTCTGCGAGCTCTGTAAGTGACATTCCATGTTGTAAACGTAGTTTTTTAATTCGTTCTCCAATCATATAAGCTACTCCATATCTTTTTGACTATTACAAAAAGTATATCATAGTAGGGAGTAGTTATCCTAGTTTTGACATGAATCTTTAACGCAATTGTAAAGAAATGATCGCACTTCATCAGGACTTATACCTACTTCAATGCACTCTAGTAGCAAGTCGATCCAGTTTAATTCGGCAGAATGTTTTTCCAATTGACTGTACATGGATAATGGCCTCCTAAAATTAAGGTATAAAATACCTAGGTAACCCTGCTATCTTAGTTCGTTTAATAGTTAAAAAATAAAGTGAAATAGTGCTTTTTAACTATGTTTACTGATTAAGATCAGTGGCTTTGCGTCCCAATCTCTCAACTGGTTTGCCTTTTTCTAGAGAGAGTTCTGGTGTATTTATTACAATTTTTAAAAAATTTATATCACAATTATATAATGAATCCAATACATAGTTTGTAGTAATTTGTAGTTTCAAAAAAAACAATAATATTGCTAATATTTCAATTATATTAAAAGCTTTAGATAAATCAAGGCGTTTTTTTACATTTGAAACAATTGGAAAAATTTTAAGAGAATACATTTCGACATTTGCAAAAAAAATGTCGAAATACCAAAAAATAACTGGAAAAATTTAGTGATTTTAGAATAATATTCAAGACTAGGCCAAAATAGAAGAAAACGTTTAAAAATGTACGGAGTTCACTCAAAATGGCATAGTTTTGAAATTTATAAAAATAGGAGGAAAGTAATGGGTAATTTGGATTTAATTGTAATTAAAGTTGATAAACTAAAAAAATAAAGTAATCAACAAATAGATTACTTTATTTTTAAGATTTTATCTTGAATTTCTTAATCTTTTTAATGCATAACGATAACTAGATCGAACACTGGATTCTTTCATATTTAGGCAATATGCGATTTGTGGAAACTCATGATTGTAGTAGATACGTCTAATTAGAATTTGCTTCTGTAAGGGAGAAATCCCATCTAGAAAACTTATAAAATTATCTAGTGAAAATACTTCGTCACAATATATTACATCTTCATGGTTTTGTTCTACTACTACGTTTCTCTCATCATATTTAATTGCTTTGGATAGCTCGTTTAATAAATAGCCTCTAACTGTAATATAAGCATAACTTGAAAAGCTCCCTTTCTCAGTTTGATACTGCTGATAAGCCTTCCACAATGCTATTTGACCAATTTGATAATATTCATCAAAGTTTTTATAAATATGTAACTTCTTCATAGTTGCTTTTATCATTCGGGAATACTGGTTTAAGCATTCCTCGAATGTACTTGGCTTTAATTTTCCTGAAATAACTTGATAATCTACATGTTCTTCACTACATTTCATGCTTACTGCCTTTCTAAAAAGGCATGCCCTTGTGTGTATTCCGCGGTGATGTAACTATATAAAAATTTAAAAAACATATCATATTTGGATACATCAATTAAGAATAAAAAAAATAGAGTGAAATGTGAGTTTCATATTTAAAACTTTAAATTTGCCAGAAATAATTAAATGAAATCTTATCTATTTATATTTTTAAACGTAAGTAAAGTTTACTAAAACACAGGCTAAACGGTCATAGAAGTTTCAAAAATACGGAAAGATAATTTTGATATAATCGATATGTAAAAAATCCTAAAAAGGAGGCACATATGTCAAAATTAGATTATGTTGTATCGTATGAAACAATGCTGATTGAAGCTGCGGATCATCCAGAGTTTTTAACCAAAATAACTGATAAAAACAAAGGGGTGATCTATTCAAAGCGGCCAATGAAAGCAATCTTGAATGAATCCGCCCTCTACCATAATCAATCTATTAAAGGTCATCTCGAAGTCGTAAAAAGTAAATATCCAACTATGAAAAAGATTCCTCTTATGATTAATCCCACATTATCAATTATTATGATTCCTACATCTTCGCAAAATAACATATCTTGCAAATGGCTAAATTTTATCCAAATAAATAAATATATAAAAGAAAAAAGAAAAACAAAAATACAGTTTAGGAATGGAGAAGAGAGGGTATTCCCAATTTCTTATTACATTTTTGATAAACAAATTAGTAAAGCCACAAAGATTATTAGTATGTATTTAAGTCAGAAAGTAGAGTATAAGCTAAAATCAGATGAAGAAAAGTTAATGATGATTAAGGAATTAATAGAAGGATATTCTTCTGATTGGTAGGCTTAGGTAAGTTATTTTAGGAAAGCAGGGGCAGGAAATACAAAAAGCAGGCCTTAAGATCTTATTTGATCATAAACCCTGCTTTTAATCTTTTTGAATCTATTCTTTTATTATGCCTTAAATAACTTCTTGTTCAGGTATTCTAATTGTCCATTGTGAGAACGCATTTATTTCTACTAGTTCTTTAGGGAAGATAAATGTCCATGGTTTACTCGTATTTGCTTGGATTGTTAATGGAGGTAGTGTGAATAAACCTTTCGCAATTATTTCGCCATTCTCATTTAACATTTCTAGTGGTAGTAATTCTAGACTAACAGCTTGTGTTGATCCATTTCGAACTAAAATATTAACGCCTAAGTTTCCTTCTTCATTATAGCTTGCTCGTAAAGCATGTAAGCTCACTTCATTTATACGTAATTTAGGTAAAGAATTTACAAGATTGCTTAATTCTGAAATTTGTTCTTCAGTAAGTCGGCCTTCCCATGATGGATCTATATCTAATCGGTGGATAGTTTTTGATAAATCAAATGCTAACTCAAAACCTGTTTCAGGCAAGTCCTCTTTTAGTAAATACTCTCGTTCAAATACAAAACGCCATGGGCGGCTACTGCAAGGAGGCATTTCGCCAAGCTCTTCCAATCTAAATCCTTTTTTAGCTAAGAGTTCTCCTTCTTCACTAATCAATAATAGAATTGCGTCTTCTAAACGAACTAATTTTTCTAAACTGTTACGAACGAATGCAGTAACAGTTGCACTTCCGTCATCATTAGTTTCAAGCTCGATTGCAGATAATGATAATTGATTTGGTTTTAAAGGAGAAAGCTCGTTATTTAAAAATTGATAAACATAACGCTTTTCATCCTCAATATGCATTAATGGGTGGAATGAAATTTTAGGAAAAATTTCAACCACTTCATTTTCTTCAACTTGAACTGCTTGATCAGTAGATGTTTGTTGCAATAAATCACTCGATGAAACTGTTGAATCTTTACCTTTTTGTAATAAACGCTTAATCGACGATAACATTTTGTTTTTCTACCCCCTGTGGACAAGATAATTCTTGGAATGTTGAAGCAAGACTTGCTGATATTTCTTGTTGTATTGAGTTATAAGTATGTTCAAACAGAGTAAATCCATCAAATTCATATAGTCGAATTGGATCTTCTTGTTGATACTGTCTTAAGTGTATCCCCTCAATCAATTGTTGTAAATGCTCTAAATGTTCAGTCCAATATAAATCTATAGTACTTAATGCCGTGCTTTTTAAAACACTAATAAGTTTTACTTTTTTCTCTTCCTCCATACCGTTTAATACATTTTTATATACTGAAAAAGCTTCTTTTACGTTATGCCAAATCTCTTGTTCAGTATTAAAATGTTGAATATCTATTCGAAGTGGTGGTATAAGTTGTTCAAGTGCTGTTTTACCTTCAAGTAGATCCCAATCTTCAGGTGTACTATCTTTAGGATAGAATTGAATTAATAAGTGATCAATAGTTTCTTCAGCTTGATCAATAAACCAGTCTAAACCAGTTTCATTTTGTAAAAAGTTATTTCTTAATTTATAAATAATACGGCGATGTTCATTTGCAACACCATCTAATTTAAGCTGCCATTCACGAATTAAAGATTGATTTCCTTCACAGAGCTTTTGTGTATATGCAACAAAGTCTTGAATCGTAGAATTTAGTACTCTACCAAATTGATCAGCCTGTAGATTTTTATATAATTTCTCTAGCTTTTCTGTATTATATTTTACAAATAATTCATCTTCTAATGACAGATAGAATTGAGATGAACCAGTGTCCCCTTGTCTCCCTGCACGCCCTTTTAATTGTAAATCAATACGCTCACTTTCATGACGTTCGGTTCCAATTACATGAAGACCTCCTAAATCTGATACACCATCAGCTAATATGATATCAGTCCCTCGACCCGCCATATTGGTTGAAATGGTAATCATACCTATTTGACCAGCATGGGCAACCATCTGTGCCTCTTCTTCAACATTTTTTGCATTAAGGAGCTGAAACTTTATCGATTCTTTCTCTAATAATTCTGCGAGTTCTTCAGATTGACGAATGGAGGTTGTTCCAATTAGAATTGGTTGTCCCTTTTCATGTCGTAATTTTACATCAGCCAGAACTGCCCTGAGTTTTTCTTCTGTTTTTTCAAACACAATATCCTCGTGGTCAATACGAATTACCGGTTTATTAGTAGGAATTCGATAAACTTCCATGTTATAAACATGTAGGAGTTCTTTTTCTTCCGTTTTTGCAGTTCCAGTCATGCCAGAAAGAATTGGGTACATACGGAAATAATTTTGTATTGTTACAGATGCAACGGTATGATTTTCTTCAGTTGTTTTTAACCCTTCTTTTGCCTCGATTGCTTGATGGAGACCGTTACTTAATGAGCGTCCTTCCATCATTCGGCCAGTAAATAAGTCAATTAGTCTAATCTCGCCTTCGTGAATTATATAATCAACATCGCGTTGAAATATTAAATCGGCTCGCAATGCGTTATGAACATAGTGGAAAAGCGTTGTATGTTCTAGGTCATATAAATTTTCTACCATAAAGGCTTTTTCAATCTTTGAAATACCTTCTTCGGTTAAAGTAATTGCCTTAGTTTCTTGATCTAAAAAATAATCACTACCGTTTATAAACGTGCGAATAAAGCGTGCACAAAGCGAATATAAGTGTGATTGTGCGGTTTTTTTTCCTGCAATAATTAGTGGTGTTTTTGCTTCATCTATTAATATTGAGTCAACTTCATCAATAATTGCATAATGATATGGGCGTTGAACTTGTTCAAAGAAAGAAGTAACCATATTATCTCGTAAATAATCAAAACCAAATTCTGTTCCGATTCCATAAGTAATATCTGCATTGTATGCAGCTTTTTTAGCCTCCAAAGGTAAATTGGGAATGTTTAAACCTACTGTAAGACCTAAAAATTCGTGGATTTGCCCAATTTGAACCGCATCGCGTCGGGCCAAATATTCGTTTATGGTAATAATATGTACGCCCTTTCCCTCAAGCGCACGAGTATAGGCAGGTAATGAAGAAACCAATGTTTTTCCTTCCCCAGTTGGCATTTCAGCGATATTTCCATCTAGTAATGCAAGTCCCCCAATTAATTGAACATCATAATGGCGCATCCCTAAAACACGTTTTGATGCTTCACGTACTAGTGCAAAAGCATCTATCGTAATTTCATGAATAACAGCTTCTTTATTAGAAATTTTTTGCTTTAATAGATAAGTAAATTCACGCAAATCTTCATCTAGAAGACTTTCAAAGAATGGCTCCTTTGTATTTATCTCTTGAACAACTTTTTCATATTCCTTTAATTTTCGATTGCCAATAATTTTTTGCAAAGTCTGGATCAAGGATGTTCCCTCCTGAGCTGGTAATCTATCAAGTCTCTTCTTTAAATGTATCATAAGTTTTACGGGACTCAAGGTGTAAATAGTGGGAATTTATAGAAAAGATTGAAAATTATATTATTAATACTAAAGGAACAATTAGTAGGAATCAAAATGAAGCGAACGATCTTTAAGTAAAAATAACTAGTTAATTTCAAAATGTGACAAATTACTTACTTCCTATTATATATAATCTTAGTAGTTTCATATTAATAGTCTACTAAGATATGAGGGAGAGAGCTTTATTGAAGACAAAGATCGGTATAATCTTTTCTGCTGCAATACTTTTAACAAGTATATTTAGTTCACCATCGTTGAAGCATAGAGGCACTAAACATGAGACCAATTTAATAAGTAATAATGAAGTAAAAGCTGCAACAAATCAAACTAGTAGTGGACAATCAACACTTCAAATGGTTGAGACAAATCAACAAAAAAAATGGGAAGCACTACAACTGAATCCACTCCCAAGTAGTAAAAATCTATCGTATAGTTTCAGTAATAGTACAAAAGTGTTTACAAAACCTTTCCCAGAGCAGTATCAAACTATTAATGGGATATTGAGCTTTCGAGGCGGACCTTTCCGAAATAACGGTTCGATGGGAACGACAGTTATTTCAAAGCAAAAGTTAGTTAAGAGTTGGTCGTTTCAAACATCTTCTTCATCTGGATGGGGCGGGGGCTCAGGATGGACTGGCCAACCTAGTGTAATTGAATGGAAACCACAAGAACAAAAAATTATGAATTTATATTCTCAATTTAAAACAAAGTCAAATTTTAAAGAAGTAGTTTATGGATCTTTAGATGGAAGAGTTTACTTTTTAGACTTAGCAACAGGGAAGAAAACAAGAAATCCAATTAATATTCAAAATCCAATTAAGGGTAGCGTGGCTCTTGATCCACGTGGTTATCCTCTTTTATACGTTGGACAAGGTATACCACAAACCGGAAAAATAGGTATGAGGATTTATAGTCTAATTGATGGCTCTCAATTAGCATTTATTCCAGGAATTGATTCCTATTCTTTTCGTGGTTGGGGAGCTTTTGATGGCTCCGCGTTATTTAACCGAGAAGATGATGCGATGTTAGTCGGCGGGGAAAATGGACTAGTTTACTTTATCAAACTAAATACCAAATATGATCCTAAGGCTAAAACGATAAAAATTTCTCCAGTAATTTCAAAATATCGATATAAACTTAAAAATAATTCATACCAAGGTATTGAAAATTCAGTAGCGGTATTTAAGAATATTGCATATTTCGCCGATAATGGTGGTGGTATTCAAGCGCTGGATATTATTAAGAAAAGGCCAATTTGGGCAAATAATGCATATGACGATACAGATGCGTCAATTGTCATTGAGAATTCTAATGGTACACCGTTTTTATACACAGGTTCTGAAATCGATAAACAAGGAACTAAAGGCTATGCACGCATTCAAAAGTTAAATGGGCTTACTGGTAAAGTAATTTGGGAGAAAAAAATACCGGGTTATTCGATAAAAGGTAATCATCCTGTTAATGGTGGACTGTTAGCGACTCCAATTGTTGGAACTGGGCCATTAAAAGGGCAGGTTATTTTTAATATTTCAAGGTATAAAACGATAAATGGGGGCTTATTAATTAGTTATGATACTGTTACTGGAAAAGAAAAATGGCATTTAGATTTACCAAACTATGCGTGGTCATCTACAGTAGGGGTTTATACAAAGGATAATAAAGCTTACTTAATTCAAGGTGATTCTGTAGGGAACCTGTACTTAATAAGTAGTAGCGGAAAAATGATCCATAAGATTAATCTAGGTGCCAATATTGAGGCGTCTCCAGTTGTAGTTGGTCAACAAGTAATTGTTGGAACTAGAGGAGGTAAATATGTTAGCGTCAATATCCAATAAATATTGTGATGAAAGATCCCTAATTCCGTTTGTGGAGCTAGGGATTTCTTGTGTATTTGATATAGGATTTTTTAAACGGTCTTTTCAGTTGTGTTAATAACATATTAAACTTCTATTAAAAGAATTGGATTTTTAGCAAATAGATTAGATAATATGATAGATGTATTTATTTTAATTAATTAATTTATTTAGAACTGTATTAGAGGAGTGAAAGAATTTGGCTAATAAGGCAGAAAACAATGTTGAAAGTCGTTCAGAACATAGAAAACTTAAGAATAAGGAAGATGGTTTAAGTAATAAACGATACTTTTCGTTAATACTCTCGATAGCTGGAGTACTTATAATTGGTGCTACAGCAATTTTTTATGTCTACCCAAAAATAATGAATGAAGGTAATTTTCATCCGGAAAATGCTTCTACAAAGGCAGTAGCGGATAAGGATGTAAAAAAAGAAACAAAGAGTGATAAGACGACTGAAACTAAAACTAAGGAAGTTGCTAAAGAAACAACTACTAAGGAAACAAAAGCTACTGATGAAGAAAAGCAATCAAAAGATTATGTTTTACCGGAAAGTAATAGTAGAAAACTAACGAATGCAGATCTAATTAAATTAGCTCCTGATGATTTACGTTTAGCCAGAAATGAAATCTATGCTAGGCATGGTTTAGTATTCAAATCTAGTGACTTGACGATTTATTTCACCACGAAGTCTTGGTATAAACCTAATCCAGCATATAGCGGAGAGCTTAATGATGTAGAAAAATATAATTTAAATTTAATTAAATCAAGGGAATAGTTGGAAATACGACAGTTTCTTCTTCAATTGTATCAAGTTATAAATTAGTAATAAGCTATTAAAAAAAGCAAAGTTCAGTGATTAATGAACTTTGCTTTTTTACTAACTCTAATGCTTTTGATAAGAAAATACTTGTATTGTCTTAAAGGTTAATCTCGGTTTCTTGATTATCAAACCATTTTAAGATTTTCTTTGCTCCATTTTCCTTAGCTACTTCTTTTAATGTCATTCCATCCACATTCTTTATTGATAAGTCTGCACCTTTTTTAATTAGATACTGGAATGTTTTTAAATCATCTACTTCATATATTGTATCAAAAATAGGCGTTTCTCCAACATTGTCTGGTTGGTTAATATCTGCTCCGTATTTTAGTAATAAGTCAATTGCTTCCTTGTCACCCAAATAAGCTGCAGCATGTAAGATTGTCCAATCATCTGCATCTCCTATAGTAGGATTTGCTCCATTATCAAGTAATAACTTTAGCATCTCTAAGTTTAGAGGTTCTCCATCAGTATATGATGCTTTAAGAAGTGGAGATTCATGATCTCTATTCAATTCATTTACGTCTTCTCCTTCGTCAATTAACTCTTTAACTTGTTCAATATCGTTATCAAGTACTGCTTGCGTTAATGGTGTTTCCGCAGATAAATAGCCATCAACGAATGATTGTGCTAGTGGAATCGCTTTTTCTACTAATAAACCTGCACCTACTATAACCCCGAATGACAACCCGAATACAATTACAGCAATTCCGTACACGCGTTTTGGTGTTTTAAATTTAATATTACTTTCTACATTATTAAAATGAAGCAAAGCGTTAATACGTTTTGGTAAAGTTGGATGGGACATTAATCGTTCACTTAACCAGATAAAAAAGCCTTTTTCATTGCTACTATTTAATAAATATTCATGCTGATCAATTTGTTGATAATATTTGCGACCAATAGCTAACATTGTAAGTGCTTGAGTCGATGCTTCAAAATCATTTATATAATGACTAGCCATTCGATCACTTGTATACTCACATGCACGTGAATATGCCGAACCTAAAAAAGGAACCCAATTTGCAGGCAATACAAAAGCCTGTTTTAGAATATGATTTCGTTTAATATGTGCAAGCTCGTGTGCAATCACGAAATCAACTACTTTTGGATTTGATTCAATCTCTTCGAATAGATCTGAATATAATACAATCATATTCCGTCCAAAGAAACGCGTAGCAAAGGCATTTAACAGTCCTCCAGATTGGACTACATAAACATCTGGTAAGAAATAAAAGCCCATTTCCTTTGAAATTTCTCTTGTTCTGAAATATACTTCTGGAAATTGTTTTTCAGTAATCTTAACACCATTCATACGTATGTGGGCAGTGACAATTAAATGGGCAAAGAGAGGTAAAACGATTAAAATTCCTAAAATAATAAGACCAACAACACTTAAAATAAGTAAAAAATAAATTGGAATACTAATAAGTAAAAGTAATATAAAATAAATCGATTCTTTCCGATTAACTAACGACTTCAATTTCTCTCCTCCTATATCTCAATTCTTATAGTTTAACAAGTAAATGGATAGGATGTCATACATATATTTAAGAGAAATGAAACCAATTACTTCCACTAACTAATAAAAAAATTTCTTTTTACCCTTTAAATAAAAAATAGTATGATAGACTATAGTCTACTTTTTTAAGTATTTATTTAGATTCAATTTATATATTAAAAACATGCACTTTATAGTATGAAAATTTAAGGGGAAGTTAAAAATAAATGGAAACTCAGTTAAGAGAACAAAATTCCTTGTCAAGAGCGGGTATACGAATAATGCGAAAAAACCGAATACCTAGTTTTAAAAGAAAATGGATGTTTATTTTAATACCAATTCTCGCGATATTAATGACACATTTAACATTAAATTACTTAAATTCGCCTAAAAGATTAGTGAAGATTTTTGATAAAGCTGTATCAGATAATAATTATAAAGAAGTCACACATATGCTACAAAAAGGCGGTACGGGGGCATCCCTAGATGAAGACTCAGTAATCGCGTTTATGGATTACTTAAATAGCTATGATGTTTTAGATAATTTAGACGATATGATCCAAAATAATAAAGTAATTAATAGTAAGTTAATAGACAGTCGTGGAAATTATGTGCTTTCAATTAAAAAGGGTAGTAAATTATTAGGGATTTATCAAACGTATTTAATAAGTGCCCAACCATTCGAACTAAAGATTTCTTCACCGATTGATGACGTTGAATTAAAATTAAATAATCATATTACACATTTAAATAAAGATGAATATGAAACAACATACCACAAAATTTTACCTGGAAAGTACACTATGGCTGTTTCATATAAAGGTGTTTATAGTGATGTTAAGGATTCAGTTGATATAGATTTTTCTTCTGCTTCAAAAAATAAGTTATCACAAGAATTAACTTTTAATGTTAGTTATGTCCAAATTTACTCGAACGAACCTGAGGCAGAACTTTTTGTAAATGGAAAAGATACGGGGCAAAAAGTAAGTGAACTAGATCGTTTTGGTCCTTTTTTATTAAATGGTAAAACAGTAGTTCATGCTGAAATTGAAAAGAATGGTGAATTATTTAAAACGGATGATATTCCGGTTACAGGAAAATATGTAGATTTAATGTTTGATACGCCAGTTGAAAATCAGGACGAGAAAGATCAAAAAGATGGTTTCTTTGCAGGACTTAAACGTTTTTTTGATAAGTATTTACCTAGTCCAAAGCCTTCTTCTGATTTAGAAGAAAAGCAACTAATCAACGGCTTGTTTAATCAAAATGGCCAAGCATTCTTACAGTCTAAGGAATATCAAGACAAAATTAAGAAAAAGGATACAACGCAAAAACTCACAAGCTTTTCTATGAAAGATTCAAAGCAAGATGATTCAGGTATGATCATTACAACAAATGAGTCGTATGAGATCACTGATAAACATGGTAAAACTAAAATGAAATCATTTGAAATTACTTACCACTTCTCAAGAGAAAATGATGAATTAAAAATGGATCATATTTTAGAAGTAAAAGAGATAAAGTAAATTGTAGAAAAGAGTCCAATTTAAGTTGGACTCTTTAGTGTGTAGACAAAGTACAAAAACTTGAGTTTCAGACTGATTGCAAGCGTTTGTCTTTCGAGGCGCGAAGCCTGGTGAGGAGCGGAGTTACCCTAGACGGTAATGAGCACCGTAGACAGGCGAAGCAACGAAGAAAGCGAGCGTTTTCGGGCAGTCTGAAGAGTCCAATATAGGTTGGACTCTTTTTTTTTGAATGCAGAGTGGAAGATCCCGCAATTATTAAGCTAGGATTAAAAGGGTACAATTCTTATTAAATGATTATTATAAGAAATATTTCTTTTTTCACATTTTAATGTCAAATATATGTAGTTTTAGCACATTACTTTTTTAAATAGGAATATTCGTTATAATGTATTAAAGAGAAATGTTTGGAGGTAATGAAAAAGAATAGAATGTGGAAATTTATTAAAAGACTTCTTTTATTTACACTTCTGATGTCAATTATTGGGTTATTTGCGATCTATCGTTACTATTTCCAAGATGTGCTGAAGTATGAAACACAAGTTTACACTGAATTAAAGACGTCTGATTTAGAAGAATACACACCTTTATTACTAGGACTAATGATGCAAGAAACGAAGGGTAAAGGAAAAGATCCAATGCAGGCTTCAGAATCATTAGGATTGGCGAAGGATAGTATTCAAGACACTTCAAAAAGCATACAACAAGGGGTCTCACACTTTAAAGACGTGTATTCCTATGGTAAAAAGCAAGGTGTTGATTTACAAACCATCATACAAAGTTACAATATGGGGATTGCTTATATTGATTTTGTAAAAACACATGGAGGTAAACATACAGTTC
The DNA here is from genome assembly GCF_042887255.1 of Gottfriedia sp. NPDC057948. Lineage (NCBI taxonomy): Bacteria > Bacillati > Bacillota > Bacilli > Caryophanales > Bacillaceae > Gottfriedia > Gottfriedia sp. NPDC057948. The sequence goes on from NZ_JBHVPN010000002.1 coordinate 287,678, forward strand.
AACTTGCTAAAACTTATTCTCTATCGATGGTGGAGAAGAATCCTGAGCTTTATACGTGTAATAATAATAAGAAAAATTTCAGATATCCATATTGTTATGGTGACTTCACATATAGTCAAAAAGTAATGAAGAAAACAAAGTACTTCGAGATTTTAGTCCCACTTAAACATAATATAGTAGGAAAACCATAGTCCATGAAGAAGAGATAAATGTCTTCTTTATGGACTTTTTAACTTTTTTTTTAGAATTATGTCAATTTAATTACAAAATGGTTGTCGTTTCGATAAAATTAAACAATTTCCTTTTTTTACCGATATAATTATTGAAAAAACAATTCAAATTCCGACATTTTATGACTTATACTTAATTTTAGTGTTAATTTTTTGTTAATTTCATTTTTAAAAAATTATAGTTTATTAATTTTACTAGTTTAATAGAATTGGATTGTTTTATTCTACGGCTTAAATGTAATAATGGTAGGAAAGGAAAATTTGATACATGAAAAAAATGGGAAGAGTACTTTTGGTATCAACAGGCATATTAGTAGGCACCTCCAGCATTTCCTGTCCTAATATCGGTTTGGAAACATCAAAAGCGAGTGCAGCAATTGTAAATATTAAAACAAATTATCAAACGACAGCAAATCTATATTTAAGACAGGGTGCAGGTACAACCTATAAATCACTTGTGATTATTCCAAAAGGAAAAGTAATTACCGCTACTCAAAGTAATGGTAATTGGTACAAAGTGACTTATAGTTCAAAAACTGGTTGGGTAAGTGGTACGTATTTAAAGGAATATTATAAATATACTACTCAAGCGACCGCTTATTATTTTACAAATAAAACTACTAAGCTATATCCAACGCCTGATACAAAAAAAGCTGCAGTATATTCTGTAGTTGTTAATAATGGATTTTACAGTACTCAAAACATTGTAAATAGCATTGGCCAAACATGGTTCCGCGTTAGTTATAATGGCAAAAACTTGTATGTAAATAGCGCAGATGTTACGAAAAGTGCGGTAGCTACATTTGCACCAACAAAATATAAAGCAATTAAAAATACAAGTTTATATCAAACCTATGGTGCATCTTCTAAAGTACTATCAAGTATTCCAAGTGGTACGGTCATTTCATCATCAAAACGTGTCGGTAACTGGTATAGCGTCACGCTTAACGGTAAAACAGGATATGTTTATATTAATAATTTTACAAAAGTAAATGAAGTAAAATATGAAACAACAAGTACTGCATATTATTTTACGAAAGCAGTCACTAACTTATATGCAACTCCAGATGCGACAAAACCTGTAGTAACTACAGTTAATGGAGATAACGGCTTCGCTTCAACTCAAAAAGCGACAGATCTAGTAGGGAAGATCTGGTATCGAATTAATTACAATGGAAAAAATCTGTATGTTAAAAGTGAAGATGTATCTGCAAATAGCTTCACAACATTTACTACTACAAAATATAAAGCGCTTAATGCAACATATTTATATGAATCGTTCGGCAATGCATCAAAACAACTTATTCAAATTCCAAAAGATACAGTTATCCCGATTAGCAAAAAAATTGGTAATTGGTATAGTGTGTCTTATAACGGTGTAAATGGATATGTAAGAACAGCAGATTTCGGAAAAAGTGATGTCGTGACGATAACTAATATAACCGATACGACTTATATTACGACTTCAGAATTAAATTTGCGTCAAACGTATGATGCTTCTTCACCGTTGCTTACAGTAATTCCCGTTAATATGGTTTTAATGGTGACTGATAAAACGTCTAACAATTGGTATAAGGTTAGTTACAATGGGAAAACGGGATATGTATCAGGATCATATATCAAACAAGTAAAAACTGGTGACCCAATGACATCAAGAGATAGCTATCAGTTTATTGATCTGCGTACACCTTCGCCTGTAACTGCTGCGCAAATTAATACCTATATTGCTAACAATGTGAAAAGTGGAGTTAAGAGTATACTGACTGGTCAGGGACAATTGTTTATTGATGCTGGAAATAAATATGGTGTAAATGCACTTTATTTAGCAGCGCATGCCATTCATGAAAGTGGATTTGGTACTTCTCAAATTTCATTAGGTAAAAATAACTTATTTGGCTTTGGCTCATATGACACAACACCATATATAGCTTCATACAAATTTATGAGTGTACAAGAAAATGTAGAGTATATTGCTCGCTCAATTAAATCTACTTACTTAAACCCAAGTAACTGGAAATATAAAGGTGCATATCTTGGTTTTAGTACGAAAGATATGAGCAATGTAAGAATAGATGCAGCGAGTGAAGGGATGAATTTTTATTACGCGACTGATCCAAACTGGGGTAAATTGATTGCTCAACATATGCAAAAAATTCTACCATTTAATAAAGCGTACTATGATCAAGCTCAACCGAATACTACGATTCCAGGAAGTCCATCAACTCCTGTTGGAAGTGATGTATTCCCTGCTAATATCCAAGCGGTTGCAAAAGGAAACATTGATCTATACACCGCAAAGGGAGATACGGCTAAAGTTAAATCGATTACAGCCGGTACAACTTTCCTTCTTCTTGAAAAAACAAATAATTATTGGATTAAATTATCAATAGATGGGAACGTTTTTTGGACAAATAGTATCAAATTAAATGCATATAGGCAAACCTTATCTGTTAAAAACTTAGGTAGAATAACAACAGATGGTTTAAACGTGCGCTCAGCTGCAACTACAGCTGTAAACAATGTAATTGGTAAGTTAAACCTTAATAATTACGTAAGTATTGTTACAAATATAGATGGTACTTTAACAATGGATAGTACAAAAAAATGGTATGAAATCCAACTAGCGAATGGAAGCTTTGGATGGGTATCTTCAAGTTATGTCAAACAAGAATTAAAGTAAAAAAAGTGACTCCTTGTGAGTCACTTTTTTACTAGTTTAATTGAGTGACAATTTTAAAGAATAATATGTTTATATGATACAATGAAAGATAGAAAATTATTTAAGTAGATTGGGGAGGGGGAAAAGTTTGAAATTAAAAATATTAAAAGTTGCTTTATTAACGACACTTTCTATTGGTTTACTTGCAGGAAAAGCATCAGCAGCTACGGATTGGTCTACGAAATGTTTGCCAATTGGCGAAATTAAGCCAAAGGAAAATCCATCTAATCAACAAATTAACTGTTTATTAACCAGTGCAGCGCTAAATGCAAAAATTCCACCAGAAGTTGTAATTGGTGTTGCAGGGCAAGAATCTTCTTGGAGACAGTTCGAAAATGGTTCAGCTTCAACTGACGGTAAAGGTTACGGAATTATGCAAGTTACCGACAATAGGTATGATCAAGATAAATTACAAAGTGATATTATTTATAATATACAAGCCGGTGTTGACATTTTAAATGAAAAGTATGAATTACAAAATACTGCCCAAATTCCTAAAATAGAAGGAGCAGGGCGAGATATTATTGAAAATTGGTATTTTCCTGTTATGGCATACAATGGTCTAAAACCTGTAAATAGCCCAATTAAACGTAGTGACAGTTCTAGAAATTGGAATACGTACCAAGATCAAGTATTTAATAAAATACAAGCTGAAAGCTATATAAATGATACAACTTTAGCCCAATATCCATTTAAGTATAATGATTTTGAATATGATTCAAATAGTAGTGAGAATATAAAGTTTAACACATTACAGTATTTTCTGAATGATGAGCTACATGAGTCAGCCTATGTACTTAAAAAGGGCGATATCGTTAAAGTAACTGAAGGGAATGCAAATTTAAGAGTACAACCTAAAAGGGATTCAACAGGAACTTTACTTCCATTAAATAAGACTCTAGTTATCGATGGAGATTTCAAATATACTGAAGGGCAAAGTAGCACAGATCATCCTATATGGTATGTTTGGTTCCCAGTAAAAACAACTGATGGAAAAACATCAGGATATATATCTTCTGCATATATTGCCAAAAAGAAAGATTTTGTAGCTCCAATCGTAACAGGGGTGAAAAATAATATTTCTTATAATAAAGACGTAAAGATTACATTTGATGAAGGTACAGCTTTATTAAATGGTGCAGGTTTTAAAAATGGTCAAATCGTTAGTAAGACGGGCAAATACACTTTAGTTGTGAAAGATGAAGAAAGTAACACAACGACAATCACCTTTACAATTGATAAAACAAAACCTACAACTCCAACAATGAATACAGTTTCAGATCAATCAACTACTATTACCGGAACAGCAGAAGCAGGTTCTACAGTTAAACTATATATTAATAGCAAGCTTCAAAAAAGCACGACAGCTGCTTCAAATAAAAGCTACAAATTTACAATTTCAAAGCAAAAAAGTGGAACGACAGTAAGTGTAACTGCTACTGATAAAGTTGGAAATGTAAGTGCAACAAAGTCTTTAAAAGTATTAGATAAAACACCACCAGCACTTCCAGTTGTTAATAAAGTTACTTCAAAATCAAAAACTGTAACAGGTAGTGCTGAGAAATATGCTTCAGTGAAGATTTATCGAGGAAGCGCATTAATAGGTCAAAGCTCGGTTAATTCCAGTGGTAAATTTTCTGTATCAATAAAAGTACAGAAAGCAAACACATATTTAAAGGTTTATGTCACTGATAAATCGGGAAACAAAAGCGTTCGTACAATTAAAGTTGTAAAATAGTTAAAATACGATGCAATAAGTTTTTTTCTTATTGCATTGTATTTTTTTATTTTTCAAGTTCTTATTGGAAAGAGTAAGTTTATTTGTTTAGAACTTTACAATTGCTTCACGATAATTAAGTAGACGAGGATCTGTTTTACAAAATATTTTTAAGATGAATGCGATTTGTTTTTAATATGTGGATAACTTGTGAATAAAATTAATACTTATCGACAGGAAGAAAAGATTAACAATTTTCATTTTGGTAGAATTTTGTCGTATCTTTATATTTCTTAGCTACTTGAATTAATTTATAAACAAGTGGTTTGTGGATAACTATTATATGTTATCCACAAATTGTTAATAAACTTCTGAAATTGTGGGTAATTTTCGGAATTTAAAATGTTTTTCACGTTTACAAACATTTTAATGACTAATGATACTTATTATTAAAGAAATTCAAAGGCCATTTCCCAATTGAGAAATGGCCTTTTGTTAAGCTATTCTTATTTTTGATATAAAGAATTTTGAACTTGTCTTATATTACCTAACGAGCACCTTCACCAGTCAAGACAACTTTAATTGTTTTAAACATAATTTGAATGTCCAACATGATTGATCGATGTTCAATATAGTGTAAATCCAAGACTAACTTCTCTTTCGGTGTTAATTCATAACCGCCATTCACTTGTGCCCAACCAGTTAACCCTGGTTTGACTGTTAAGCGATTAGTGAAGCCTGGTACTTCATGATTAAATTTTACTAAAAAAAACGCTCTTTCCGGTCTAGGACCAACAAGACTCATATCTCCACGTAAGACATTGACGAACTGTGGTAATTCATCGATACGAGTTTTTCGAAGGAAGTGACCAAGTTTTGTAATGCGAGGATCATCTGTACTAGCCCATTGTGGTCCATTTATCTCTGCATCCATACGCATTGTTCTTAACTTGTAAATATTAAAAATCTTCCCATTTAATCCAACTCGTTCTTGGATGAAAAGAGCAGGACCAGGAGAATCAATTTTAATTAATGCGATAAAGAACAAAACGAATGGTAAAGAAATGACAAACGCGAGCGACGCAAAGACTATATCCAATGTTCTTTTTATAAATGAATAAAAAATACTTTTCTTTTTTAATGACTCAAGTTGTTGAATTGAGTAGCGGCTTTCAACCTTTTGTTGAGTATTCTGTAAGGCCATTTAAACACCCCAGTTTATAATTTAGGCCCATCCTTGCAAGTGCATTGCAACATGTCCTAATGTATAACGTTTACGTTTTATAACATCATAACAATTATAAATGTTCGCAGAAAAAAATCAAATTATTTTTATGTTACAAGCTTATTACTCCACATAAAAAGTTCACAAGGGTACCTTACACTTATAGTGTGTGCAAGAATGATTTATTAATCGGCATTACAATAGTTAGTAATTGATCAAACTTTTGTCCAGGTCGACTTTTTAGGTATTATTATTTTAGCATAAAGTAAGTGGAAAAATACGTCGCGTTATAATAGCACTTTCCCAAAGGAATTAAAACCCCATATAGATATAGAAGCGTTTTGTCTCTATACTTAACGTTATTGTAAGAAAATAAAAGCGCTTGTTATATGGACAAAGGATCTTACTACATTCTAATAACAGTTAAATTTATTTAATTTGTGTGTGGGGATTAATCCTTTTTATAACCTTGGTTTTGTAATTGGGTATGTAATAACAATATTTTGATGATTCTCCTTATAATTTATTATGAATAAATTTAGTTTTTTTATCCTTCATTAAATCCTTGTTTTTTTGTTTCTCCAAAAATCAACTCCCTCTTCGTAATTGTTCAAGAATTTTTTAGCATTTTTCATTGCATTATATTTGATTTTGAATTAAGCGAACGAAATTTATTAATTTATGTAGTTCCATTAAGGACTATATTTACTATTGAGGTGGAGTATTGCTTTTTAATCATACGATTGTAATAAAATGCTCTTATTTAATTTCCGCATTATTAAGCTTATTACCGCAGAAGAAATATGATTCTAATATTTTTTGAACATTTAGGATAATCTTCTTCTTAAAAAAGGTGTAATCTATAATTTTTAAATGAAAAAACGAATTAAATTAGTGGGGATATAGCTGGATATGACCAAAGATGAAATGGATTTATCACTTAGTTTTCAATCTTGTTAAATTTAATTTAAATTGAGTAGAAATCTCTTGATGTGGAATCAGTAATTGATATAAGTTTTTTATGCATAGTGGATATACAGTTTGATATTCATGTGAATATGAAAACTTTACATATACGTGTGAAATGATTAGATCATATTGTAGTTGCTAAAGTTTAAAATTAAGTTATTAAGCATTATTTCTAATGTTACTGTATAAAATCTTGTCAGTAAATACTTACTTTTGAAGAATGTTAGTGTTTTTTAAGGAATGGAATGAATAATTGTAGTAATATATTGAAGTGAGTCGAAATTTTGTTTAATTTAGTCGAAAGGTTAGGTGTTAAATGCTAGCGAATTATTTCACTGTTTGTGGCTTTGGTAGTCATGAGATTGAGATTGAAAAATCGAAATTTATTTGTTACATAAATGAAGCGAAAACTGAAGTTGATGCGCAACGATTCATTTCAGAAATTAAAAAAAAGCATTTTGATGCATCTCATAATTGCTCAGCTTATTTAATCGGTGAAAATGATGAAATTCAAAAAGCCAATGATGATGGTGAACCGAGTGGTACGGCTGGAGTTCCAATGTTAGAAGTTTTGAAAAAGAGAGGATTAAAAGATACAGTTGTTGTTGTAACAAGGTATTTTGGCGGTAAAAAGCTTGGAGCAGGAGGCTTAATTCGTGCATATGGACAGGCAGTCAGTGAAGGGTTAAATGCTGTTGGAATTGTTGAGCGTTCATTAGTTAAAGTAATGAACGTAAAGATTAATTATAAATTGTTAGGCAAAGTAGAGTTCGCTTTACGGAACTCACATTATCATTTAGAAAATGTTAACCATATGGAAGAAGTAAGCTTTGAACTTTGGATTAAGATTAATGAAGTAGAGATCTTCAAAAACTGGATGATTGAGTTAACAAATGGTAGTTGCCATATAAATGAAAGTATTGTTAAATACATGTAGTAGTCTTGCTTTATAAATAGTAAATATATGACTAATTTCAAATAGAACAATCATACTAACTTTAAAGGAGGTCTATTCGAAATATGAATCAGAATCATTCTCGAAAAATGGCCAAGAAAAGAAGAAAGAAAAAGAGAGGCTTAATTGCTAGGGTATTATTACTTATCATTATAGTAGCCTTAGTGTTTGTAGGATATAAAGGCGTTAGAACATATCTTGAATTAAATAAAGCAACAAAGGGAGAAGATATTTCTTCAAACTTAAGAAATGAAAAAGTTGCAATATCGAAAGATCCAATATCGATTCTCTTCTTAGGGATTGAGAACTATTCAACTGGTGGAAAAGGTGGACGAACTGACTCGATGATCCTTGCTACCTTTAACCCTAAAACGGAGACAATAAAAACAATGAGTATTCCTCGAGATACATATGTAAGTATCCCTGGACATGCAGATAAAACTAAAATAAACCATGCATATTCATATGGCGGTTTACAATTAACAGTTGATACGGTTGAGCAATTCTTAAATGTACCAATTGATTATTACGTTACTGTCGACTTTAATGGCTTTAAAAACATAGTTGACGCTGTTGGTGGAATTACTGTTGATGTACCTTTTGACTTCTGGGAAAATACAGATACTACACCAAGGAGAAAGGTTTACTTTAAAAAAGGTCCGATGAAATTAGATGGAGAACAGGCATTAGCATATTCTCGTATGCGTAAACGTGATCCTCGTGGTGACTTTGGGCGTGAAGAAAGACAACAGCAAGTAATTAAAGCGATCTTAACTGAATTAAAATCACCTGAAACAATCATGAAAATGGATCAATATGCGAAAGTGTTCAGCAAAAATATTAGTACAAACATGAAAATAAGCGGTGGTATTTCACTTGCGAAGCATTTACCTAATATCACTGAAAATGACTTGGAAACTATAAAATTAAAAGGTCACGATGATACGATTCACGGTATTTACTATTATGTTCCTGAAGAGGAAAGTGTAAAAGAAATTACTAGTAAATTCCGAGTTCACTTAGGTTTAGAAAAACCACCTACAACAAAAACAACTAATACAATTAATTCAGATAGTAGTTCTGAAAATGAAAATAGTACCAATCAATAAATAGGCAGAAAGCTGATTCTTTTACAGGAATCAGCTTTTTTATTGGGTCAATCGTAATATTTTTGTAATACTTGTTAACGTTGTGTTAAGGAAGTTATAGAAGGGTATGTATTTTTTAAAACTTATAATAAAATATCAATATATATTGGTAATATAAGGTTTGAATCGGAAAAATTAAAATTTTTGCTTATTTCAAATTTTTGTACAATTATAATCCTAATTACATTATAATATTAGATATATATAAATTTATTAGTCATTTAGTAATAGGCTAATGGGGGAAAAGGTGGATGACAGCTAGGAAAATGGACAATCAGACACTAGACGAAATCATGGATAATATGCTCTCATCTGTTATAGATAGTAAGTCCCATGTGTTTGGAATTGTTGAAGATACTCGCTCAGAATACGAGAAATTAGGAGTAGAGCTTGAAGAAGTAAAATTACAAGTAGTAGAGAAGATTGAAAATACGGTTAGATTAGATTTATTAGCCCGAGCGGCTCGCCAAAAATTAACTGAAGTTGATGGGGATATTAATCAGTATACTGAATCTCGAGTAAAGTCAGTATATGAAACTGTCCAAACTATTCAGGAACAGCATTTTCTTTCATTAAAGGAAGAAAAAGTTCTAAATCATCGTAGAAAAGAATTAGAAAATAGACTTCAGACTTTGTTAGAGAAGCTACAAAAAGCAGAATTATTAGTTGCACGTATTTCAATTGTTTTAAACTACCTTAATACAGACTCTAAGCAAGTTAGTCATTTACTTGAAGATGTAAAACAAAAACAAGAGTTCGGATTTCAATTGATACAAGCTCAGGAAGTGGAGCGTATAAAGTTATCACGCGAAATTCATGATGGACCAGCCCAAACGTTAGCCAGTATATTAATGCAGTCAGACTTTTTAATAAAAACATATCGCCAAAGACCAGAAGAAGATGCAAGAAAAGAATTAGGTGATATAAAGGAACAAGTCCGTTGTGCATTAGGGGAAGTTAGAAGAATTATATACGATCTACGCCCAATGGCTTTAGATGATTTAGGTTTAGTTCCAGCCCTTAATAAATATTTAAAATCGCTTGAATCATATAAGCATATTGAAATGAAATTTGAATATTGCGGTCAAAGCAAAAAAAGACTTAATTCAAAAATAGAAGTTGCAATCTTTCGGATCATCCAAGAGGCAGTTCAAAACGCATGTAAGCATGCCGATCCATCAACAATTTTTGTGAGATTAGAGTTTTTAAGTAACAAAATTAATGTTTTCGTACAGGATGATGGAGTAGGTTTTCTTGTTGGAAAAGGCCAAAGTGAAAACTCTTTTGGGTTAATAGGAATGAAAGAACGAGTTGAGTTATTAAATGGAGATTTTAAAATCGAATCAATACTAGACGTAGGTACGAAAATTAGGATCACTTTAGATGTAGATATAGAGAATGAATTAGAAATGTCATTTCAAAATAAAACGTCTGAAAATTTCTAAAAGTAAAATTTTGTTTCACGTTTTTCGGAGATTTGCGTCGTAACTACTCATAAAATATGTTAAAATATACTATAATTTAGAAAAAAATACCAATTTCTACAAATTTCGATAGATAAGCATACTAGAACAAATAAACAGAGGAGTAATGAAATGAAAACTAGAATTGCAATTGTAGATGACCATAAATTGTTTCGTGAAGGAATTAAGAGAATCCTAGATTTTGAAGAGAGTTTTGATGTTGTTGCTGAAGGTTCTGACGGTACAGAAGTTGTAAATATCATGGATCAACATCAAGTAGATGTATTTATTGTTGATATAAACATGCCGACAATGAACGGAGTAATAGCTACAAAAGCATTGCTAGAAAAACATCCTGAAGCAAAAGTAATCATTTTATCAATTCATGATGATGAATCGTATGTAACTCATGTCCTAAAAGTAGGTGCAAGAGGCTATTTATTAAAAGAAATGGACTCTGATACACTAATTGAAGCAATTAAAGTCGTTACAAAAGGTGGATGTTATTTACACCCAAAGATAACTCACAACCTAGTAGAAGAATTTAGAAGACTATCACTTAAAGAACAATTATTTAAATCTCGAGAAGTAGAAGTGCGCCGTCCATTACATTTACTTACTAGAAGAGAATGTGAAGTACTTCAAATGTTAGCAGATGGTAAAAGTAACCGTGCTATTGGTGAAGCTCTCTTTATTAGTGAAAAAACTGTCAAAAACCATGTAAGTAATATTCTACAAAAACTAGAGGTAAATGACCGTACCCATGCTGTAGTAACGGCAATTCGAAACGCTTGGGTAGAAGTGAAATAATTAGGTGCAAAAAGCAGAGTATCGGATGATCGGTACTCTGTTTTAGTTTATAGACAAAGAACAATATATTTTATTTTTCGCTTTTAGTCTAAAACATAGAATCAATAAAATCGCCACTTTTTCTTTTCAATAAATAGCCTTTTAAGTATAATAAGTCTTTCTAAGTCTAACTGTGTTGTCGAATTGACTCAGAGTAAAGAGAATAAAATACAATGATTTTACTTAATTAGTTGTGTAAAATTAAACCATTAAATACATAGTTAAACGTTACTATATATAATAAGAAAGGATATGACAATGAGAACTGCAATTGTTACAGATAGTACATCCTATATCCCAAAGGAAGTAAGAGATTCTTTAGATATACATATGTTGCCTCTTAATGTAATCTTCGGAGATGCGTCCTACCAAGAAGAAGTTGAAATTACAGCCGAACAGTTTTTCCTCAAGGTCCGTGAACAAAAGGAGCTTCCAAAAACTTCACAGCCTGCATACGGCACGATTATTGAAAAATTTGAACAGCTTTCAAAAGAATATGAGGCTGTTGTTGCGATCACTTTATCAAGTGGAATTAGTGGAACCTATCAAAGTATTGTATCAGCTGGTTCAATGATTGATAACTTAGAAGTAGTCGCTTACGATTCAGAAATTAGCTGCATGGTCCAAGGGTTTTATGTCATTGAAGCTGCGAAAATGGCAAAGAAAGGTGCTGGACCAACTGAAATCATTGAGCGTTTAGATGAAATAAAACAATCTGCAAATGCTTACTTTATGGTTTTTGATTTAGATCACCTACAACGTGGTGGAAGACTTTCGAGTGCACAAGCATTTGTAGGAAGTTTACTACAAGTAAAGCCAATTCTAACATTTGTAGACAAACAAATTGTCGCCTTTGAAAAAATTCGAACTGAAAAAAAGGCAATGAAACGAATTACAGATTTATTTGGCGAAGTTGCATCAAAAGGCGAAAAAATGAAAGCAGTTGTTATTCACTCCAATCGTGAAGGCGATGCAAAAAAGTTAGCCCAACAACTTAGTGAAACATATCCGAATGTTGAATTAGAAATTTCATATTTTGGCCCAGTAATTGGAACGCACCTTGGAGAAGGTGCTTTAGGATTAGGTTGGTACATTGTTTGAGTAGGAGCTCCTTTGATTAGGGGCTTTTTTTGTTTTTTCCAGTGGGAATTTGATAACGTAATTAAATGTGAGCATCGCAAATAAAAACAAGTAATCGCAATTAAAAATAGAAAATCACAAATAAAACCTTGTTATCACAAATAAAATAAGCGAAATCGCATTTAAAAAGAAAAACTCAATAAACTATTGTAGATTTTGTTCAATTTCAATTAAAGTTGTTAATTTTTTAGGAGTTTATATAGAATTTGATCAAAAATACTTCATTTTTAACTCGAATTGAATTATTTTTAGTCTACTTTATAAATGAACTGTAGAATTATTGAAAATGGATTTTTAATAATGTAGTCACTAAAAGATCGTCACAATAAATCTATATATTTGACAAGGAAATTTCACTGGAATTAACGTCGTTAGTGACTAATTGGATGTAATATTTGAAGATGGTCATATTTATGTGGGACCTTTTTAAAACTCCCAAGTTTTATCCCTCAAAATATTTCTTATAAGAAAGTAGGTTAAAAATGGACAAATTTTACGGTAGAAAACTCCAACTTCTCTCCACAATAAACCTTCAGGACATCCCCTCAACAAGTCTAATCATTCAAGCGGTTCAAAAAGTTAAAAATCGTTATCAATGCTTTCGTTGTGGTAATCAAAATCAACACTTTTTCGCTACTCATTTTTGTGCTAAATGTTCATCACAGTGTACGTATTGTCGAAAATGTATCACTATGGGAAAGATGTCGACATGTACTGAGCTAGTCATTAATGAAGTGGATATGAAATTCGATACCTCAATCTCTGGACTCGAATGGGATGGTAAACTCTCACCACAGCAAAAAGAAGCTTCTATTAAAGTAGTTGAAGCTGTGAACGATAATCAGAATTTGTTACTTTGGGCAGTTTGTGGTGCAGGGAAAACAGAAATGTTGTTTGAAGGGATTGAAGCTGCACTGCAGCAAGGAAAATTAGTTTGTATTACAACTCCACGAGTAGATGTTGTTTTAGAGCTATCGATTCGATTCAGACAGGCCTTCCCTACTATTTCAATTGCAGTACTTTATGGAGGTAGTGAAGAGAAATGGGATGAAAATAGGATAACGATTTGTACAGTACATCAGTTAATGAAATTTAGACATACCTTCCACTTATTAATTATTGATGAGGTTGATGCTTTTCCTTATAATATTGAAACACATTTGCACTGGGTTGCAAATGAATCAAGAACGATTAAAGGTTCTACAGTACAAATGACAGCTACCCCATCTAGTGAACAACAACTACTTGCGCTAAAAAACAAAATCAAAAATGTAATGGTCCCCGCAAGATACCACAGGCAACCTCTACCAGTACCTAGCTTTAAATGGATCGGTAACTGGCGTAAAACAATCCGAAAAACACCAAAACTTCCAAATCCTTTAGAAAAATGGATAAAATTATTTATTCAAAAAGGCTGCCCTATCTTTTTGTTTGTCCCTACAATTAATGAATGTGTTTTCATAGAAGAGGCTGTTAAAAAGATAACAGTTAAATCGGCATCAGTTCATAGTCAAGATCCACAAAGACATGAAAAAGTAAGTGCTTTTCGAAACGGTGATACTCAAGTTTTAATTACAACGACAATTTTAGAGAGAGGCGTTACGATTTCGAATAGCCAAATTGCAGTACTAGGTGCTGATGAAGAGACTTTTACAGAAAGTGCACTAGTTCAAATTGCTGGGCGTGCTGGTAGACATATTAATTATGCAAATGGAGAGGTAATCTTTTTCCACAATGGAATTAGTGAAGAAATGTTAAAAGCTAAAAAGCAAATACTTCTAATGAATCATTTAGGTATCGAGAAAGGCTGGTTGGATAATAAGTGATTTGTGTATATTGTGGTGTTCGATTTATTGAGAAGTTTTCCTTGCATAAATTGTTTTTTCTAAGCAATGAATCAGCTTGTTCACAATGTATAGCGAAATTTAAAAAAATAATAGGTCCTGTTTGTGAAATTTGTTGTGGTTGCATTATGGAGAATCAAAAGCATTGTAAAAATTGTGTAGAGTATATGAGTTTAAAGTTAGATGTGCCGTTAATTATTAATCAGTCGATATTTCATTACACAAATGAAGTAAAAGAGTGGCTCAATCATTTTAAATTTTGTGGTGATATTCAGTTAGCATCCATATTTGCAAATGATTTGAGGGAATACTATGAAAATTCTTTCAAAAATTATAAAATAGTTCCAATACCTCTAAGTGATGCGAGGCTAAAGGAAAGAGGCTTTAATCAAGTTGAAGTGCTTGCACAATATGCAGGTTTAAACTTAACAAATTGTTTAGAAAGAATTCATACTGAAAAACAAAGTAAATTAAACCGTTATGAAAGACTTAGCCGAGAACAAGTTTTTTCTTTTTGTGGTGAGGAAAAAATAGATAACGAACCGATTGTATTACTTGACGATGTGTATACAACTGGTAAAACGATACAAGATGCCGCAACGATATTGTTACAAAATGGTGCTTCTGAAGTACATTCCCTCACATTAATTCGGGCATAAAGCTTGGAGGCTTGTTAATTTTATAGAACTTAATTTTACTACGAGTTTTACCGATATAAATAGTGGTCATTGGACAGAATAAAACAAAAATACAGCTAAAGGATCGTAATTTAATAATAAAGCGTATAAAACGATTAGCGATGAGGTGAGAAAAATGAAGGGTAATATATCTGATGAGGACAAAGTTCATTTACATCAATACAACGTAGAAAAAATTGAACAAAATAAACGAGAACAAGAAGGAAAAATAGAATTCTCCCCTCAAGCGAAGGATTATCAAACCGCTAATCAGATATTCGAAAAACGTGATGAACGTATACAGCAATTAAAAAAACAAATAGACGAGGGAACATACAAAGTTCAACCAATGAAAGTGGCTGAAAAAATGCTTAGTTATTTTAATAAGAAATAAAGACTAACAATCGAACCGGGTTGTTACAAAAATTGTTAATTAAATAAGAAGAAAAAGAAAAGAACTTAGCAAAAAAGTTAAGTTCTTTCTGTGTTTAGGCAAGGATATAAAATAGGATTTTCATCCGAAACATAATCTTCTGTTATTTGGGGCGTGAAGTTTTTTAAAGTGGTCATTCATTTTATAGTATTTTAATTTGATTTAGAGGAAAGTTAATATTAATTATTTTGACAAAAACTTAATAAAATAATGGAAAGATTTTCTTAATATATCACACAATTTTTTCTAATAATGTGATAAACTCAAATGGTTTAGTTATTTACTTTTTATGTAGAGGTGTACATATGTTATCGATTTTAAAACGATACTTAATTGGTAAACCACTTAAGTCAACAGAGTTAAGTGAACAAAAGTTATCGAATACGAAGGCCTTGGCAATTCTATCGTCAGATGCGCTTTCTTCAGTAGCATACGGTCCGGAGCAGATTCTGATCGTTTTAACTACGGTTGGGGCGGTAGCGTATTGGTATTCGGTTCCGATTGGTATAGGCGTACTGATTTTATTATTAGCATTAATTTTATCTTATCGCCAAATTATTTTTAGTTATCCTCACGGTGGTGGCGCTTATGTCGTATCTAAGCAAAACCTCGGTGTTATTCCAGGTTTAGTTGCCGGTGGATCCTTGCTAGTTGACTATATCTTGACTGTAGCGGTTAGTGTGTCTGCAGGAACGGACGCGATTACATCCGCCTTTCCAGTCTTGCATGCTCATACAGTATTTATTGCTGTTATTTTGGTTATATGTATTACAATTTTAAACTTACGCGGACTAACTGAATCTGCTTCAATTTTGGCATATCCGGTTTATTTATTCGTTGTAGCACTTGTTATCATCATTATCGTAGGTTTATATAATGTCTTTACAGGCCATGCACCACAAACAGCACATTCAGCGATTGGTACTGCTGTTCCAGGGATTTCGCTCTTTATTCTTTTAAAAGCATTTTCATCTGGTTGCTCAGCCTTAACCGGTGTAGAAGCAATTTCAAATGCTATTCCGAACTTTAAAGAACCTTCAGATAAAAATGCGGCAAAAACACTATTGATGATGGGGTCGATTTTAGCAGTACTATTTTCTGGAGTTATGTTTTTAGCTTACTGGTATGGAATTGTACCAAATGCAGAAGAAACAGTTATGTCCCAATTAGGTTCTGATATTTTCGGACGAAATATAATCTATTTCTTTATACAAGGGACAACGGCGCTAATCCTTGTATTAGCAGCTAATACAGGATTTTCTGCATTCCCATTACTAGCTTATAACTTAGCAAGTGATAAATTTATGCCAAGAATGTACTTACTTCGAGGAGATCGTCTAGGCTATTCAAATGGTATTATTACACTTGGTATAGCTTCAATTTTATTAATTATTGCTTTCCAAGGTAAAACAGAAGCATTAATTCCATTATATGCTGTTGGTGTATTTGTACCATTTACACTTTCTCAAACAGGTATGGTAATTAAATGGATTAGGGAAAAACCTGCTGGCTGGTTACCGAAATTAACTGCCAACTTTGTTGGAGCATTTATTTCAGCAACAGTTTCGATTATTTTCTTAACGACTAAGTTAAATCAAGTTTGGTCCATATTTATTTTCTTACCTTTGATTGTTATTCTATTCTTAAGAATACGTAAGCATTATGAAGCAGTAGGTGACCAATTAAGATTAAATAATGATATTCCTGAAAAAATTAGTGGAAATATCATGGTAGTTCCTGTCGCTGGGATTACAAAAGTAGTTGAACGTACAATGCAATATGCTCAAGGGATTGCTGATGAAGTCTATGCTGTTTACATTTCTTTTGATAAAGAAAGTGAAGAGCAAATGAGAGAAAAATGGGAAGCATGGAATCCTAACGTAAAATTAATTGTTGTTCACTCTGAGTATCGAGAGATCACAAGACCTCTTTTAAAAGTAATAGATGAAATGGAAGCAAAAGCTCATGAACAAGGTTTTGAAATTACAGTTTTAATACCACAGTTTATTACGAGAAAAAATTGGCATAATGTTTTACATAATCAATCAAGCTTATTACTTCGAGCGTATTTACTTCATAAACGAAGCGTTATTGTAACTACTGTACCTTTTAGATTTAAGGTGTAGAGAGCAGAGGTTTGTAGGAAAAATGTTATAAAATTTCTTTTTATAAAAATAGGAAAAAATAATGGGACAAGTCAAAAGGTAAGCGAATATGATAGGTAAGGAAAATAATTAGAATTTTTCGTTATTTGTCGAATTCGTGAAAAAAAAGGCGATAAGCTACTTTTGACTTGTTCTAGTTTTATGATGTATAGTTGAAATGTGGAGAAGATTCACAAGTTTTCGACTGAAGGGAATGGATTTGAATGCAAGGTAAAGTAAAATGGTTTAATGCAGAAAAAGGTTTTGGATTTATCGAGCGTGAAGATGGAGACGATGTATTCGTACATTTCTCAGCTATCAACGCAGAAGGTTACAAATCTTTAGAAGAAGGCCAAGCAGTTAGCTTCGAAATCGTTGAAGGTAACCGTGGACCTCAAGCTGCTAATGTTACTAAAATTTAATTTTTTCCGTTAATAAGTAAGTATTTGCTTATATAGATTCGGACCACGAGGGCTTACTCATTTGAGTAAGCCTTTGTTTGTTTTGGAAAATTTTTGAGTATCTTTAAATTATTATAAAAATATAATCTGATATAAACAGTAAAAGTTCATAAAACGGACACAGAAATTTCTCATATTTGACAAAAATTTCAAGGAGGAAATAGAGATAGAAGTGTAGAATATAAATATGACAGCTTTCACTATTTGGAGCTTGATGAAGGAGGAAACCCATATGATGCTAAACATCCGAGGCGAAAATATTGAAATTACTCCAGCTATTCGTGATTACGTAGATAAAAAATTATCGCGATTTGATCGTTATTTTGACGAAGAGTTATCGGCGAGAGTTAATGCTAAGGTATTCCACGACAAGCAAAGAATTGAAGTAACTATTCCTGGAACGTATATGTTATTACGTGCAGAAGAAGAGCATTCAGATTTGTATGCAGCTGTCGATTTAGTTATTGATAAACTAGATCGTCAAATTAGAAAACACAAAACAAAAGTAAATCGCAAGTTAAGAGAAAAAGGTTCATTAAAATTCATGTTTGCACCATCGACTACTGAATCAGCTGTTGCAGTAGAAGAGCACGAAAATGATATTGAGTTAGTTCGTACAAAGCAATTTGATCTAAAACCTATGGATGCAGAAGAAGCAGTGTTACAAATGAATATGTTAGGTCATAACTTCTTTGTATTCTTAAATGGTGAAACGAATAAAACGAACATCGTTTACGCTAGAAAAGATGGGCGTTATGGTTTAATTGAAGCCAAATAAAAATTAAAAAAATAATAATAAAAGGACTGAGCTGAACAATTAGCTTAGTCCTTTTTTGGTTTTTTTGCTTATTTTCTAAAATATTAATTAATTCTAATAGAACATTCTCGACATAAGGTTGTCACGTATCTTCATTTAATGATAAAATTAGAAATAGTATCTAATAACTTAATGACATTTTAGTTTATGACTTTATAATAGAGGAGCGTTACGAATGCTTGGAATGATAAAAAAGGTTTTTGATCTTAATCAGCGACAATTAAATAAAATGCAAAAACAAGTTGATCAAGTGTTATCTTTACAGGATCAGTATGCAAAATTATCTGATGATGAACTTAGTGGTAAAACATTTGAATTTAAAGAGCGTATACAAAAAGGTGAAACTCTTGATGATATTTTAGTTGAAGCATTTGCTGTTGTTCGTGAAGGGGCTACCCGTGTGCTTGGTATGACTCCATATCCTGTACAGTTATTAGGTGGAATTTCCTTACATGAAGGTAATATTTCAGAAATGAAAACTGGGGAAGGTAAAACTTTAACTTCCACTTTACCTGTTTACTTAAATGCATTAAGTAGCGAAGGTGTTCACGTTGTTACAGTCAATGAATACTTAGCTAGTCGTGATGCTCGTGAAATGGGTGAATTATATGAGTTCTTAGGACTTACTGTTGGTCTAAACTTAAATAGTATGGAACCAGATGAAAAGCGTGAAGCATATGCTTGTGATATTACGTATAGTACAAATAATGAATTAGGATTTGACTATTTACGTGATAACATGGTTGTATACGCTGAACAAAGAGTTCAACGTCCACTAAACTATGCTATTATCGATGAGGTTGACTCAATTTTAATTGACGAAGCACGTACCCCATTAATTATTTCTGGACAAGCAAAACAGTCTGCACAATCTTATATTGCTGCAAATGCTTTTGTTGGAATGCTTAAGCTAGATAAAGATTATACGTACGATGTAAAAACAAAATCAGTTTTATTAACTGAAGATGGTATTTCACGTGCTGAAAAAGCTTTTGGCGTTGAAAACCTGTTTGATTTGAAAAACGTTAACTTAAACCATCATATTACTCAGGCATTACGTGCTCACGTGACGATGACTCACGATGTAGATTATGTAGTTCAAGATGGTGAAATTGTAATCGTTGACCAATTTACTGGTCGTTTAATGAAAGGCCGTCGATACAGTGAAGGTCTTCACCAAGCGATCGAAGCTAAAGAAGGATTAAAAATTCAAAACGAAAGTATGACGCTTGCGACAATTACTTTCCAAAACTACTTCCGTATGTACAAAAAACTTTCGGGTATGACAGGTACAGCTAAAACTGAGGAAGAAGAATTCCGTAATATTTACAATATGAATGTTCTAGTTATTCCTACGAACAGACCAATTGCTCGTATGGATAAACCTGATCTAGTATATAAAACAATGACTGGGAAATTTAATGCTGTTGTTGATGAAATCGTAGAGCGTCACAAAGCTGGGCAACCAGTTCTAGTTGGTACAGTAGCGATCGAGACTTCAGAATTAATCTCACAATTGTTAAAGCGTAAAGGTGTTAAACACGAAGTATTAAATGCAAAAAACCATGAACGTGAGGCTGATATTATCGCATTAGCTGGTCACCGTGGCGCAGTTACGATTGCCACAAACATGGCTGGTCGTGGTACAGATATCAAACTAGGAGAAGGCATTCGTGAGCTTGGTGGTTTAGCTGTAATTGGTACAGAGCGTCATGAAAGCCGTCGTATTGATAATCAGTTACGTGGTCGTTCTGGTCGTCAAGGTGACCCTGGTGTGACAACTTTCTATTTATCAATGGAAGATGAATTAATGCGTCGTTTTGGTTCAGAAAATTTATCAGTTATGATGGACCGTTTAGGATTAGATGATTCTCAACCGATTGAAAGTAAAATGGTTTCACGTGCAGTTGAATCTGCACAAAAACGAGTAGAGGGTAATAACTTTGATGCTCGTAAACAATTACTTCAATATGATGATGTATTACGTCAACAACGTGAAGTTATATATGCTCAACGTTCTGAAGTTATTGATTCAGATGATTTACAACCAATCGTTAAGAATATGATTGAAGGTACTATTAACAGAGTAGTTCAAGCTCATACTCCAAACGAGCAGCTTCAAGAAGAGTGGAATTTAGAAGGAGTCATTGATTTCTTAGAAGCAAACTTATTAAATGAAGATGAAATCACAGTTGAACAATTACGTGTAATTGAACCGGATGAAATGGTTGAATTAATTCAAAAAACAGTATTCGAGCGTTACGAAGAAAAACAGGTAGCTTTACCAGTTGAACAAATGCGTGAGTTTGAAAAAGTTGTATTATTACGTACTGTTGATAGCAAGTGGATGGCTCATATCGATTCAATGGATCAACTTCGCGAGGGAATCCATTTACGTGCGTATGCACAAATTGATCCACTACGTGAATATCAAATGGAAGGCTTCGCAATGTTTGAAGAGATGATTGCTTCAATTGAAGAAGAGGTATCTCGCATTATTATGAAAGCTGAAATTGAAGCTGATGTAGAGCGTGAAGCTGTTCAAGGCGATGCAATTCATGTAAGTAATGATGGTGAAGGTGAAGTAAAGAAAAAACCAATCGTAAAAGGCGAAGAAACTGGCCGTAATGAAGATTGTCCTTGTGGATCAGGTAAGAAGTATAAAAACTGCCACGGTAAAGGAATCTAATAAAATAGAAACTAAATGAAAAGGGGCAAAGGCAAGTAGTGATTAGAAAAGAGGAGTAACTTTAAAAGGTTATTCTTACTTTACTACTTGTCTTTACCTGCTTTTTATTGTTCGTAAAATTTAATCGAGGTGTTATGTAATGGAATTAGTAGAAGTGAAGCAAGAACTAGAAAAGATGGCGAAACGCCTTCAAGCATTTAGGGGGTCTCTTTGACGTCGAAACAAAACAAGCAAGACTAGATGAGCTTGAAGCGTTCATGTCAGAGCCGGATTTTTGGGATGATCAAAAAGCTGCACAAGTAGTAATTAGTGAAGTAAATGGTTTAAAAGAAGTCATTAATGAATTCAATGATTTAAATGATGGATATGAGAATCTTGAAGTAACTTATGAGTTAGTTAAAGAAGAAAATGACGACGAACTATTTGAAGAATTAGTAACTGAAGTAAAAGCTTTAACTGGAAAACTGAATGATTTTGAACTTCAATTATTATTAAGCGAGCCATATGATAAAAATAATGCAATTCTTGAACTTCACCCAGGAGCAGGTGGAACTGAGTCTCAAGACTGGGGTTCAATGTTATTACGTATGTACACTAGATGGGCTGAAAAACGTGGATTTAAAGTCGAAACCTTAGATTATCTACCTGGTGATGAGGCTGGTATTAAGAGCGTAACTTTAGCAATTAAAGGCCATAATGCTTATGGCTATTTAAAAGCAGAAAAAGGCGTTCATCGTTTAGTACGTATATCTCCTTTCGATTCATCAGGTCGTCGTCATACTTCTTTCGTTTCTTGCGAAGTAATGCCTGAGTTCAATGAAGAAATTGAAATCGATATACGTACAGAAGATTTAAAAATTGATACGTATCGTGCAAGTGGAGCGGGTGGTCAGCACATTAATACAACTGACTCAGCAGTACGTATTACGCATGTTCCAACTAACACTGTAGTAACATGTCAAACAGAACGTTCACAAATTAAAAACCGTGAACATGCAATGAAAATGTTAAAAGCAAAACTATATCAACGTAAAATAGAAGAGCAACAAGCTCAACTAGATGAAATCCGTGGAGAACAAAAAGAAATTGGCTGGGGAAGTCAAATTCGTTCATATGTTTTCCACCCATACTCAATGGTTAAAGATCATCGAACAAACACAGAGGTTGGTAATGTACATGCAGTAATGGATGGAGATCTTGATCCATTTATTGATGCTTACTTACGTTCTAAGATTTAATGTTGAAAAATGGGCTGATAAGATTGGGGGAAACTTCTTTCTTACCAGCCCTAATCTTTGGGGACAAAAGAGGTATATTTAATCATTTAGTTAGCTGTAAATCTATCTTTTAACCTATAAAATCTACGATCAGACTGCCTGCCAAACACTTGCAATTAGTCTGATCATCAAATTTGTGGGACTTTGTCTAAAAAGACATCTCTTAATTATTGAGATGTTATTCTTTTGAGCTTTTTTCTTTAGGGGATTAATAAGGATTCTACCTTACTAATGTGAAGGGGTTATATGAATCATATTTATTTTTAAGTTGTTTTACAAATAGAAGAAAGTAAATTTTGTTTATATGTAATTAAATCTTATTGTTTTTTTCATAATAAAAAATAGAGAGTGTATCCGATATACAGGATATAAAATAGAAAAGTTGTCTGTAAGTGAGAAATATTGAGGGGGATAAGTTTGAAAAAGGTCAGATATTCTACTGCTCTAACTGTAGGGTGGGGTAAAACGTTTTTTGAGTACTTTTTTGTATTAATTGGTTCTGCAATTATTGCTGTCGCGTTTTGTGTGTTTTTATTACCAAATCATATTGCTTCTGGAGGGGTCAGCGGTATTTCGACGATTCTAAAGAGCACTATGGGATTTAATCCAGCGTTTGTACAATGGGCTTTTAATATTCCTTTATTTATAGCAGGTGTAATTTTCTTAGGTAGACAATTCGGCGCTAAAACATTAGTTGGAACAATTTTTATTCCACTTGTTGTTTATTTAGTTGATTTATACAATATAAAACCTGCAACTGATAATCCACTTTTAGCATCAATTTTTGGAGGACTATTTATTGGTTTAGGTTTAGGAATCGTGTTCCGTGGTAAAGCATCTACTGGTGGAACAGATTTAGCAGCTCAAATTGTTCATAAATATACTGGTTTATCACTTGGGATTTGTGTAGCATTTATTGACGGATTAATTGTACTTACATCTGCAATCGTGTTTAATCTTGAAAGTGGTATGTATGCACTAATCGCACTTTTTGTTACGAGTAAAACAATTGATTTAGTTCAAATCGGTCTTGCTAGATCAAAAATGGCACTAATTATTACTTCAGAAGTGGAGCCTGTAACAACAGCAATTGTTCACCAATTAGATCGTGGAGTAACAAAGTTAACCGGTGTTGGTGGATATACAAATGAAGACCGTTTAGTATTAATGTGTGTACTTGATCAAACTGAATTTTCTTCTTTACGCGATATCGTTCGGTCAGTTGATCGAAATGCTTTCATTACAGTTGTAGATGCAACAGAAGTACTTGGAGAAGGTTTCACAAACTTGACATAATAAGGTAAAATAAATAATTTTATTAGTAGTAGACTATAGTTATGGATTTTTAAAGGGGCGATGATTTTTGTGAAAAAACTACTTCTTGCTTTTATAACTGGTGGTATGCTGTTAACGATTACAGCATGTGGTTCAAATAATAATTCTAGTAAAAATAATGATTCAGGTGAGCCGGTTTCAGTTGCTAATGGGGAAAAGTTATTTAAACAAAGCTGTGCTAGCTGCCATGGTGGAGAATTAGAAGGTGTAATTGGACCAAGCTTAAAAAAGGTCGGAGCGAAATATTCTGAAAAAGAAATAGAAAATATTATCCATGATGGAAGAGGTTCAATGCCTAGTGGAGTTGTTCAAGGAAATGACGCGAAAAGTGTAGCGAAATGGCTTGCGACTAAAAAATAAAATGTTTTAATTATTATAGAAAAAAATGAAAGAAACAGACAATTTTCTGTTAATTAGAAAAGGTCTGTTTCTTTTCATTTTAGTTACATTTTTCCATAATTTGTTAAATAAGCTCTTAAATCGTTCGGAAATAATCTTGACTATTATTAAAATGTAACATAAATTTATCAATTTTGACATTTTTTAAGTGGTATAATAGAGGAGCTTAGCTGAATTTATCGAAATATGTAAATAGCAGGCGAAATAATAAGATCAAGTAAAGTAAAGTATAATTTCATCCAGAATGGATCTTATATAGTTTGATAGAAGAAAACGGAACAAAAAATTAAGGAGAATGTCATGATTGAGTTAAAAGATGTTTATAAGACTTATCCTAATGGTGTTCTTGCGGTAGATGGTATTAATGTAAAAATTCGCCAAGGTGAATTTGTGTATGTCGTGGGACCAAGTGGTGCCGGAAAGTCGACATTCATTAAAATGATGTATCGTGAAGAAAGACCATCAAAGGGTACAATCTTAATTAATGGAATGGATTTAAGCCATATGAAGGATAAAAAAGTTCCTTTATTACGTAGAAATATTGGGGTAGTTTTCCAAGACTATAAATTATTACCGACTTTATCAGTTTATGAAAATATTGCATTTGCACTTGAAGTTATTGAAGAAAATCCGAAAACAATTAAGAAGAGAGTAATGGAAGTACTTGACCTTGTTAAGTTAAAACATAAAGCGCGATTCTTACCAACAGAGCTTTCTGGTGGTGAACAGCAACGTGTTTCGATTGCCCGTTCTATTGTAAATAAACCACAAGTTGTGATCGCCGATGAGCCAACAGGTAATCTAGATCCTGAAACAACATGGGAGATTATGGATATATTTAAAGAAATCAATGAACGTGGAACAACTGTAGTAATGGCAACTCATAATAAAGAAATCGTAAATACGATAAAGCGACGTGTAATCGCAATTGAAGCTGGAAAAATTGTACGCGACCAAGCGAGAGGAGTGTACGGTTATGAAAGCTAGAACTGCAAGAAGACATGTTCGTGAAGGTCTACGTAGTTTAAAACGAAATGGTTGGATGACGTTTGCATCGGTAAGTGCTGTTGCAGTTACTTTAATGCTTGTTGGCGTATTTTTAACCGTAATTTTGAATGTTAATCACATTGGAACAACTTTAGAAAAAGATGTTGAAGTACGTGTTTTGGTTGATTTAACAGCCAACAAAGATCAACAAGCTACTTTAAAAGAAGAAATCAAAAAATTAGATCATGTAACTACTGTAAAGTTCTCATCGAAAGATCAAGAATTAAACAATCTAATCAAAAGTATGGGAGAAGATGGAAAAGCATTCCAACTGTTTGAACAGCAAAATCCATTAAATGATACGTTTATTGTTAAAACAGATTCTCCAGAACAAATCGCACCAGTAGCCAAAAAAATTGAAGGCTTAAAATATATTGATGAAGTAATTTATGGTAAAAAACAAGTTCAAAAATTATTTAATGCAGTTTCGGTAGGTCGTAATATCGGTATAGTACTGATTTTCGGACTATTATTTACTGCGATGTTCTTAATCTCTAATACTATCAAAATAACGATCATGGCAAGACGACGTGAGATTGAGATTATGAGATTGGTAGGGGCAACTAATAACTTTATTCGTTGGCCGTTCTTATTAGAAGGTTTACTGTTAGGTGTGTTAGGATCGGTTATTCCGATTGTTTTACTATTAACGGGATATAAGGTCATTTATAATATGTTAATGCCAAAATTAGCAGGAACAATGTTCACATTATTACCATTTTCACCGTTTGTGTACCAGCTATCTGCAATATTAATAGCTATTGGTGCAATAATCGGGATGTGGGGTTCTGTCATGTCAATTCGTAAGTTTTTACGTAAATAAGATTAAATTTTTCATTTGTAGTTCTATTGTTTTAATAGTGTAATTCGATTGATAAGCTCTAGTTCCCAATTTAACGTCTGTCTGAGTTGATACAGGTACTAGGGCTTTTCTATATACATATAAGGAGGGATCTTAGATGAGTAAGAGAAAATCATCGAAAGTAATAACGATTATGTTATGCAGTACTTTCATCATCGGTGCTATCCCATCCGTTTCTTTTGCTGAAAGTAAATACCAATCAGAAATTGACCGCATTAAAAAGAAGCGTAGTGAAGTTAAGGATCAGACGGATGCGACAAACAACAAAATTGCTGATATAAAGCATGACCAGCAAGAAGTTGTTGCGGAGCTTGAAAAACTTGATGCTCGGATGAAACTGACTAAGCAAAAAGTTAACCAAACTGAAGATGCAGTTAGTGATGGGAAAAAGCAAATTTCAAAACTAAAGGAAGAAATCAAGTTTATTGAAGACCGCATTAAATCTCGTGAAGAATTATTGAAAAACCGAATGCGTTCTCTTCAAAAAGCTGGTGGAATGGTATCATACATTGATGTCATTTTAGGCGCTAATAGTTTCGGAGATTTGATCCAAAGAATGAGTGCCGTACAAATTATTATGAAGGCTGACGAGGACATTATTAATCAGCAAAACTTGGACTTAAAAGAAGTTAGTGCTAAAAAAGATGATTTGACTATTAAACAAGCAAAAATCGAAAGAGATTTAGCGAACTTAAAGAGTCTTAATAATCAACTTGCAAGTCAGGTTAGCGAAAAGAACAAATTAATGGCTTCATTAAAAGCTAAAGAAAGTGAAGCTCATGAAGATGTTTTAGATTTAAAGGAACAAGATCAATTATTAGCAAGTCAGCAGGCTGCAATGCAAAAAGCTCTTGAAATCGCTAAGAAACAAGCTGCTGAAAGAGCTGCGGCAGAAGCTAGACGTAAAGCAGAGGCTAAACGTAAAGAAGAAGCAGCTGCAAAAAGTAAAAAGCCATCTACAAGTACAAGTCAATCAAGTGGATCTGAAAGCTCAAGTAGTTCAGGTAATTCTAGTAACTCAGATAATACCGGTAGTTCTGATAACACACCAACCGTGTCTAGTGGCAACTTTACAAGACCAGCAAACGGTTATATCTCTTCAGGATTTGGACAACGTTCATTTGAAGGTGGCGAGTTCCATGAAGGTGTTGATATTGCCTCAGCGGGAAGTGTACCAGTTGTAGCAGCAGGCGATGGGGTTGTAATTCGTGCTTATGTCTCTTCTTCTTATGGAAATTGTGTATTTATTACGCATAATATTGATGGACAAGTATGGACAACTGTATATGCGCACTTGGCTAGTTTTAATGTATCAACTGGACAAACTGTTTCAAAAGGTATGAAAATTGGTTATATGGGAAATTCAGGTCATTCTACTGGACAACATTTACACTTTGAATTACATAAAGGTGAATGGAATTATGCTAAATCAAATGCAGTAGATCCTATGAAATATATTAATTTTTAATTTACTAAAAACCTATCCTAAAACACTAGGATAGGTTTTTTTTGCTAAATAAATCCCAATTAATTTATAAAACTGGTAATTCATACATAGTTAAGAGGTGATTAAATGCAATTATATTTATCACTAGTTTATAATAATTATAATTTGATATTGATTTTCATTATGAGTTAGAATATTATATAATTATTACTAGATTATAATAATTCTAATTAAGGAGAAATGATATGACAAATAACCGATTAACAACAAATCAAGGAGTGCCAATTGGAGATAATCAAAATTCACTTACAGCTGGACGTAGAGGTCCATCTTTATTAGAGGATTATCAATTAATTGAAAAACTAGCTCATTTTGACCGTGAAAGAGTTCCTGAGCGTGTTGTGCATGCACGCGGAGCTGGCGCACATGGTGTTTTCATAACTAAAAATAGTATGAAAAAATATACGAAAGCTAAGTTTTTACAAGATGCCGGAACAGAAACACCAGTATTTGCTCGTTTCTCAACAGTTATTCATGGATTACATTCTCCTGAAACATTACGTGATCCTCGAGGATTTGCTGTAAAATTCTATACTGAAGATGGTAACTATGATTTTGTAGGTAATAATCTTCCTATATTCTTTATTCGTGATGCAATGAAATTTCCCGATATGGTTCATTCATTAAAGCCGGATCCTAGGACTAATTTACAAACACCTAACAGATATTGGGATTTTATGTCTCTAACACCTGAGTCAACAAATATGTTATTACATGTATTTTCTGATGAAGGGATTCCAGCGAACTATCGTCAAATGAGAGGCTCAAGTGTTCACGCATATAAATGGATAAATGAATACGGTAATACTGTTTATATAAAACTTCGTTGGGTACCAAAGCAAGGAATTGAAAATCTTTCAATGGAAGAAGCTAGTGAAGTTCAAGGTAAAGACTTTAATCATGCAAGCCGTGATTTATACGATTCAATTGAAAACGGCGATTTCCCAGAATGGGACCTATATGTACAAGTATTAAATCCAGCAGATATGGATGACTTCGATTTTGATCCATTAGACCCTACAAAAGATTGGTTTGAAGATGTGATTCCTCGACAATTTGTTGGAACGATGATCCTGAATCGAAACCCTGAAAATGTATTTGCAGAAACAGAATCAGTTGGATTTAATCCTGGTGTGTTAGTTCCTGGCATATTACCATCTGAAGATAAGTTACTACAAGGAAGATTATTCTCTTATTCAGATACTCAAAGATATCGCATTGGGGCAAATTATTTACAGCTTCCAATTAACTGTCCTTTTGCGAAAGTAGCAAATGGTCAACGTGATGGTCATATGCCTTTTAGTCAGCAAACACATCAAATTAACTATGAACCAAATAGCTACTCGGATACGCCAAAAGAGGATGCTGATTATGTTGAAGTAGTGCAGCCATTAAGTGGTGTTTCTGAGCGCAAAAAAATAGAAAAAACAAATGACTTCGGCCAAGCAGGAGACGTTTGGAATAGATATAGTAAAGCGGAGCAGGGTGCTGTTATTAATAATATTAGTGCTGACTTAGCAGATGTAGATGAAAAAATTAAGCTTCGTGCAGTTTGTAACTTTTATCGTGCAGATTCAAAATTAGGTGAGAGACTTGCGGATAAGTTAGGCATTAATCTAACGCCATACTTGCAACATCTACCAAAATAAATTAAACTCTTCTAATAAAAATTTATTAAATCGTGTTCTACTTGCAAACATAAGTGATACAGGCTTATCATATAATAGAACAGAAATGGCATCGCACGTCTGTGTGATGCTTTTTAAAGTACATACACTATTTAATAGATTGGTACGTTCTTAAGGAACGAAAAATAGGAGGTTCTGTATGAATCGTAAAACAACAGCTCTACTTGCAACAGCAACATTTGTTGTTGGTATGGGGGTAGGTACATTTGCATTTAATGATGGTACAAGTACAATCGTTTCGAAATTCTCTGAGAGTAAAGAAGTAAAAGCTTCAGAAGATGAAAACATTGCTAAAATACAAAAAGCTTACGAAATTATTGCAAATCAATATGTGAAAAAGATTGATCCTGATAAGTTAACTGAAGGTGCAATCCAAGGGATGGTAACAACTTTAGATGATCCGTTTTCTACTTATATGGATGGAAAGACAGCTAAACAATTCCATGAATCATTAGGTTCTTCTTTCCAAGGAATTGGAGCGGAAGTTTCTAAGGATGGTGAAAAATTAATTATTGTATCTCCTATTAAGAACTCACCTGCGGAAAAGGCTGGTCTGAAACCAAAGGATGAAATTTTATCAGTTGATGGTAAGAGTGTAAAAGGTTTATCTCAATATGATGCAGTTTTAAAAATCCGTGGTAAAAAAGGAACAAATGTTACGATTGAAATACAACGACCAGGAGTTCCAGAGCCAATTAAATTTACAATTAAACGCGATGATATTCCAATGTATACAGTATTTAGTTCGGTGAAAGACGTAAATAATGAAAAAATTGGTTATATTCATATTACCTCGTTTAACGAAAAAACAGCAGATGAGTTCAAGAAAGAATTGAAAAAGCTAGAGGATCAAAATATCCAAGGATTAACAATTGACGTTCGAGGAAATCCTGGAGGGTACTTACAAGCTGTAGAAGGCGTTTTAGAAGAATTAGTTGTAAAAAGTGAGCCTTACTTACAGGTTGAAAATAGAAATGGCCAACGAGAAAAGTATTATACTAAATTAAATAAAGCGAAACCATATCCAATTGATGTATTAATTGATAAAGGTAGTGCATCTGCGGCTGAAATTTTAGCTGCGGCATTAAGTGAAGCAGGACATTATGAATTAATTGGGGAAAAATCTTATGGTAAAGGTACTGTACAATCTACATTAGATTTCAAAGATGGTAGCAATATTAAGTTAACACAATTTAAATGGTTAACTCCAGATGGTACTTGGATTCACAAAAAAGGTATTAAACCAGATGTTGCTGTAAAACAACCTGATTATTTCTACGCTACACCAATTGATAAAAAGAAAACATTTAAATTTGATGACAATGATGAAAATATTAAACAAGCGCAAATCATGTTAAAAGGTTTAGGATACGACCCGGGCCGTAAAGATGGATATTTCAGTAAGCAAACAGAGACAGCAGTTAAGAATTATCAAAAAGCTGTTGGGATTACTGTTAACGGTGAGATTGATCCTCTAACTTCAGAAAAACTTGAATCATCATTAATTGATAAAATTAAAGATGAAAAGAATGATCTTCAGTTAGAAAAAGCTTTAGATATGGTAGCTCAATAATAATACACAGAGAGGACAATTTTGAATTGTCCTCTTTGTATAGCAAAGTCCAGTTTTAGAGGACAAAATTAATTTCGTCCTCATTTGACATAATTCCCGGGAAATAGATTTGAAATTACAATCCATGCAGGAGTTTTAGTTTAGTATGTCGAAAGTACACTTTATGGAGAAGTGTGCTTTTTTTATTGTTTTGTAGCATATTCTCTTTGAAAAAACATTAATAAACCGATAACATAAGAATATCAATCTATTATATAAAAAAGGTGGTGAATGTTATGTGGTCAAATTTATTATCTGAACTATTAGTTGGATTAGGTAAACTATTTTTAAATCCATTTACTTATATATTTTTCATCGCATCAATTTTCTGTGGCAATTTACGTGTAAAACGAGAACGTAAGCATTTTTCGGTTCGAAATTTTAATGTAACGTTCGAGTGGAAAACTTCACTATGGTATGGATTACTGATTGGATTAATTCTTTCAGTTATCACATTGGTAGCTGGAATTAGCATTCCGATTGAAATGGTTTATTTATTAAGTGTATTAACAATTATTTGTGCACTAATTTTACAATTCAGATGGATGTCTCCTGCTTATCTTTTTGGACTAGCATTAGTAGCTCTGCCATTACTAAATAGAGGGCAAGATTCACTACCTTTGTTGAAAAACTTTATACCTAATGATCTGAATGCGATGCTTCCTGCTATAACAATTCTATTGGCTTTACTTTTATTGGCTGAAGGAATTTTAGTTCAACGTAATGCTGCAAATCATACAACTCCTTTATTTATTGAAAGTAAACGTGGAAAAAGAGTAGGGGCACATGAGGCAAATAGATTATGGATGGTGCCATTATTTTTACTAATACCAAGTGGTTCGATCGTTAGTGACTATTCATGGTGGCCTACACTTGCTTTAGGTGATAGTGGGTATTCGATTCTTTGTGTACCATTTGGAATTGGATTTTACCAGTTAATTCAAGGAATGCTACCAAAGGAATCAATTAAGCTTGTCGGTAAACAAATAGTTGCTTTAGCAATTATAGTTTGTGCAGGTGGAATATTAAGTTATTTTATTGGTTTCGTAGCATTTATAGCTGTAGCAATCGCAGTAGTAGGACGAGAAGCTATAAACTATATTCATAAAAATCGAGATATTAATACACCATCTTACTTTACAGTTAAATCAACTGGCCTAATTGTTTTAGGGATTTTACCAAACTCTGTAGCGGATAAAATGAACATTATAGTAGGCGAAAGTATTACGAAAGTAAATGGACAAAATGTCTCTACTGTTAATGAGTTTTATGAAGCTCTACAAATTAATCGTGCGTACTGTAAATTAGAAGTAGTTGATTTTAATTCTGAAATCCGTATAACGCAATCTTCAGTGTATGAAGGTGAACACCATGAGTTAGGATTTTTATTCCCAGAAGAAGAATCTAAATATAGTGGACAGGTTGGATAAGAGTAGTAGGATGGAAGCTTTCATTTCTACAATATAAAATCAAAAGGAACATATTCATAACTTGAATATGTTCCTTTTTTTATATCGGTTTACGAGTCTAATGTAGGGGTGTTTTTATAGGTACTATGTCATGTTTTCGAGTGTTTTGAGACCTATTGCTCAAGTAGACTGAATCTATCATTCTGTTATAAGTAGAGTTTATAGAAAATATAGCTCTTTTAAATTTTGTCACATTAGTAAGCGACAAATACGAATATTCATTTCATTGTATTGGCACTGTAAGCGTTTTATCATTTGTATATAAGCTTAACAGGGGAGGTAAGATTTTGAATACAGATAAAAACAATAATATAAAAGTAAAAATACAACGCTTTGGTAGTTTTCTAAGCGGTATGGTAATGCCAAACATTGGTGCTTTTATAGCATGGGGATTAATAACTGCACTGTTTATACCTACTGGATGGGTCCCTAATGCAAAGTTGGCGGTATTAGTAGGTCCAATGATTACTTATTTATTACCATTGCTAATTGGTTTTACTGGAGGAAGAATGGTCCATGATATTCGAGGCGGAGTTGTTGGGGCAATTGCAACAATGGGGGTAATTGTTGGAGCAGAGATGCCGATGTTCTTAGGCGCTATGATTATGGGACCACTTGGCGGTTTGGCTATTAAGAAATTTGACCAGGCTATACAAGGAAAAGTTAAGTCAGGATTTGAGATGTTAGTTAATAATTTCTCAGCGGGTATTTTAGGAGCAATTTTAGCAATAATTGGTTTAATAGGTGTTAATCCAGTTGTTTCGACGCTAACAGAAGCATTAGCTAATGGCGTAGATCTAATGGTAAAAGCAAATGTCATTCCTTTGGCAAACATATTTATTGAACCAGCAAAAATCTTATTTTTAAACAATGCTATTAACCATGGAATTTTAAGTCCAATTGGTCTTGAACAAGCAAAATCAGCTGGAAAGTCACTTTTGTTCTTACTAGAAGCTAATCCAGGACCGGGCTTAGGTGTACTATTAGCATATACGATATTCGGAAAAGGTACAGCTAAACAAACAGCGCCAGGAGCAGTAATTATCCATTTCTTAGGTGGGATTCATGAGATTTATTTCCCTTATATCTTAATGAGACCTTTATTAATCCTTTCTGTTATCGCTGGTGGTGTAGCTGGTACATTTACTTTTAATATATTAGGCGCGGGCCTAGTAGCAGCAGCTTCTCCAGGTAGTATTATAGCAATATTAGCAATGGCTCCAAAAGGAGGATACTTACCAATTCTTGCGGGAGTACTTGTTGCAACAGCCGTATCATTTATTGTTTCAGCTGTCGTTCTAAAATCATCTAAGTCAGTTTCATCAGATGAAGATTTAGAAAGAGCAGCTCAAAAAACACAAGATTTAAAAGGTAAAGAAAGCAAAGTAGCTAGTCTATTACAGACTGAAAAAGAAGTAGCTAGTTCTCTTGGTATTGATAAAGAAGTGAAGAAGATTATTTTTGCCTGTGATGCTGGTATGGGATCAAGTGCTATGGGAGCATCAATATTACGCAAAAAGGTAAAAACAGCGGGGATAGAATTAGAGATTACGAATGTAGCAATTAATAATTTACCAAATGATGTGGATGTTGTCATAACTCATAAAGATTTAACTGATCGAGCAAAAGCAAAAGTACCGAATGCAGTTCATATCTCAGTAGAGAACTTCCTAAACAGTCCAAAGTATGATGAATTAGTGAATTCTTTAATAAAATAAAAAATTTAAAGAGGTATATATGTATATATCAGCAAGAGAAAGAGAAATCATTAATTTGTTGTTAGATCATCCAAACGGAATCAATGTTCAAGAAATTGCAGAGAACTTAAATGTTAGTAGCCGAACCGTACAACGGGAACTAAAAGGAGTCGAAAGTATTGCCTCTGCTCATAACCTTTTCTTAAAAAAGGTATTAGGTGTTGGAATGTATATAGAAGGGACACCTGAGCAAAAAAATGAGCTCCAAATTGCAATTTTAAAAAGTGGGCAGGAGTTTACTCAAAAGGAAAGACAGGAGTTAATTCTATGTTCCTTATTAAAAGAACCAGAATCTATTAAACTAAGCTCACTAGCAAATGATTTGCATGTTACCGTTGCTACAGTTAGTAACGATCTCAATAAAGTAGAAGAATGGTTAAAAGAGTTCGATTTGGACCTTATAAGAAAGAAAGGGTACGGCATTGCTTTACTAGGTTCGGAACGAAAAAAAAGAAAAGCCCTAGGACATCTAATTGCGCAGCAATTAAATGAATATGAGTTTTTATCTGTAGTGGAAGATGAGTATGAATCAGAAAATAGATTCTCAAATGGATTATTAGAAATAATAAAACTAGAAAAACTCACCATGATTGGAAAAATGGTTCGGGATATTGAACAACAATTACCTTATTCTCTAGCTGATAGTGCATTTATGACATTTACAATTCACTTATCTCTTGCAATTGAAAGAATTATTCAAGGCGAAGTCGTAAAAATGGATCAAGTGGTTCTTGAGGAATTAAGTACCACTAAAGAATTTAATATCGCAAGTCAGATTGTTAATGAATTAGAAGAAGTGTTTAAAATTAATATCCCAAGTGCTGAAAAAGCGTATATCACGATGCACTTATTAGGTGCAAGGCAGCGTCAAGAAAAAAATGATTGGCTAGAAGAGAGCAGTACGGAAATCGTCGTAGGCTCAAAAAAGTTAATCAATTATGTATCCAAGGAACTTGAAATAAATTTTGAAGAAGACCAAGCCTTATTTGAAGGGCTAATTACCCATATTGAACCAGCAATCTATCGAATTCAAAAAAAACTAGATGCAAATAATCCTTTAGCAAGTCAAATTCAAGAGGATTATCCTGCAATGTTTAAGATCATTCAAAAGGGATTAAAAGAAGCTTTTCCAAAGATTGTTTTTCCAACTGAGGAAATCGCTTATCTTGTCCTACATTTTGGTTCATCTCAAGTAATCTATGATAACAGTAAAGAGATTAGAGCGCTTGTATTATGTTCAAGTGGAATCGGTTCTTCTAAAATGTTAGCGAGTCGAATCAAAAAAGAGATAAAAGAAATAACAGATATCGAAGTATCGTCTTTAGCAAACTTAAGAAATATTCAAATTGACCAATATGACATTATTTTATCTACAGTTGAGATGACGGGATTTTCCCAAAAATATATTAGCGTAAATCCTTTATTGCCAAAGAATGAGGCAGAGCAGATTCGTGATGAAATAAAACGCAACTCTCTTACAACGGAAGCAACTCTATTAAGAAAGCTCCAAAACAAAAAGCTTCAAAAGCAGATCAAGCTAGAAACGCCAGAATTAATTAAACAAAATCTTGAAGTAGTTCATCAGTATTCAGAAACTGTACTCCATATTTTGAATACATTTGAGACAATTTCATTACCGTTTATTCCAACCTCTTCTATTTTATTATTGGAAGTATGCAAACAAGCAAACGTTAGAGGATTAATAGGTGATTATTTTGAGGTAACAAATCAACTTACAGAAAGAGAAAAGAAGGGTGGACTAGGGATACCAGGTACTAGCATAGCACTGTATCATTGTCGTTCAGAATATGTTATGCAACCAGTGTTTTTATCCTTTTTGCTTCATGAGCCAATGATAGTAAAAGCAATGGACCATTCGTCAATAAAAATCAATACATTATTATTATTACTAGCTCCAGTTGATATGCAAACAGGTCAATTAGAGGTGTTGAGTACAATTAGTTCTACAATTATTGAAGATGAAAAATCAACACAGATTTTTACATCTAATAACTATACAGATATATATAACATACTAAGCTATGCGTTATATGAAAATTTACAAAAAAGATTTAAGAATTGAGGGATTAATAAATGATTCAGACAGTATTACCAACAGATAATGTTTTATTAAATGTAGATGTGAAAACAAAAGATGAAGCTATTCGTTTAGCAGGAAATCTTTTAGTAAAAAACGGTTATGTAAAAGAAAGTTATATTGAAAAAATGATTGAAAGAGAAGAGTCTTTAACAACTTATATGGGGAACTTTATTGCGATTCCACACGGAACTGAGGAGTCAAAGCAAGAGGTAATCTCATCTGGAATTTCGATTCTTCAAATTCCTAATGG
The DNA here is from genome assembly GCF_042887255.1 of Gottfriedia sp. NPDC057948. NCBI lineage: Bacteria > Bacillati > Bacillota > Bacilli > Caryophanales > Bacillaceae > Gottfriedia > Gottfriedia sp. NPDC057948. The sequence goes on from NZ_JBHVPN010000002.1 coordinate 324,462, forward strand.
AGTAGACTTTGGAAACGGAAATATTGTAAAGGTAGTATTCGGTATTGCAGGCAAAGATAATGAGCATCTTGATCTATTATCTCAAATTGCGATCCTTTGTTCAGAGGAAGAAAATGTACATAAATTGGTCGCAGCCACATCAAAAGAGGAACTAATTTTAATGTTTAGCGAGGAGGAGTAAAATGTTAGCTGTACACTTTGGCGCTGGAAATATTGGAAGAGGATTTATAGGACAATTATTACATAAGGCAGGGTATGAAATTTGCTTTGTTGATGTTAACGAAGAGATTATTAATGAACTGAATGAGAAGAAATCATATACTGTCATGCTAGCAGATCGTACTCAGGAAGAAATAAAGATAACAAATGTAAGAGGTATTAACAGCCTGAAGGATCCAGGAGAAGTTGCAAAAGTAATTTCACAGGCTGATATTGTAACAACAGCAGTAGGTCCCTCAATTCTTCCTAAAATAGCAAAGCTAATTGCAGAGGGATTAATTGAAAGAGTTGAGAATTCAGATAAAGCGTTAAATATAATAGCATGTGAAAATATGATTGGTGGAAGTTCTTTTTTAAGAGATGAAGTTTATTTAAATATGACATTAGCTCAGAAGAAAAAAACTGAACAGTCGGTCAGTTTTCCAGATGCTGCAGTAGATCGAATCGTACCAATTCAAAGTCATGAAGATAAATTATTAGTGGCAGTTGAACCTTTTTATGAGTGGGTAATTGACCAATCTAAAATGATCGGTGAAGTTCCAGCAATTGATGGTGTAACTTATGTAGAGGATTTACTTCCTTATATTGAAAGAAAGTTATTTACCGTAAATACTGGTCACGCAGCGACTGCATATTTAGGCAATTTCTACGGATATAAAACGATTAAAGAAGCAATTTCTGATGAGAATATTAGGAATACTGTTAGTTCTATTTTAGATGAAACAGGAAAGTTATTAGTTAAAAAATATAACTTTGACTTAGATCAACATAGCGCTTATATTAAAAAAATAATAGGTAGATTCGATAATGAATATATTTCAGATGAATTATCTCGTGTTGCTCGTTCTCCAATTCGTAAATTAGGAGCAAATGACCGTTTTATTAAGCCGGCAAGAGAGTTGATAAACTTTGGGATAACACCTAACTATCTAGTTAAAGCAATTGCAGTTGCGCTATTCTATAAAAATAATGATGATCATGAAGCAGTTGAACTACAAAGCTTCCTCCAAGATCACTCTGTGGAAGAGTTGCTTGTTAAATACTCAGAATTATCAGATTGCAAAAAGCTAATTAGTTTTATTCTTGATGAATATAATCAGTTAGAGAAGGACTTACTTGTACATTAATTTTACTAGAATGATAGACTTTACAAAATCATTAAAAGGGACTCATTCTATGAATCAGTCCCTTTTAGTTAATATGCCTTATTCATTTTATTAAGTACCATTAATAAACATATCCCCAGTATGAACGGCTTTTTCATATTGTTTAGTCTCAACATAGTAATTGTAAAGCAATTTTGCATACTTAATCGCATGTGTGACATGATGGTGACTTTTAAAGAAAGGAAATGCAGTTTGTTCCATGTAATCAAAATACTCATCAAATTTTCCATTAAAACGTAAAATTAGAAGGGTAAAGAGAATCTTATATAAATCATTTGTCGCCTTTTCTGAAAGGACAAGTCCTTCATTTGCCTCATTTAGCAATTCATTCGTTGATAAAGTCTTCCCTTCTTCAGCGTTATCTAGATAGTTATACAAACGATTTAAATAAGGTAATGACTGCTTATCTGCTTCTTCAACGGATTTTTTATAAAAAATATGTGCATTATTAAAGTCCTGCTTCCAAAAATACATTAGACCTAAATTATGTAGGATCATTCCTCTTTTATCTAAAAGGCCTAAAGCTTCGCTATGCTCAATCAAACTCTCATACCTTTTTACTATTTCTTCAAAATCTAGTTGTGTGCTGTCTTTTAATTGTACTAACATTAGGGATTCTGCCAATATTGCTCTCGCATAATTATTTGTTTTATTAAAGAATCTAAAAGCTTTTTCACCATAAAAATATGCCATAACTTTAGACCGTGTCCAATGGTAGGCTGATCCTAGATGATAGTAATATTCTTTATTTCCGTATTCACCTATATTGACCTTCTTCAATTCCTGTAATGCAATTTGTCTATTTACATTTTCGAGACGAGTATATTGGGTTAAATAATATATTCCTCTGACATGGTGGAATAAATTCTTTTCATATGTTGACATAGTAGGGGAATCTTTTTCGATCCGTTTAATAATGCGATATGCTTTTTCTATGTTTTTACACAAAATAAAATATCTGGCTAATAAAAGCTGATAATATATCGCATAGTTAGACGCACTAATATAGTGAATGCTTTCTAATTCTTCTTTTATTATCATGACATCCTTCATTCGCTCTAATATTATAGCATTGTGCCATTTTTGAAGTTTCTTTTCAATATTTTGAACAGCGACTATCTCATTTTTAATGTCAATCTGAAGTCGTTGAGAGAACAGTTGAATAATTTCTTCAGAATATCGAGTTTCCCCTCTTTCAATTCTACTTACATGGGTAGCGGTACAAATGTCTTTTCCTAATTCCTCTTGGGTCAATCCCGCTTTTTTACGATAAAATTTAATGATCTCGCCTTCAAGCATATGTTCTCTCCTTTTCTAATTCCAGATGATTAACTATGAAGTTTTTGCGTCAGTGCAAGATTACATTCCTACAATTTGCGAATGTCTATTGCAACGCAAATCTAAGAAACTAGAAAGTACAAAGACTTTGAAATACCTATTCATTTATTATAACTAGAAATTTTTAAAGTCAAATACTTTCATTTCAAATTAAAAATAACACAAATTTTTCAGCAAAATTTCATGCTTTTTTAATATTTAATGAAATTTCCTTTCAAATTTCAATACTTTTTAGGAAAAAAAACCTACAAAATGACCAAAATTTCGATTAAAAATAACACAATATGCATTTTTCATAAATGCTATTACTATTGAAATAGTAAGAATTTTTTAATTATACAGAGAAAAGTGGGGGATGAAGTCTATGAAGGTAACAACATTAGCAAAGCACTCGGCAGTACTTGCTCTTTCAACGAGTCTGCTTATTTCACCTTTTAGTGCAAAGTCATACTTAACGGCAAAAGCAGCAACGTCTAAAGCAGAAGAAATTTTAGCTTCAATTACACCAGAACAAAGAGAAGCATTAAAACAACTAGAATTAAACAATCAAGAGGGACTTCAAGGCTTTGAGGAAGGTGAACTGAATTCTGATAAAAACATCTCTGTCATCGTTCAGTTTAATTCAGATCCTAGTAAAGTTGCAGTAGTAGAAGCAGCAGTTGATGGAAAGTCTTTAACGAAAACATCAGCACAAGCACAAGTTGACAAAGAGCACAAAGTTTTTAAAGAAGATGTAGGAAAGTTCGTTAAGATTAAGGACAAGAAAAACGCTCCTGTTATTACAAAAACATATAAAACAGCATTTAATGGTGCAGCGATTACACTTCCTGCAAATCAAGTGAAAGAACTTTTAAAATCAGATGCTGTTAAAACGATTTATAAAGATGTAACGTTTAATATTGATCCAATTAAAGAAGAAGTTCCAACAGATGTTGCAAGAAAAACAACTACATCAGTAGATAGTATTCCTTATTTAAACGTAGACAAGCTACATAAAGAGGGAATAACAGGTAAAGGTGTTAAAGTAGGGGTTCTAGATACTGGTATTGACTATAACCACCCTGATTTAAAAGACGCTTTTAAAGGCGGATACGATTTTGTAGAAAATGATAATGATCCAATGGAAGCTACTTACAAAGACTGGCAGGCATCAAACCAACCTGAAAGTAATGGTAATGGCACTTACTATACAGAGCATGGTACGCATGTATCAGGGACAATTGTTGGACAAAATAAAAATGATAGTGAAGTTTCAGTTGAAGGAGTTGCTCCTGACGCGGATCTATATATGTACCGTGTGCTTGGTCCATACGGAAGCGGTTCATCTGAAAATGTAATCGCAGGTATTGATAAAGCAGTTCAAGATGGTATGGATGTTATTAACCTCTCATTAGGAGCAGGAATTAATGATCCATATTATCCAACTAGTACGGCAATAAATTATGCAGTATTAAATGGCGTAACAGCGGTGGTTTCAGCAGGTAACAGTGGTCCTAAAGCTTATACTTTAGGATCACCAGGTACGGCAGCATTTGCTTTAACGGTTGGAGCTAGTGATGTTCCAACTACAATTACAACATTTGATGGAAAAGTAGCAGGTGGATGGTCAACAGATCTTATTAGTATGGCTAGAAGCTTTGCTGATACCTTTAATAGTTTAGAAGGCAAATCTCTTGAACTAGTAGATGTTGGATTAGGAACATTAGATGATTACAAAAATAAAAATGTTGCAGGAAAAATTGCTTTCGTTCAGCGTGGAAACTTTGCTCTAGTTGATAAAGTGAAGTTTGCAAAGCAAAATGGAGCAAAAGCTGTTATTATGTACAACAATGTGGATGGCCATGTTGGATATAACTTAGGTGAGTCAATGGAATATATTCCTGCATTCTCAATGACAAAGAAAGCAGGAGAAGAATTAAAGTCGAAAATTGCAAATGGAAATACAACTTTTACATTTGCAAATCTAAAGGAAAAGTTTACTGAAGGTGATAAGCTAGCGGACTTTAGCTCAAGAGGACCAGTTAACGGTAACTTCCAAATGAAGCCTGAAATCACAGCACCTGGTGTAAGTGTTCTATCTACGGTTCCTTCATATATAGCAAATCATAATACACCAGAAGACTATAAATATGCATACCAAAGAATGGATGGAACGTCTATGGCATCGCCATTTGCAGCTGGTGTTGCGGCGTTATTACTCGGACAGAATCCAAACCTTCAGCCAGCAGACGTTAAATCAATCCTTATGAACACTGCTGATAAACTAAATGGAGATTATAGCGTGTTTGAAGTAGGAGCAGGTCGTGTAGATCCATATCAAGCTCTTCACACTCAAACAGAAATAAAAGTACAAGATGAGACATTGATCCCTGTCGGCAACGAATTATTAAAGGCAAAAAATGAAACTGGCGGGTTAAGTTTCGGTAAACAAGTTGTCAAAGATGACTCAGAATTAAAAGTAAAGAAAGACATTGAGTTTAAAAACAATAGCGATAAAAAGAAAACATTTGATGTAAAAGTAGTGGATAATGCAAATGGTAAGAATGGATTACAAGATAACGGGGTTGTTCTAGATATTAGTAATTCAATTAAAGTGGACAAGAACACCGTTAAAACAGTAAAAGCAACATTAACGGTGCCATCTACAGCAAAAAAAGGTTTTTATGAAGGCTATGTTTTAATAACCAATAGTGAAGATAAAACAGAGCAATATCGTATCCCATTTAGTTTTAAGAAATCAGATGAAGGCTTTGACATGCTAGATCTAATAACGCCTGCTATTTCACCTTCTTATTATAATCATGGGTATGACGGTTATCGCACAACAACAGCATTATTGAAATTCAATTTAGGTTCACCAATCAATACACTAGATGTCATCTTGCAAGACGGAAAAACGAATGAAGATTTAGGATTAGTCGGTACACTTAATCTAGAAGGAAGACCAACGGACAATGACTACTTCCTTCAAGCGTTTAGTGGGGGGTATAACAAGTTTACGGGAGATAAAAAACATCCTATTTCTGACGAAACAACTATTGCTACTCCTGGTCATTACAAATTAAAATACGTTACTACTTTACCAAGTGGAAAACAAAAAATAAACTTTGATGATGTATTTATTGATATTGATACACCTAAAGTAAAAAGCTCATTAGATGGAGATTCACCGTTTATTGAGTATAAACCAGGTCAAAAGTCAGTTCCATTTGAAATGGAAATAAAAGATGACGCTTTAGCTGAAATGCAGAATGCAGGTATGAATTTAGATGAAACATCGAACTTTGCTATCTTTACGTATGGCATGCCTTTTCCAAACGGTCCAATTAAAATGGACAAAAATGGTAAGTGGATTGATGAGGTAGAAATGGCTGAGGGTGTTAATTCTCTGTCATTTAATTTAATTGGTTACGATAAAGCTGGAAATCAAGCAAACTGGAAGGAATATTACTTTGTCAAAGAAGGTACACCTGTCTCATACGCGAAACATAATGTAGAGTTAGCTAGATCAGGAGATATCTTGTCTGCATCTCTAGTATTAGACAACTTACAAGGTGTTAAAGAAGTAACATGGAATTTTGATGATGCACAGGCTGCAGGTGTTCCTTATGTTAATCTTGTTGAAGCATCTTTAACGGATAAATTCAAGGATAAAGCAACCATTCAAGTAACTGGTAATAAAATAAAGGTCACTTTTAAAGAAGCGATCGTATTTGACCGTGCAGAAATAGTAAACGTAAAAGTAAAAGTACAAGATCAACTTTTCTATCCAATAGGTTATATTAACCCATCAGCTAATATAGTAGATGCAAATGGTCAAGCAGTTAAGCTATTAAATGCAGGTAAACGATTCCAATTAAAACCAAGATTTAATCGAGTGCAAGGCAATATTATACCAGAGGGGTACTTAGTTGAAGGTCAATCATATACTGGATACCGTAATTGGACAAAAGTAGGCGCAACAATGAAAGTAACAAATGGAGCCTATAATCTAGACGCGACTAATTTAATTAGTAGTGGTGGACGCTTTAATATTGAACCACTTCCTCTAAATAAAGATGCATATACATTTGAAGTTAATGTACCTGGACACTTTATTACAAAGGAAACAAAGAAATTTGGTTTCGAATACAAAGGTGAACTATATGGTAAAGCGGATTCAATTAACGTTAACTTAGTTGGTGGAGATGTTAACCAAGATAACGTAATTGATGTACAAGATGCACTTTACGTCCAAACTAATTGGGGAACAAACAATCGAAATGCAGATATCAATTTCGACGGAACAGTAAATGCAAAAGATTTTGCTTTTATCGAGAAAAATTACTTACAGCAAAATCCATCAGTACAAAATGCGCCTACACCGAAAACAATCTATAATAACCAAACGTTACAAACGATTAAAAGTCAATTAGGCTTATAAATATATATCCCAAAGAAGCTACTATTAAATATTACTTAATAGTGGTTTCTTTTTTTATAGGAATTAAAATCATACAAATAGAAGGATACCCCTAATTGAACAAAAAAGACTAATTTCAATTAAATTGAAACAGTCTTTTTTTTAAGTTTACCATTCATTTGGCTCGTAATTTAATTCTCTAAATAACTGAGTTTTTTCTTTCTTAGATAAGTCTCTCCATTGACCCATTGGTAGATTACCTAAATGAATATTCATAATGCGAGTTCTTTGCAATCGGTATACTTCATATCCAAGCGCTTCACACATACGACGAATTTGACGGTTTAAGCCTTGTGTTAAGATAATCTGGAAATCATATTTCGAAAGCTGTTTAACTTCACATGGTAATGTTTTCGTACCTAATATTTTTACCCCTTCGGACATTTTAGTTAAAAAGTCAGGAGTTATTGGTTTATCTACAGATACAATATATTCTTTTTCATGCCTATTTTCAGCTCGTAAAATTTCATTTACAATATCGCCGTCATTTGTAAGGAGAATCAAACCTTCAGAATCCTTATCAAGTCTTCCAATATTAAAAATACGTAATGGGTGGTTTACGAGATCAACAATATTCCCTTTAACACCTTTTTCAGTAGTACTTGTTATACCAACTGGCTTGTTCAAGGCTATATAAACATGATTTCGAGCTAGTCTAATATGTTCACCATTTACAATTACTTCATCACCAGGTTCAACTTGATCACCGACTTTTGCTACTCTACCATTTAATTTTACTCGCCCTTCACTAATTAACTTATCCGCCCCACGTCTCGAGGCCTTTCCAGATTCACTAATAAATTTATTTAAACGAATGTTAAACAACCCCTTAAATTCTAAATTATACTTTCAGAATAACATAGATAGCTTTTTAATGAGAATAGTATTCGACTATTAGTAAAAAGTACTTTTAAATTGTTATTACTATTTTATCCACATTCATTGTATTATTTTCTAAATTATATAACAAAAATGTTTTTTATTGACAGACTGTAAGGCAGGTCGTATGATAGTAAAAATATATTAATATTTTCTCATATAAACTTGAAAATAAGGTTCAAGAGTTTCTACCTAGCGCCCGTAAACTGCTAGACTATGAGGAAGAGCTCTGGATTTTTGTTTTCTTTACAATGTAAAACTGCCTGCTTTTTCTCATGAAAAGCAGGCAGTTTTTTTATTTTAATATAATAAAGGAGTCATCGTATGTTTCAACTTAAAGAACGAAATACTTCAGTTAAAATTGAAGTATTAGCTGGTTTAACTACATTTTTAACTTTGGCGTACATCATTATTGTCAATCCTATGATCTTAAAGGACGCAGGTGTACCGTTTAATCAAGCATTTTTAGCTACTATTCTAGCAACCATTATTGGTACTTTAACGATGTCATTAATAGCTAACTATCCAATCGTTATTGCGCCTGCAATGGGGTTAAATGCCTACTTTACTTATTCTGTAATTGGAGGACATAATCTCCCATACTCAGTAGGTTTTTCTGCTGTTTTTATTACTGGAATTTTATTTTTACTCCTTTCTTTAACTTCTTTCCGAACAAAATTGATTCAAGCAATTCCTGCTAACTTAAAGCATGCAATTGCTGCTGGAATTGGTTTATTTATTACCTTTATTGGTTTGCGTTTATCAGGTATTGTCGCAGATCATCCTACTAATCTAGTTCAAATTGGTGATTTTAGTTCTCCTAAAGTTGCACTTACATTGATCGGTCTACTAATAACAATTGTATTTATGGCACTTAACTTAAATGGTGCGTTATTTCTAGGGATGATTACGACAGGTCTAATTGCATATTTTACAGGTCAGTTAAATTTTGCAAATGGTTTTGTTGCTATGCCACATTTACCAAAAGGAATTTTAGTATACAACCCAATTGATTCAGTGAAAGACATTATTGAATATGGACTTTATAGTGTCATTTTCTCATTCTTACTTGTCATGTTATTCGATACAACAGGAGCTTTACTAGCAATTGTTAAACAAGCAGGTCTTATCAAAAATGGTAAGTTAGAAAAGGGAGGAAGTGCATTCTCTGCTGATTCAATTGGAACAATTGTTGGTGCAATGTTAGGAACAAGTCCGACTGCAGCAACTGTAGAATCCTCTGCAGGTGTTGGTGCTGGTGGAAAAACTGGTTTAACATCATTAACTGTTGTAGTCCTATTTGTAATCGCAGCATTTTTTAGCCCAATGATTGGTTCAGTATCAGAAGTTGCCGCAATTACAGCGCCTAGCTTAATTATTGTTGGCTGTTTTATGATTAAGAGTATTTCGGAGATTAAATGGGATGATTTTGAAGAAGCATTCCCGGCATTTTTAGTCATTGTTAGTATGCCATTAACATCAAGTATTGCAAACGGTATTGCTTTAGGCTTTATTTCTTATCCGATCATGAAAATCGTTAAACGTAAATTTAAAGACGTGCACCCATTTGTATATATATTTGCAGTACTATTCTTAGTTCAATTAGTATTTTTTGCACATAAATAATAGAGACATAAAAAAGCAGGTAAAAGATATAGAAGTCTTTTACCTGCTTTTTATTAATCTATATATTAACTTGCTTTATATTTATCTTCGCTTCTAATAGTCGATTTTAGTCTCCAATAAACAGGTAAACCAACAATTGCAATACCAATTGATACAAGTGCATCTATTGGTGCATTTATAATCGTACTACCGATGATGTAAAGTGTACCTAATATTGCCACAATCGGAGTGATAGGGTATAGAGGTACTTTATATAATTTATTTCCACCTTTATCTTTTTTACGTAATATGAAGATTGCATTAAATGCTAGTCCATAAAATAAGAAAACTGCAAATATAGCCATATCAGAAAGTCGATCTGGGTTCCAGAATATCATCATTACTAATGCTAAAACAATTTGAAAAACTGTTGAGCCTACTGGCGTATTAAATTTAGGATGAATACTAGATAATACTTTTGAACCAGGTAGGAAGTTTCGTTCTGCCATCGCGAATGTAACCCTTGGGAATGTAAGAATTTTGCCATTTAAACAGCCAAAAATAGAAATTAAAATTCCGATGGCAAGAATTTTTCCACCAATACTACCAAATAGTGAAGAAGCTGCCGCAGTAGCTGCATTAGGACCTAATTCAACAATTTTACTAGCAGATAAAACATGTAGCATCGCGATATTAACAGAAAGATAAGCTAAAATAACAATAACAATACCAGAAATAATTGCTCTAGGAAGAGTCTTTGAAGGATTCTTCATTTCTCCTGCCATAAAACCTACATTCATCCAACCGTCATATGCCCATAAAGTCGCTAATACTGCTGCGCCCATATTAAGTGCTTGGGTTGAACTACCACTCTCTGCATTAAAAACTGATACGTCCCCTTGAAGAATACCAAAAACAGCAATTAAAATAATAGGAACTAGTTTACCTGCAGTAGAGATTGTTTGAATAAATCCACCAAGTTGAGTGCCTAGTATGTTTAGACCACCAAGTAATATAATCGTGATAATACCAATAACTTTGCTACTTCCATGAAAACCGAAAAAATCTGCCAACAAAGAGCCAAAATAGAGACTTAGTGCACCCATAACAGCTGGTCCATAGACAAGGGTTTGTACCCAACCGCATAAAAATCCCCACTTCTCACCATAAACCTCTTCTATGTAAGCATATAATCCACCAGTTCTCGGGATTTTTACACTTACTTCAGCAATCGTTAATCCACTTGCTAATGTAATAACGCCACCGATAATCCACGCTAAAAGAGCCATAGTGGAGTTAGCAGTTGAAGACAGTACGATCCCAGGTTTCATAAAGATACCAGAACCGATTACTGTTCCGATTACTAAAGACGTTGATACGAAAAAGCCAATATTTTTCTTTAAATTTAGTTCTTTTTCCACGTTATACGCTCCTTCCAGGACTATATTTATAAAATTAGAAAGATTATAGCATATTAATTTTCTAATCTGTTTTTTTCTGAATAGTTAAATTTATGTCTTATGTATTCGTGATGTAGTGGATAAGACCCATTAATTTTGATAAATCTTTCATAATATTTATTCATTTTGACTAGATAACTTATTGATAAAAGGTTATTAGTCGTAAATATAGAACACTATATTGTAGGTATTTCAGACCGATTTTTAGTTAATTATGGAATGCTATCTATTCTGGAGGTGAAGACGTGGAAGTTTCTTTCGAACGTGTGGTAGATAACATATACGCTTTAGTGATATGGGATACCGAATGGAAGTCATATAATAATTGCTACTTTATAATTCAAGATAATGGAGTTACTCTCATTGATTCAGGAAAGGGGATCCACTCTAAATATATAAGGAAAGCTCTGGTTGAATTAGGGAAAACACCAGAAGACGTCCATCTCTTTTTAGCTACACATGGACATGAAGATCATATTGAAGGTTCTAGTATTTTTAAAAACGCTAAGAAATTTATCCATTCAAATGATAATAATTTGATTGATTCACATGAATTAAGTCAATTTAATAATGACCTGGAAGATTTTGAAGTAATAAAGGAGTTTGAATATGATTTAGTTGGATACCATACTCCAGGTTCGGTCGTATTTTACCATCGCCCATCAAAAGTAGTTTTTACAGGTGATTTCTTATGTTTCTTCGGTGATCCTTTATCAAAGGATGGACTGGTCTCTAAAGGAGATGACCTTAGAAATGAGTGGGTAAAATATTTGAGAGATGGCGGAGTCTCAACAGAACAATTAAATCATTTTCTAGGTGGACTAAAAAAAATAAATCAGTTTGATAGTAGTGTAATGTGTACTGGACATGGAGGTGTCTTAGTAGGAAATATTAAAGAGTTTATAAGTGAACTAATTGATGTCGGAGTTCAATATAGTAAAAGAGTATCAGACTGTTGACCGATTTAATCAGTCTTTTTTATGGGAAGCAGTGTTTAGAAAGAGCTTAATTTTGCACTTTAGAAAGGTTAGATTGGAATATTCTTACCAATAATGAACTATATAGACTGTAAAAGGATTTCTTTCAAATACTTAAATTTACTTTAATGGGAGTGCATCGTAATGAGGTTAAAATCACTAATTGGGCTATTATTAGGTTCATTGGCAACATTCTTCATTTTAAGTCTCCTAAGTAATAAACTTACCAATAAAGAGTACTGGTTTTATGCAACAATCTATCTTGTCTTTATGGTTTTAGCATACTTTGCAATTAACTTAATTCGAAAAGTTAAGTCATCAAAGAAGACTGATTCATTTTGAATCAGTCTTCTTTGATGAAAAACAATCTTGCCAATTAGTTACCAAATTTTCGTAAAAGGAGTAGAGTGATGTTGATTTCCACTACAGGATGCTCGCTTTCCATGGGGCGAGATTCTTTCGCCTCCTCGGCGAGCCTGCGGGGTCTCAGCCTTCCCGCATATCCCATAGGAGTCGAGCACCCCTTTTGTTCCAATCAACTTATTCATCAAAAAAAGTTTACGATAAAAAGCTATTTAATATCCTTTACTTAGTGTGAAGTAACAGTTTATTAATCAGTTTGTATGTCAATTTAGAACGAATATCAACATATAAACTAATCACTTGAGATTATTTATCTAAAATTAGATCTTAAATAACTTCTCAAGAATAAACAATTACTAGAGTTTGTTGATATTATAAAACCGCTCAAACATATTAGCATTAAAATCATTATTAGATCATCAAAAAGTGAATTATCTTATCAAAAAGATTCACTTAATATACGTTTGACCATTTTATATTTCAACACTCTGAATCAGTCTTTTTTATTTACCTGTTTTATCATATTTCCTATTATAAGAAAAATAAATGATGATAATATTGATAATAAGTAAATCTGATACTGGGAGATAGAGTATGGATCAAATTCTTTTAGTTTTTATGGCGGTCGCTGAAAAAAGAAACTTTTCAAGAGCGGCTGAGGAGTTACATATGACTCAACCATCCGTTAGTCAGCAAATTCAATTACTTGAAAAGCATATTGGTGCAAAGCTTTTAATTAGAACGAATAAATATGTTCAGTTAACGAAGGCTGGAGAAATTGTTTATTTGCATGCTAAGGAAATAACTAGTTTATACAAACGTATGTCGACACTTGTAAATGATCTGATGAATGAGGCTAGTGGGCATCTTAAAATAGGTGCAAGTTATACATTTGGTGAATATGTATTACCGCAAATTTTAGCGGAAATGAAGAGACAATTCCCGAATGTCATTCCATCGGTACAAATAGGGAATACGCGAGAAATTGTTCAGGCTGCACTAAGCTTTCAAATTGATATTGGTATAGTTGAAGGCGAAGCGACTCATACAAATTTAAATATACAGCCTTTTGCGAATGATGAAATGTATATTATAGCTGGAACTAAGAGCGAAATATTCGCTATTGAAGCTGTGACATTGAATCAAATTGAAAATGAAACTTGGATTGTTAGGGAAGAAGGATCTGGAACAAGGGAAGCGACTGAACGATTATTTGAAGTATTAAAGATACGTCCTAAAAATATAATTGAATTTGGTAGTACACAATTAATTAAAGAAGCTGTAGAAGCTGGCATGGGAATTACCTATCTATCTGAGCTAGCAATAAAAAAAGAAAAGCAGTTAAATACCATTGATTACCTTAAAGTAGAGAGGACACCTATTCAACGAAATTTTTCAATTATCACAGATAAAATCGAACTTCAAACGAAATCGATGGAAATATTTATTGAGTTAGTTAAGAATTATTATGAGAAATAAAGTAGGAATCCTTTTTTTATTAAGTTGAACATATAGTTAAAAAGAAAAGTGTTCAAACGATAAAAAGATAAAGGATCATCAAAATGACTGTTAAAAAACAAAAAGGTAAAACAGTTTTAATTACCGGGCCAACAGAAGGAATCGGCTATGAGTTAACTAAATTATTTGCAAAAGATCATTTCAACTTAGTTTTAGTTGCTAGGAATAAAATTAAATTAGAAGAAATGGCTAATTCATTGATGAAGCAATTCAATATAAAAGTACTAGTTATTACAGAAGACCTTTCTAAAGTAAATTCTGCTAAGTCCATTTTTGATCAAGTTACAAAATCACAAATGGAGATTGATATTCTAGTAAATAATGCTGGTGTTGCCCTATACGGAGACTTTGGTCGGACGGATTTAAATAAAGAGTTAAAGATGATTCAGCTAAATATTGTTACTTTAACAGAAATCGTAAAATACTTCTTACCAAATATGCTTCAAAAAAAATCGGGCCAAATTATTAATATTGCATCTACTTCAGCTTTTCAACCAGGGCCAAAAATGTCTGTCTATGCAGCTTCAAAGGCTTATGTATTATCATTTAGTGAAGCTCTTTGTGAGGAATTAAGACATTCAGGAGTTGCCGTAACAGCTGTTTGTCCAGGACCAACTAGAACGGGAATTATAAATTCATCCGGTGGAAATAATTCAAAGCTATTTAAAGGTAAAATTATGACACCAAAAAAAGTTGCGAAGTTGACCTATGAGGCAGTTAGTAAGAAGAAAACTGTTGTTATTACAGGTATTAAGAATAAAATTTTGGCGCAATCTGTTCGCTTCATTCCACGATCAATCGTTAGAAAACTTGCAAAAAAACTATTAGAAGAGAACTAAAAAATACAGTCTAATTGGCTGTATTTTTTAGTTACTATTAATTACGCATTACCCATAATAATCTGTTCAAGTGTATTTGCTACATCTTGTGCACTATCAGAAACTGCTTCTAACATTTCATAAATCTCTTTGAACTGAATGATTTTGATTGGATCTTTTTCATTTTTAAATAACTCTTTAATGGAAGTGCGTAATAACGCGTCACACTGTGACTCATAATCTTTTACTTGGATCGCATGTACGCGCATTTCTAATAATTTCTTCCGTGAAAGTAACTGAATAGCTTTTAGAATTTCATTCGCAGCACTACGAATATTTTTAACAAACTTCACCATGAATTCATCGATTTGAATGATGGAGTACATTTCGAATGTTGCTGAACATTGCTCCATACCGTCTAGTACATCATCCATTTTATTAGCAAGTTCTAGTATATCTTCACGTTCAATTGGTGTAATAAATGTTTTATTTAATTCAACGATAATTTGATGGATATATGTATCACCTTTTGTTTCATAAGCCTTCATTTCAGCAGAGAATGCTTTTAAATCAGTAGCATTTTTTATTTTAAAGTCATCAAAATAAATCGAACATTCATTTAAATTATTTGCAATATTTAAGAGCATTTCAAAGAATGTATCATTTTTTTTACCGAGTCTCAAGTATGGTTCCTCCTAAAAAACAGATTGTTTCTAATCCTTACATTATGTTGCTCAAGAGAATGAAATATTATAAATATGATTCTTAAAAAACAGGTCCAGTTCGATCAATTTTTGCTTTTACGGAAGTTTTGAACTTAACATTCTTATATTCTTTGTCCCAATTTATTTTTTTCCATAAATCTGGATAAGAGCTAGATAAGATTCCGCCAATTCCTAATGCGTCACAATTAGCTTCCAATAATGATTTAGTAATTTCATCAGACTGTTTAGTAAGAATTTTTGAAATATCCTTATTTAATTTGTCTTTGTTTAGCTTTTCGCCTACCTTACCTGTATAACTAACAATTGTCAAATCAAGGGTTAGATTTAGCTTACAAGTTATTTGTTTTGTCTTTTTATCTACTTTTATATTTAAATTTCTTTTCACTTTTTTTACTCTAAATGAAATTGATTTTCGTTCTCCTAATTCTAAAGCCATTTCACTATATTTAGTTAGGCGATCCATTAGTAACAATAAAAGACTTCCTTTTTCATTAGGTAAGCTAATTCCAGAAAACTTATCCCCATTAAATAGGTCTATTCCACCGATTGTAATTTTATCATTTTCGTCTTTTGTTACAAAAGGTAAAACGATATCTCGACCTGTATCTGTAATTTGCGTCCATGCTGTAAAAGCAGTTTCTTTCGGAATCTTTGTTGTTTCCTCAGCAGCCTCTAGACCTTTTAAAATGACAAATGCAATAGGGCTTGTTCCAGGATCGAGTGTAATAATGTCTGAAGCTTTATCTTCTGCTATTACAATTCTACTAGAAACATAAGCTTGTCTAGGGCGATAAAAAAGCTCTAAAAAAGGATAGATCCCTTTCTTTGCCAAGTCCCTTCCAATTAAGATTATATGCGCTTTACTTACATCAATTAGACCAGGTAGTTTATTATTAATGTCAATTTCCATTCCGGATACACTAGGCCGCTTTACTTTAACAAGTTCGTCCTTAACTTCAAACTGTCCTCCACCTTTATTTTCAATATTTAATGCTCTAACTGTAGCTAATAAATTATCGTCTTGATCTAAATCGAAGCTAATACCATTAACCATTTTTTTATCTATTAATAGATTTTGGTCCCAACAGCTTGCTAAAAAAAAGGTAAACAAACATAAGGTTATCAAAAATGATTTTCTTATAATTGTTCACTCCTTTCAGTTTTTGAAATGATGAAGGATAGACAAAACAGAATGAAGGGAAGCCCAAATACAACTACATAGCTTAAATAAGTTACATATTTATCAAAGATAGCTAGTCGCTCCTCATCAAATGGTAGGATTGTTATGAAAAAAATTAAAATTCCACTAATACATACATTTTTTTTAAATGATTTTTCATTACTAATACTTTTAGCTGATAAAAATAAGTAAAGGATTACCGAGGTTGTCATTGGTACAATCCAGACTGATAAAAAGATCAAATCTAAGCGGTCGATCATTTCAAACGAAAGGACTTTAAATAAATATAAAACAGGCTCCCTAATTTGCAGAAGTTGTGTTGGACTAAAGCTTATAAGGCAAATAAAGGTAAAATATGTATAGAATAATGTCACAGAGAAATTGGCAAGGCTCACAGTTTTTAATATTCCTTTTTCCGTATCAAGCACAAAAGGAAAAATTAGTAAAAGACTTTCAAATCCTAATATTGAGAGTAAGGATTTATGGCTTCCTAAAATGATATTTTTCACTCCTGAATGCCCAATCGGAAGAATAAAGCGAAATTCTTTTGGTAAATAAAAGGTTAAGAATGATAGTAAAAATAGGAGGATGATCAAAACCGATGCTAATACAAAAAATCTTGATATGATTCTCAAGTCACTGATTGTTAAATAAATGCTTGATAAAATAATAATTAGTGAAAGTACCCATATTGGAGTTAGCGGTAATAACCAAAGAGTTATGCTTCTGATAAAAAGAACACAAGCCAGACTTCCAATCATAATAAAATAGATATAGATAAATAAGTTACAGAACTTACCTACATATTTACCTAAAATCTTTTTTGTAATATCTGTATATGTAGCACTTGGATATCTTTTTAGTAAAAGCCAGTAAATGAATAATGTAATTTGGACTGCTACTCCTGCAATAAGGGTAGAAATCCATCCATCACCTTTGGCCGTACCTTGAACTGCATTTGGTAATGAAAGTAGTCCAATACCGATTTGACTCTGGATAATAAAAAAGTAGAGCTGTAATTTAGAAATCGAATTACTATTTGTTATCATTTTTTCTTCCACACCCTAGATATTCTTTGCTGTACAATCTTTTGGGGAAGTGCATCAGTTGGTCTTGTATTTTGTTTCCAGGAAGGCAGTCTAAAGAAAGTATCCTTTATATCTTCCTTTCGAAAAGGTGCCATCGGAGAAAAGTATGGCATGCCAAAAGATTTTAATTTACACATATGCATAAAAATTAACATTAAAGTTAGTGTGATCCCGAAAAAACCTAGTATCGAAGCCATGATCATCGTCGGAAAGCCCAATAGTCTCATACTAGTACCCATCTCACTAACCGGTGCTACAAACGAAGCAATTGCTGTAAAACCAATTACAACGATCATCGTGTTTGATACTAGATGCGCTTCAACAACAGCGGTACCAATAACTAGCCCCCCGACTATACCAATTGTTTGAGCGATAGGAGATGGTAGTCTAATAGCGGCTTCCTTTAGTAGCTCTAATATGATTTGCATTGCAATAGCTTCGACGAGAGGGAGGAATGGTACAAACTCTAAAGAAACCCTAATTGAATAAAGAAGGCCTATTGGTAGTACTTCAGAGTGGAAGGATACGATCGCAATGTATATGGCAGGTAAGCTAATTGCAACAATAAAGCTAAATACCCTAACAATACGAAAAAATGAACCAATTAACCACCGGTGATTATAATCATCGGGAGCTTGATAAAAAGCGAAAAAGGTAATTGGTACAATCGAAACTGTTGGATTCCCATCTACAAGTAAATTTATTTTTCCGTCTAAAAGATAAGATGCAGCCCGGTCTGGTCTTTCTGTATTTAATACTTGTGGAAATGGTGAAAACGTACTATCCTCGATTAATTCTTCTAATTGTCCTGTTGAACGAAGACTGTCTAAGTCAAGACCTGAAATTCTTTCTTCTATGACCTCGACAAGTTTTCGATTTACAATGGAATCGACATATACCATAGCAACCTTAGTATTCGTAATTTTACCAATCGTAAAATACTTAATCTTTAACTCAGGTGTACGGATTCTTTTTCTAAGTAATTGTATATTTGTATTTATACTTTCTACAAAACCATCGTGAGCACCATTAATATTTTGTTCATTAGCAGGTTCAGTAATTGCACGTTCCTTATCATCTGAAGCTGCTGCTAGAATTCCATTTGAACAATTTTCTTCTAAAATTAGACAAAATCCGTCTAATAAACTATCACCTAATTCTGAGATCTTTGTTGAATTTTTAATCTCATATGATTTGACGATATTGCCTGTCTCATCCTTAGTTTCTCTTAAAATAGGTTCAATAATAAATGATTGAAGTGCCTCAATTTTTATCATGGATTCAAGAAACAAAATAGCAAAAATCTGGACATTTTTGTGGATAATCTTAACTACCAAATCTTCTGTATGACTTAAATAATCTTGAATCATTTCAATATTATTTTTAAGATTATTTGATAAAATTTCTTCTTTATTTGACGTAATTGTTGTTGTATTGGTTCTCATATTGATACCTCTTTGATGGAAGGTCTAATTGTGTTTATTCTTTCCAAATTTAGGTTGTGTATGCAATGAAGACTCATATGAAAAATCATTTACATTTTCGTTTTTTAGATTAACAAAAACGTATAATATCAGTTTTCTAAAAAGTAAAAAAAACGAATTTTGTAGAAATAAACTTGTTGACTTTTTATTTTTTGCATAATAATATAAGGACAATTAATTTAAATAAAAATCTATAATTACTTTGCGTTGACGAAGAGTAGTAACGATTACGGAAACTAAAGAGAGCTGATGGTTGGTGCGAATCAGTGTGAAAGTAATCGCGAATGGACTTCCGAGCATTCAAACCGAACCTTAAATAAGTAGTAGGCTTTGGCGAGTAGTCTTCTCGTTACAAAAGACGGGTATTCAATTGAAAGATGATTGGATACCGACAAAGCGAGCTGTTAATCAGCTAATGAAGGTGGCACCACGGGTCTCTCGTCCTTTTTTAAGACGGGGGGCCCTTTTTGTATTTCTTTAAAACTAAATAATATTAAATCGCTGAGTAAGAAGAGTAAATATTGGTGAATGTCACAGAGAGTTAGACAATGGTGGGAGTCTAATACAGGAACCTTTATCGAATGGGCTTACGAGAGGCATCTTGAACATTAAAGTAGGGATGCACGGATTTCCACCGTTAAAAGGATAGGGTATCGGAATTATTTTAGTAACTTATTCCCGTATCCGAAAAGTGGGATTCAGATCAATCTGATCCAATCTGAGGTGGTACCGCGGTAGCAACTAATCGTCCTCTATATGCACAATCTTTGTGCGTATAGGGGACTTTTTTTATATTCATCATTAAATTTTTGGAGGTCGAACAAATTGTCAGTACAAAACAAAGCAGAAATAGTCATTGAAACGATAATGGGGGATTTGTTTACACCGATTTCATTATTTAAGAAATTGAACGCTAGCAAAAAGTTTTTATTTGAAAGCTCATTTAAGCATAACGATTCTGGCCGTTATTCATTTGTTGGTTCAAAACCTGCTTTTGAATTGATTGGGACAAATCAAAGTGGTCAAATCATCTATAAAAATGGCAAAAAAGAAGAGTTTGTTGGAAATCCTCTTTTAAAACTGAAAGAGTTAATACCAAAGCAGGATTATTTGGAGGTATTGGATATCCCTTTCATTGGTGGGGGAATTGGGTATGTAGGATATGATATGATTCGCCAGTTTGAAGAAATCGGTGATGAGCTAGAAGATGTTATCGGAATGCCAGATCTTCATTTAATGTTTTTTGAAGTCATTATTGTATTTGATCATTTGGAACAGAAAATTCATTTGGTTGGAACAAAGCTTTCCGATGAAACAACATTAGAAGATTTGAAGAGCGAAATTCAGAAGTATAAGCAAGTAATTCTATCTAATTCAAATCAAGAGGAGGAAGTAAAACCTGTTGTATTTTCTACTTTCGAGTCTGAAGTTAGTAAAGCTGACTATATGTCCAAAGTAGAAAAGGCAAAGTCATTTATTCAAAAAGGAGATATTTTTCAAGTCGTTCTATCACATCGAATGGGAGCAAAATTTGAAGGGAATCCATTTGATTACTATCGAAAATTACGGATCCAAAATCCGTCACCCTATATGTATTATATCGATTTTGGTGATAGCGTTGTTGCTGGTACTTCCCCTGAAAGTTTAATAAAAGTTAAAGATAATCAGGTCATTACGAATCCGATTGCCGGTACGAAACGAAGAGGGAAAACGGATGAACAAGACTTAATGATCGAAAGAGATTTATTACAGGATGAAAAGGAACTTGCCGAACATAAAATGCTTGTTGATTTAGGAAGAAATGATCTAGGCAAAGTTTGCGAGTTTGGAACAATCAAATTAGAAAAATATATGACCGTTGAAAGATACAAATATGTAATGCATATCGTTTCCGAAGTTAGTGGGCAATTAAAAAAACCAAATACTTCACTTGATGCACTTATTGCTTGCTTACCAGCTGGAACCGTATCTGGTGCACCTAAGATTAGAGCAATGGAAATCATTAATGAATTAGAGAGTTCAAAGCGAGGGGTATATTCCGGTGCAGTCGGTTATGTATCAGTTAATGGAAACCTTGATTTTGCATTAGCTATTCGAACGATGATTTTAAAAAATCAAATGGCCTATATTCAAGCAGGAGCAGGTATTGTTTATGACAGCAAACCTGAACACGAATATGAAGAAACCATTAATAAACTAAAAGCTTTTTTGGAGGAAAATCATGATTCTAATAATTGATCACTATGATTCTTTTACTTACAATCTTTATCAATTTTTGGGAGAACTTGGCGAAGAAATGAAAATCGCTAGATATGACAAAATTTCGATAGATGAAATAAAAGAAATGAATCCAAAAGCAATTATTCTTTCTCCGGGACCAGGTAAACCCGAAGAGAAACAGGAAACGAATGAACTCATTCAAACTTTTCATAAGACTGTCCCAATACTAGGCATTTGCTTAGGGCACCAAGCAATCGGTTATGCATTCGGCGCAAAAATTATTAAAGCTAGACAAATCAAACATGGAAAAACATCGAAAATTAGGCATGATGGCAGTAATTTATTTGCCTACATGTCCCAGCCGCTAGAAGTTATGCGATACCATTCACTCGTAATTGAAAAGGAAACAATACCGCCATTATTTGAAACTTTAGCATTCGCTATGGACGATCAAGAAATCATGGCCATTAAACACCGAAAATATCCAATCTACGGTATGCAATTTCATCCGGAATCTATTGGAACAGAATACGGAAAACAACTTTTATTAAACTTTTTAAATGAAATAAAGGAGGAATTAAAAGATGAAAGAGTACCTTCAACGCTTAGCTAATCGAGAGTCGTTTACAGTAGAAGAAATGCAAGTAGCTGTCGGTAGGATTTTACAAGATGATCAAATATCAGATAGTGAAATCGCAGCATTTCTAGTTGCTTTAAAAACAAAAGGTGAAACAGTAAATGAAATAGCAGGACTAGTAAACGCAATTCGAAATCATACGGTAGGATTTACTAGGAAGTTTCATAATGTCATTGATAATTGTGGGACTGGTGGAGATAATTCATCGAGCTTTAATGTGAGTACAACATCAGCTTTTGTTATTGCGGGAAGTGGGGTTCCAATTGCAAAACATGGAAATCGTAGTATGTCTAGCAAAACAGGTAGCGCAGATGTATTAGAACAATTAGGTGTGGAGCTATCGATTCCAACACAAGCTTCCGAAGAGCTTTTAGATGAAATAGGCATTACATTTTTATTTGCTCCATATGTTCATCCAAGATTGAAAAAAGTTATGAAGGTTAGACGTGAGCTACAAATTCCGACCATTTTTAATTTAATTGGACCTTTAACAAATCCAGTTGAATTAGAGACCCAACTATTAGGAATTTACAGAAGAGATTATTTAGAAGTTTTTGCAGAAGTGCTAAATAAATTAGGACGTAAACGAGCGATTGTATTAAACGGTGCAGGGCATTTAGATGAAGCATCATTAGCTGGTGAAAATCATATCGTCCTACTAGAAAATAATGAGCTGAAAAAGATGACACTTCATCCGGAGGAAGTTGGATTAACTTCTTACCCAAATACAGAAATCAAAGGTGGAGATTCAAAGAGAAATGCAGATATTCTTCTTCGAGTATTAAAAGGAGAAAAAGGAGCTTTTAGAGATACGGTTTTATTAAATGCTGGTTTAGCAATTTATACTTCAGGAATTGTCAACCAAATTACGGATGGTATTAGGAAGGCTGAAGAGAGCATCGATTCTGGTGCAGCTTATGAGAAATTACAAAAACTAGTCGAAAAAACTAGCAAACTAAAAAGAGAGGTTATTTAAATGGAAACCATTTTAGATCGAATCATTTCTCAAAAACAAATCGAAATTAAAAGTTTAAGAGCGATTAGTCGAAAATTAACAAGTGAAACAAAGAAGTTATCATTAATCGAAAAGTTAAAAGCTGCAGACCAATTATCGATCATTGCGGAGTTTAAACGAGCATCACCATCAAAAGGTGATATTAATACAAATCTTAATCCCGCCGAACAAGCAAAGAAATATGAAGAAAATGGAGCAGCCGCAATCTCTGTTTTAACTGATACAACTTTCTTTAAAGGTTCCTTTAAAGATCTGAAAATTGTGCGTGATTCCGTTAATATTCCGATATTATGTAAGGATTTTATTATCGATCCAGTTCAAATAGATATCGCCAAAGAGCATGGAGCAAACATTATTTTACTAATTGCTGCTGCATTACCTTTTACAGAACTAAATCATTTATATCAATATGCTAAACAGCAAAATCTTGAAGTGTTGATGGAAGTACATGATGAGGAAGATTTAGAAAAAGCACTAAAAATTAGGCCTGATCTATACGGCATTAATAACCGAAACTTAAAAACATTTGAAGTGGATCTAGGTGTAACTGAAAGACTAGCACCACTGATTCAAGCAGATGGAGGGTTCATTATTAGTGAAAGTGGAATTTTCAATCAGTATGATGCAAAACGTGTAAGAGATGTTGGGGCAAATGGAATTTTAGTCGGAGAGGCATTAATGAGGAGTAATGAATTATCATCAAACATGAGCGAGTTGATGGTTCCTATACTAAAGGAGGCTAAGCAGTGAAAGTGAAAATTTGTGGCATTACCGATTTAAAAACAGCTAAATGTGCAATAAATGCTGGAGCTGATGCCATTGGATTTGTATTTGCAGAAAGTAAACGTCAAATTGAAATTTCTGAAGCAAAAAAGATCATCGAATCACTGCCAGATTCGGTGTTGAAGATTGGCGTTTTTGTAAATGAAACAAAGGAGACATTGGAATCCATTTGCGAGGAAGTTGGTTTAACGCATCTTCAGCTACATGGAGATGAAACGCCAGAATTTTGTCGTTCATTATCCTTTCCAGTAATCAAAGCATTACGAGTTGAGTCGGAAAAGGACGTTGAAAAAATCGCAGAATATGATTGTGATTATATTTTAGTAGATAGCCCGAGTGGAAAATATCGTGGCGGAAATGGAACAACTTTTAACTGGGATCTTGTTAAATCAAAGAAAATAGATAACTTGATTTTAGCTGGTGGATTGACGATTGAGAATGTAATACCTGCAACTAGCGTCGTAAAACCAATAATGGTCGATGTAAGTAGTGGAGTCGAAACGAACGGGAAAAAAGATGAAGAAAAAATAAAAAGTTTTATAAAAAAAGTTAAATTAGGAGGAATTTAAATGTCTACGTACACACTTCCAGATATAAAAGGTCATTTCGGTATGTATGGAGGGAAATATATACCTGAAACGCTTGTTCAAGCTATAACTGAATTAGAAGAAGCTTATTTAACTATTAAAGATGATCCGGCATTTAATGAGGAAATTGAGAGTTTGTTAAAGGATTATGTAGGTCGCCAAACACCTCTATATTTTGCAGAAAATTTAACTAAGCATGCTAACGGAGCTAATATTTATTTAAAACGTGAGGATTTAAATCATACTGGTGCTCACAAAATTAACAACGCGATAGGTCAGGCATTACTTGCGATTCGAATGGGTAAACGAAAAATCGTTGCCGAAACAGGAGCAGGACAACATGGTGTAGCAACTGCAACAGTTTGCGCTCTATTAAATTTAGAATGTGTTATTTTTATGGGTGCTGAGGATGTTCGAAGACAAGAACTGAATGTTTTCCGAATGGAATTACTAGGCGCAAAAGTGATTAGTGTTGAATCAGGAAGTGCGACATTAAAGGATGCAGTAAATGAAGCCCTTCGTTACTGGGTTGCAAATGTAGATGACACTCATTATTTATTAGGATCAGTAATGGGGCCACATCCTTTTCCTATGATGGTAAGAGATTTCCAAAGTGTAATTGGAAAAGAAACAAGACAACAATTTTTAGCGAAGGAAGGTAAACTTCCTGATGCAGTAGTAGCATGTATCGGCGGAGGAAGTAATGCAATTGGTATGTTCCATCCGTTTATTACGGATGAAAGTGTAAAGTTATATGGAGTAGAAGCGGCAGGGCATGGAATCAATACAGATAAGCAAGCAGCATCTTTAACAAAAGGTGTACCAGGCGTATTACACGGTGCATTAATGTATTTACTTCAAGATGAAGATGGTCAAATACAAGAAGCTCATTCAATTTCTGCGGGACTTGACTACCCAGGAGTAGGTCCTGAGCATTGTTATTTGAAGGATATTGAACGAGTAAAATACGAATCAATCACAGATGAAGAAGCACTTGAAGCATTCCAATTACTAGCAAGATTAGAAGGAATTATCCCAGCATTAGAAAGTGCACATGCAGTTGCCTACGCAATAAAGCTAGCGGCAACGATGAAGAAGGATGAAAATTTAGTCATCTGTTTATCTGGTAGAGGCGATAAAGATGTTCATACCGTTCGTGAGCGATTAAAGGAGGGCAAATAAATGATGTTGAATCGAATTGAATTCCAATTTTCAGAACGACTAAAAAAAGGTGAAAAGCTATTTATTCCTTATGTAATGGCAGGAGATGGTGGTCTTGAAGTACTAGGAGGAAGACTTGCTTTACTTGAAAAATTTGGCGCATCAGCAATCGAAATAGGTATTCCATTCTCAGACCCAGTAGCAGATGGACCAGTAATTCAACAAGCGGGAATTCGAGCATTACAGGCTGGTACAACATTAAAAGCTGTAATTGAAAAAATAAAAGAAGTTCGTAAATTAATTTCTGTACCTTTAATCGTTATGACATATATGAATCCCATTTTAGCTTATGGAATTGACAGATTCGTATCTGACCTTCAGCAAGCAGGAGTAGACGGCTGTATTATTCCTGACCTACCAATCGAAGAAGAAGAAATTATCATCCATCAACTTGAAGAATTTGGAGTAGAACTAATTCGTTTAGTCACAATGGCTACACCAAAAGATCGAATCATTAAAATTGCTGAAAAAGGAAGAGGTTTCTTATACACAGTAACAGTAAAAGGGATTACTGGTGTTCGAAATGAACTAGACGACAGCCTATCATCCTTTTTAAAAGGTGTTAAAGAAATTAGTAATAAACCTGTAATAGCTGGATTCGGTGTATCTACCCCAGAACAAGTAAAGGAATTAAGCCAAGATTGTGATGGAGTCATTGTTGGAAGTAAAATTGTTGATTTATTTAATCAAAATAAGATCAATGAAATTAAACTTTTAATGGAATCAAGTTTAGTAAGCGAGGAAGTAATTTAATGTTAAGTGAATCAGGCTATTTAAGTGGCCTGATTTTTTTATTTTTTGAGGTATTCTTTCGAGCCTAACCATGCTTAGCTCTAAAAAATTGGCTGGATCTAGGTAATTGCGGTTATCGAAGTATTTGCAGTTCCTCAAATAATTGCAGCTGGGAATTTAATTGCGAATCAATATATTTTATTTGCATTTTTTTCACTAGATCAGAGTGCATTTCATCATATAGTATCCGGACTTCAACTATTTTACTACAAAGTATCCACAAAACTAGACTTGCCTTTAAAAAATGCATCATCAATTTATCCACTAATCGTTACAATATCCACATTTTCATTTGAGATTTTCCACATAATAGCAGAGTATCCACAGAATTCTCACACTCCCAAAAATATAACTACAAACTATCCACAGAAATTTAACTGATTTAAAAAGTTTTCCACAATTGCAGAATACACTCATATTTCTCTCTAGGACATATGTCCTTCCCAAACAACCATCCAATATCGTTTAATAATGAAGAAATCACAATGTCAGGAGAGATCTATATGAAAGGAATTTTATTAGCAATTATCGGCGGAGCATTCATTACACTACAGGGAGTTGCAAATTCTCAAATTAGCAGTGATATTGGTACTTGGCAAGCAGCTACAATTACGCAGTTCACAGGTTTTATTGTAGCTTTATTCATACTACTATTAATAAAAGATAAAAAATTAGCTGAAGTTAAGAAAGTGAATCCAATTTATTTATTAAGTGGTGCACTTGGAGCATTTGTTATATTTTGTAATGTGACATCAATTCATATTATCGGTGTGACATTTTCAATTTCTGTTCTTTTAATCGCACAGCTAAGTTTAACATTTATCATTGATAGTAGAGGTTGGTTCGGCGTCAAAAAGCTTACTATTAGTCCTTCACAATTTATTGGAATTGGTATGATGATGATCGGTGTGATTGTGTTAGGATCTTAAAAGTAATTGTTGGAGGTGAAGTTAACTTGAAAGTCACTAGTGATATTGAACAAATTAATCAATTTTTAGCTGAACTTCATATTAAAGAAGTCTTTAATGAGGATGTAAAAGCTCATATGACTCTTCATCGATTCATGCAAGGAGAGCTTATTTGTTCCC
Source organism: Gottfriedia sp. NPDC057948 (assembly GCF_042887255.1). Lineage (NCBI taxonomy): Bacteria > Bacillati > Bacillota > Bacilli > Caryophanales > Bacillaceae > Gottfriedia > Gottfriedia sp. NPDC057948. The sequence goes on from NZ_JBHVPN010000002.1 coordinate 352,087, forward strand.
AAGGAGACTTACCACAAACTTTGTTTGTTTTAGTAAAAGGGAAAGTCAAAGTTTATACAACTACAGAAGAGGGTAAAACATTAATTCTTTCATTTAAAAAGCCGCTTGAATTAATTGGCGACATTGAATATGTAAGAGGTTTAAATTATATAAATACGGTTGAGGCAGTTTCTGCAGTTGAAATGATTGCTATAGATTATCGATGGCTAAAAAAATTTGCTAAAGACTATGCACCATTTCTTCAGTTTTTATTAGACATCATAACGGAAAAGTTTCTTATTAAGTCGAATGCGATGAGTTTTAATTTAATGTATCCAGTCGAAGTTCGGCTAGCGAGTTATCTATTATCGGTTTCATACCATGAAGCGAATTCTTTACAAAACGAAAATTCAAATCCGATCAATCTTAAAGACGCAGCAAATCTAATCGGAACGAGTTATCGACATGTTAATCGAGTTATTCAACAGTTCTGTAAGGATGACCTAGTGGAGCGGAAAAATGGGGGAATCCTTATTAAGAATCGAGCTGGCTTGAGTGTTCTTGCTGGTAATAATATTTATGAATAAATTCTTAGGACTAATAAAGTATTTTATTTTTGGAGGTGCAATTTATGATTTATGGATTAATATTATCTTTAATAGCAGGATCACTAATTGGTTTACAAAATATATTCAATAGTAAAGTTAATGAACGGGCGGGAATATGGGTAACAACTACATTTGTATTAGGAATGGGCTTTTTAGCTTCTTTCTTAATGGGGCTTTTATTTGAAGGTAAGGAATTATTTGTTTTGCATAATATGAAAAATTGGTATTGGATTAGCGGAATAGTCGGTGTAGGTGTTGTTTTCTGCTTAACGAATAGTACTAAAATTCTTGGACCAACTTATGCGATATCAATTGTTCTCACATCTCAATTATTGTTTGCAATGTTATTTGATTCTATGGGATGGCTAGGTCTTGAGAAAGTTCCGTTTTCTCCTAAGCATCTAATTGGTGTTTTGCTTATTATCAGTGGTATATTAATTTTTAAATTAAATGGAATTAGGTTTAAACGGATTAAGCTAGTTAAAAATCAATCTAGTAAAATATGAATTAAATAAATAGAGATGGGGAAATGTTATGAAAACATACAAAACATTATTATTAGATGTAGATGATACATTATTAGATTTTGGTGCAGCAGAAAAAGTAGCATTACAATCTCTATTTAAAGATCAAAAATTACCATTAACGGATGAAGTTAAGTCAAGGTACAAAGTAATAAACCATGGACTTTGGAAGTCATTTGAAGAAGGTAAAATAAGTCGTGATGATGTGGTGAATACACGTTTTTCAACCTTATTTAAAGAGTTTGGTATTGAAGTTGACGGTTTTCTGCTGGAACAGTCTTACCAAAGTTATTTAGGAGAGGGAAATCAATTAGTTGAAGGTGCATTTGAATTACTTACAAGTCTTCAGCACGAGTTCGAATTATATATTGTTACAAACGGAGTTTCAAAGACACAATATAAACGTTTGAATGCGGCGGGTATTTATCCTTTCTTTAAAGACATTTTCGTTTCTGAGGATACTGGTTATCAAAAACCGATGAAAGAATACTTTCAATATGTATTTGATCGAATTCCAAATATTGAGTTAGATCAGACATTGATTATCGGAGATTCATTTAGCGCGGATATAATTGGTGGGGCAGGGTCAGGAATTGATACTTGCTGGGTCAATCCAAAAATGCTTTCAAATGACTCAGATGTAGTTCCAACCTATGAAATACAAAAACTAGATGAACTTTATAAGATTTTAAATATTGAACAGAAGGTTTTGGTTACTTCATCTAACTAAGACCTCTTAAAAAGCAAAGTTTTCACTCTGTCTGAATAGTTGATTACTTTGAAAACACGTTGAAGCAAAAAGGTTTATATACTTTTTGCTTTTTTATTTTGCTCGTTGTTGATATACACATTAGAAATAATTAATAAAAATATAATTGACTATTACTTGAAATAACCTTATTATCAAGAGGTGATAATGATTATCATTTATATTTAAGGGGAAAATCAACGATGAAGCAGGCTCTTATTAAAGTAACTTTAACAGCTTTACTATTTTTAGTTTTACCGTTTAAAACCTTTGCTGCAAGCCCTGAAGAGGATTTAACACATGCAAATTCTTTTGTAGAAAGTGCAATCCAATCTGCACAAAAAGGAGATTTTAAATCTGCTGAGCAGGAATATAAAAAATTCAACAACGAGTGGCTTGATAAAGAGGATGGAATAAAAAACAAATCGATTGATGCGTATGGCAAAATCGAGGAAGCTATGGGAATGGTTCAGTATAACCTAGCACAAAAAACAGTGAATCAAAATGCACTAGTAACTGCACTTAAAGAATTAGAAGCGGTAAATGAAAAGTTTATTTCTCATCAGTTCGCTAGTTCAAAATTAGATTCAAAAAGTACAGGTAGTGTAGAAGATTTAATCGAAATATTAAACAAAGCTTTAGCAGATTTAAAAGATAACAATGTATCAGGAGCAACTTCAGAGATTGATCAATTTAGAAAATCTTGGATCAATATTGAAGGTGTTGTATTAACACAATCTCAAACAGTGTACACAGACGCTGAAAGAGACATGGTAACTTCTTATGCAATGCTAACTGCTAAAACGCCTGATGTGAAAGCGGCTACAAAAACAATTACAGATATGCGTGATTATCTATTACCATTAGCGTCTAAAACTAGTTATACAATGATCGATGCTATTACTATCTTACTGAGAGAAGGATTAGAAGCATTACTAGTAGTTGTAGCATTACTAGGTTTTATTAAAAAGTCTGGACAAGAAAAGAAAAGTAAGTGGATCTGGTTTGGTGTTGGCACGGGATTAACTGTCAGTATCATTCTAGGTGTCATTGTAAATGTTTTATTCTCAGCAGGTGCTTTTGGAAGTAACAACTTCTTAATCGCAGGCTGGACTGGGGTATTTGCTGCTGTCATGCTCTTATATATGAGTTATTGGTTACATAGCAAATCTAATACGAAGCAATGGCAACAATATATTAAAACTAAAAGTGATAAAGCATTAAATACAGGTAGTTTATTATCTTTATCCATTCTTGCGTTTTTAGCAGTTTTCCGTGAGGGAACTGAAACGGTATTATTCTTTATTGGAATGGCGTCATCAATTAAACTATCGTCATTATTAATAGGAATTGGGTTAGGATTTGCAATTTTAGCAATACTAAGCTTCTTAATCTTAAAGGTTGGTCTGAAAATCCCAATGAGACCGTTTTTCCTTATTTCAAGTATATTAATGTTCTATTTATGCTTTAAATTTGCCGGCATGGGAATTCATGGTTTACAACTATCTGGATTACTTCCAGCGACTCAGGCACCTATTCCTACAATTGATTTCTTTGCGATTTATTCAACTTGGGAGAGCTTTGTACCCCAGATGATTTTGTTGCTAATAGCTTGTATTACTGTTATTTATAATAGATTCTCAAATAAAAATAATAATAAAAGTAGTAAAAATTCAGGGGGAACGAAAAATGTTATCTAATAAAAAACTAGTCGCAGCAATGGCTTTAGGACTATCTTTAACTTTATCTGCATGTGGAACGAAAACAGACAATGCAATTAAAACTGGTTCTGATGATATGATCAAAACGATTTCAGAATTAAAAACACAAATTTCAAATAATGATGAAGCAAAGGCAAAAGATAGCGGAGAAGCGCTTGAAAAATCATGGGAAAAATTCGAAGACTCGGTAAAAGGTAAAGACAAAGATCTTTATGAAAAAGTTGAAACGCCACTTCATATTATTGAAGCAGGAGTAAAAGTATCCCCATTGAATGCAGATACACTTAACCAAGCTGGTGACGAATTAGAAAGTGTATTAAAAGAAGTTAAAGATTTAAAATAATAAACAATAATCATCTTTTTCTAAAAAAGCCTACATAGAAATATCTTTGTAGGTTTTTTCTTGATTTTATTCACGAAATTTTGGGAATTTTTTCTTAAGTTAACGTTTTCATAAAAGCAGGTAGACAATTAACTTGTCTTCACTTAAGATAAAGATATTGATAAGGATTATCATTATTAATTGTTTATATAATAAGTTTTGATCCGGGGGAATCACTTATGTTACTTTCAGAATTAAAAAAAGGCGAAAAAGCAAAAATAACGGACTTGTCATCACTAGGTGAGGCAGTGAAGAGACGTCTTTTAGATCTAGGGATAAGTGAAGGGGCTATGGTCTGCCTACAATGTACAATGCCGTTCAAAGGGCCTTGTATGATTGAAAATTGCGGACAATCACTTGGCATTCGATTTCATGATGCATCTGGGATAAAGGTAGAAAAAATATGTTAAATATAGCGCTTATTGGAAATCCAAATACAGGAAAAACTTCTCTATTTAATAATTTAACAGGTACATACCAATATGTAGGAAATTGGAGTGGGGTTACCGTTGAAAAAAAGGTAGGGAGTATAAAAAATAAACTTGGAAATCTAATTGATTTGCCAGGTATCTATTCTCTAAGCCCTCTTTCAAAAGATGAGGCCGTTGTTTCGCATTTTTTTGTAAATGAAACATTTGATGGGATGATTAATATTGTTGACGCTGCTCAATTAGAGAGAAATTTAATGCTCACTCTTCAACTTCTAGAATTTAATAAATCAATGATTATTGGTCTAAATATGGTTGATGTTGCTAAAAGAAGAGGAATTTCAGTTGATCCTGCTAGTATCTCAAAGATATTACAGGTACCAGTTATTCCAATTGACGCTAGATCTGGTAAGGGAACAAACGAGGTAAACGAATTACTAGAGACAATTCCTCAATCTGAAGTTGAGTTTGAAATTGATTATGGAATAATTATTGAAGACGGTATTAAAAATATTATGACGCTATTACCTTCAACTTTATCTATTCCTAAAAGATGGACTGCAATACAAATTTTAGAGGGCAATAAAGAGGTAATTGAATTTATCGCTTCATCCTACGATTTTAGTAAAATTGACCAAGTAATTAAAATAACAGAGGCACAATTAAACAGTGAACAAGGTGTATCACCTTCAAAATGGATTTATTCTATAAGAAAAGAAGTCATTTCAAAATTAATTGGAAGTTCTGTAGAGAAAGAATCTAATGAAGCAGTTACATTAACTGATCGCATTGATCGATTTGTGACACACCCAATTTTGGGTATTCCTATTTTCCTAGTTACAATGTTTTTAATGTTTAAGCTTACTTTTGATTGGTTGGGGTTACCCTTATCTGACGCATTAGATGGGTTTTTATCAGGACCTGTAACGGACTGGCTAACAAACGGCTTAAATGCAATACATGCATCTGATTTTATAAAAGCAGTTGTTCTTGATGGTATTGTTGCCGGTGTTGGTGGAGTTTTAGTCTTTGTTCCACAAATTTTTATTTTGTTTTTACTAATTTCATTCCTTGAAGATTTTGGATATATGTCTCGAGCGGCTTTAGTAATGGATCGTTCGATGGAAATGGTTGGTTTAACTGGTAAGGCATTTATTCCAATGATTATTGGATTTGGTTGTAATGTACCTGGAGTTATGGCTGCTAGAACGATTGAACAGCCTAGAGAGAGACTACTCACGATTTTGTTAACACCATTAATGTCTTGTTCGGCGCGTTTACCGGTATATGCACTATTCGTTGGCGCGTTTTTTGCGAAAAATCAAGCAATAGTTGTTTTTTCACTCTATATACTCGGAATAGTAGTTGCATTAGTATTAGCTAAGGTTTTTTCATCTACTATATTAAAGGGTGAGTTTTCATTATTTGTCGTAGAACTCCCACCGTATCGTATGCCACAAGGTAAAGCTTTATTTAGAAGCACATGGGATAAAGGTAAAGGATTTATTCGAAAAGCAGGTACGTTTATTTTTGGTGGTTCTGTAGTAATATGGTTATTATCTTATATGGGACCAAGTGGTTTAGGTGTTTCGATGGATGATAGCTTTTTAGCAATGATTGGTGGAATACTTACACCAATACTTGCACCTTTAGGTTTCGGGACGTGGCAAGCAGGTGCTTCTTTACTAACAGGATTTTTGGCTAAAGAGGTAGTCGTATCTGCCATGAATATTATCTATCATGTGCCAAATGCACATTCTTTACAAGGAATATTGTCAACACAGTTTTCTGCACTTTCTGCATTTAGCTTTATGGTATTTGTCTTATTGTATGTACCATGTCTTGCAACTGTTGCGACAATTCGTAAAGAGACAGGTTCAGCTAAATGGACGTATTTCTCAGTTGGATATGCATTAGTTATTGCGTATATATTAGCGCTAATTATCTATCAAGTTGGAAGTCTCTTAGGCTATTAAAGAAAGGGGTATCTACTTATGATTGTCAATATTATAATAGGAGCTCTTATTTTTGGATATGCAGGGTGGACACTTTTACGATATATAAAGAAAACGAAAAAAGGTAAATGTGGCTCTTGCTCAATCGCAAAGACTTGTAGTTCAAATTGTGATACTGTAAATTATTCAAAATAGCAATATAGAATTAACTAAAAAGATAAAATTTAAAGTAAACTGTCTAAATACTTGAATAAAGTAGAAGGATTAATTAAGATGATAAAGTAATAAACTTTAATAATTGAATAGTACTAGGGGTGCCGTAAATGTTCGGCTGAGATTAAGACACATAAGTCTTTGACCCTTTAACCTGATCTGGATAATGCCAGCGTAGGAAAGTGAACGTAGAATACATATTTTGTATTCATAACATTGATTTGTTCGAGCACAAGTCCTTATGGGATTTGTGCTTTTTTGTATTTAAAATCAAGTGTCATCTTCTATCTGTAAGATCAAAGAGTTCTATTCATGAAATAGGGGGAAGAGAATTGAAGAAAGTATTAACGATAGCAGGCTCTGATTCAAGTGGTGGTGCAGGGATTCAAGCGGATTTAAAGACATTTTCAGCTCATCGTGTTTTTGGAATGAGTGTAATTACAGCAGTAACTGCTCAAAATACACAAGGAGTGTTTGCAGTACAAGATATGACACCAGAGATGATTGCTAGTCAGTTAGATGCAATTTTTACTGATATTAAAGTGGATGCTGTAAAAATTGGAATGGTATCTCAAATAGAGACGATTAAAGTCATTGCTGAGAAATTAAAGCAATATAAACCAAAGCAAATCGTAGTTGATCCAGTTATGGTTTCAAAAAGCGGATTTGACTTATTAAGTCCGGATGCAAAGGAAGCTTTAATTCAAGAATTGATTCCGTTAGCAACGGTTATTACGCCAAATCTTCCTGAAGCAGAAGTCATTACTGGAAGAAAAATTACAACCATTGAAGAGATGAAAGAAGCTGCTATTCAAATTCACTCATTAGGTGCTAAAAACGTCCTTGTAAAAGGTGGTCATCTAGAGGGGGAGGCTACCGATATTTGTTTTAATGGTGACGAATTTACAAGCTTTAATAGCGTTAGAATTAATACAATTAATACCCACGGTACAGGTTGTACTTTATCTTCAGCCATTACATCTAATTTAGCAAATGAACTTGAATTAAATGAGGCTATTAGAGAGGCGAAAAATTATATAACATTAGCAATCCAACATTCCTTTTCAATCGGAAAAGGGGTAGGTCCTGTACATCATTTTTACTCATTGTATGAAAAGGCAGGAGTCCAATATGTCTAATCAAAATGCAAAAATGACGAAGTGGAACTTTACAACACTTTGGTTTGGTGCGGCAGTTTCTGTAGCAGAAATTATGACTGGTGCCCTAGTAGCACCACTTGGTTTTAAGAAAGGTTTGACGGCCATTTTAGTAGGGCATTTACTTGGAACATTATTGCTAATTTTAGGTGGAGTCATTGGTTCTCAGCAAAGGTTATCAGCAATGGAATCTACAAAAATTTCATTTGGTAACTATGGTAGCTATTTGTTTTCGATTTTGAATGTTCTACAGTTACTAGGCTGGACAGCAATTATGATTTTAACTGGAGCTCGCTCAATCAATTTAGTTACAATAAAAGATTATCGGTTTGACCACCTATGGGTTTGGTGTTTAGTAATTGGAGTATTAATCGCAATCTGGTTGTACTTTGGACAAAATGCTTCTAAAAAACTTAATAGTTTAGCGGTTGGTTTACTATTTGTTTTAACAATTGTGCTATGTTTTGTCATTTTTAAAAGTGATAAAATCTTAACTCAACCAAGCACTTCTGGACTATCTTTTGGTGCAGCCGTTGAATTATCAGTAATTATGCCATTATCGTGGATTCCATTAATTAGTGATTATACTCGTTTCGCGAAGACAACAAAAGATGGAGCGATTGGTAGCTTTATAGGTTATATGTTTGGTAGCTCTTGGATGTATATTATTGGGCTAGGCGCAGTATTAGCATTTAATGAAGTAGACCCGGTTGCTGTTTTAATGAGTGCAAATCTAGGATTATTTGCAGTTGGTATCGTCGTCTTAGCAACTGTTACAACGACTTTCATGGATGCTTACTCTGCCGGAATATCAGTTACAACCATCTTTCCAAAGTTAAATGGAAAACATATCGCCCTTATTGTTACAGCTATTGGAACGTTATTGGCCGTTATTTTCCCTATTGAGAAGTATGAAGGATTTTTATATACAATTGGTTCCTTTTTTGCACCGTTATATGCAATTTTATTAACGGACTATTTTATTCTAAAAAGAACAAATATAAGTAAAGCGTTGAAGATTGATTGGATCGCGTTTATTACATGGATTTTAGGCGTTTTTATTTATCGTAAGTTTGTACAATTAGACTTCTTCCTTGGAGCTACTGTTCCAAGTATGATTTTAATTTGTGTCATTTATATAGTTGTTCAGTTTGTTATTAATAAGCTTGTTCCAAAGCAAATCGGGGGAGAAAAAAATGTTAACTATGAATGAAATGAGTCAAATTCTTGAAAGTGTGAAAGAGAAAAAGCCTTTAGTTCATCACATTACAAATTATGTAACTGTAAATGACTGTGCAAATATGGTGTTAGCTCTAGGTGGATCACCAGTTATGGCAGATGATTTAGCCGAAGTAGAAGAAATGGTATCTTTTGCATCAGCTCTTGTTATTAATATTGGAACATTAAATGAAAGAACAATTCAATCAATGATTAAAGCTGGTAAAAAAGCCAATCAATTAGGCGTACCAGTTATATTAGATCCTGTTGGTGTAGGAGCAACTACTTTACGTACAGAAACGACTTCTAAATTATTGAAAGAAGTACGTTTTTCAGTAGTTCGTGGAAATATGTCAGAAATTAAAATGATTGCTGGCTTAAATGTTCAAATTAAAGGTGTGGATTCTGTAGCTGGTGAAGAAGACGGCGTTGAAATTGCGAAATCTCTATCAGCGAAATTAGGCTCAGTAGTTGCAATTACAGGTGCGGTAGATATTATTGCAGAACAAGACCGAGTATGTACCATTTCAAATGGAGATAAAATGCTAGCTGATGTTACTGGAACTGGATGTATGAGTACATCATTAATTGGAACTTATGCTGGTGCAACGACTGATTATTTCCTAGCAGCTGTTTCCGGTATTACGACAATGGGTCTTTGTGGAGAGCTTGCTAAGGCTCGATTAACTGAAGGACAAGGAATCGGTACATTTAAAGTAAACTTATTTGATGAGGTATCTAAAGCTTCTGTTGATACACTTATAACAGGAGGACAAATTGAATGGCTATAACAAAAAGTAAAATAGATTATAAGCTTTATTTAGTAACGGATCGAGATGTATTAGGTTCAAGGGATTTAGTTCAATCTGTTGAGGAAGCAATTAAAGGTGGAACAACAATCGTACAAATAAGAGAAAAAAATTGTAGCAGTCTAGATTTTTACAGTATTGCTATGCAAGTAAAAGAAGTCACTTCAAAATATAATGTTCCATTGATTATTAATGACCGTTTAGACATCGCATTGGCAATACAGGCTGATGGCTTGCATATCGGTCAAGAAGATTTATCTTTAACTGTGGCTAGACAGATTGTTGGGAAAGATATGATTATTGGTGTATCTGCATCAACATTAGAAGAAGCAATGATTGCACAGGAACAAGGTGCGGATTATGTTGGTATTGGTTCAGTGTATCCGACGAGTACAAAACTAGATGCAAAATATTTAGCACTTGATGAGTTACGAAGAATACGTGAGGCAGTAAAAATTCCAATCGTAGGCATCGGTGGAATTAATGAAAAAAACGTTTCTGAATTAATGGAAACAAAAATTGACGGTGTTGCAATTGTTTCTGCGATATTAGGGAAAGAAGATATTAAATCAGCTGCTGAACATTTGAGTATGTTGGTTAATAAATAATAAATTGGTATCTGGGGTATCTATTACATCGTAATTTGATGGATAGGTGCCCTTTTTGTATTTTATACATACTCATTCAAACATAGTAACAATTACTATATTCTAAACCTTCCTTAACTAATGTAAATTTACGTTTCAACGTTGTTTATTGAATATCATCTGTAACAAATTATACAAAAATATTTGATCATTAATATTGAAACATACCGAAATAAATATAAAAGGAGGTAGAATTTTAGTGAAACAATTTAAGAAAAAAAGACTTGGATTAATTTTGTCATATGGAATTATTTTTTCTACATTAGACCCATTATCTGCACTGGCAGCAGTTGTTCCTTCAAATAGTCGTCCTAGTGTTACTAATGGATCGACTAATGAATTTGGCAGTTCTGAACTTTTAGGTCCCTGGAAAGATAAAAAGTGGAATTATTACGTATACTCATATAAATATAATGGATGGGATAAAGATGCATTTGAAGCTGTAAATGCACAAGCGACAGTTACACTATCTTCTACTTCAAATTCTACTTATACCCTTTCCGGTTCTACTGAATTTGGAATCAAAAAAATTGCCGAAGCAAATCTAGGGGGAACATTTGGTAAGAGTTGGGGAAAAACATCTACTGTAGAATTTACTGCACAAAAAGGTTATTTCTATGAATTATGGAGTACTAATAAAATTAAGGTAGAAAAGTATAAATACACATACAAACCTTTACTTGGCTCAAAAAAGACTTTGTACAGCAGGGCGAATGATCGTGACGGAACGTATAAATGGTTTTTCAGATATCCTCGAAAATAGTTTATTCTTTTGAAATTTAAATTAGGAAAAAAAGAAGTGAGGAATTTTTTTGAAAAAACAGCTTTGTTTATTTTTACTAACCGCTACACTCATTGCTATATTTACAGCATGCAACTCCCAAAAAAATAATCACCCTACGCATCCCAAGCTTTCTGCTGTTGCTAAATTAGAAGGAGAAATAAAAAAAGAAAAAAATTATTTATTCTTTAATAAAAATGAGTATACGAAAAGAATAACTTTATATTTCTACGATAATTACAATAAAGCACCAATTACAAATGTTAGATTATTTCGTGATAATGTATTAGTTAGTAAAAACACGAAAGTAATTGATACATCAATTCATGATAATGGTATATTTACATTTGAATTGCATGAGTATGTACCTTTCTTTAATAGTATCGTATTAAGTAATCATAATGATAGACTTTTAAAATTAAAAACAGGCGATTATCATTTTGAATTGATCGATCTGGCAAATAATATAGAAAATGATTACCGGTGGTACCTAGAAAGTTATAACACAGGTGAAGGTAATTTTAAATTTGAAATGGATGCTAATTTTAGCAGGGAAAATTCTCAAAAAACACAGTATGAGTTAAATTCTGCATATAAAAAGTTAAAAGGATTTAGTGTGGTAGAAATTCCTACATTTAAAGAAAAGAGTAATACTTTATTCTTTAAATACTCTGCAACTAGTTCAACCAAAGAGGCTGGTTCCTATGAAGTTTTAGTAGTTCAGAAGAATAGTAGTGGACAAAAGTATTTAATGGGTTCTGTTGTTGTTCCATTAAAGGAATAATTACTAACTAGAATTAAGTCACTTCATTAAAAAATGAAGTGATTTTTATTTTTTGAAGAGGAAAACTTGATTGTCTTGAACTATTTAATAGATTCATACCATCATATCAATTCTTTAATTGATTAGAACAATTGGCTAGTTTTCCGAATGAAAGGATAAACTGTTGTGCGATTTTTAGTGTAAATACCCCAACTAGTATGGTAATTTATCAGATTAATTGCAGTTATCGTAAATTTAATTCCAGATTTGCCATTTTTATTTGCAGCTCTCTAAGACTTATTTGCACAGTCAGTCTTCTTATTTGCACCCCTCTAAAACACATTTGCACTCCACCATCCAACAGTAATTCACACTACATCCCCACAATCCTCCCACTTTTCCTAACTTTTCCTCTCTTGTCTCAATTTGTCGAACATAGATTAAAGGATAATGGTAGAAAATATCGAATATTATCAATTGTAAGACTAAAATATTTATTTCTTATACACGAAATATGAGACTCCACTGCTATTTGCTGCAGTTGGAGACATTCTTACGTTTTTTTAAACGTACCTAAATATTAAAAGGAGAGTGACTAACACATGGATTTTTTATTATCTAAAGAACAGCAAATGATTCAAGAAATGGTACGAGATTTCGCGGCAAAGGAAATTGAGCCTTTTGCAGAGGAACTTGATCGTGATAGCAAATTCCCAATTGAAACATTCAAAAAAATGGGTGAATTAGGTTTATTAGGAATTCCGTTCCCTGAAGAGTATGGCGGTAGCGGTGGCGATACAATTAGTTATGCGTTAGCTGTAGAGGAAATAGGGCGTGCATGTGGAGGAACAGGTTTAAGCTTTGCTGCAACATGTTCATTAGGTGCTTCTCCAATTTACTATTTTGGTACAGAGGAACAAAAGCAAAAATACTTAGTACCAATGGCGCAAGGAAAAACGCTAGGAGCTTTCGGTTTAACTGAGCCAAATGCGGGTTCTGATGCTGGAGGAACACAAACAAAAGCAGTTTTAGAAGGTGATGAGTATGTGATTACAGGTGAAAAATGCTGGATTACAAACGCTCAGTATTCTAACACAATTATCGTAACTGCTTATACTTCAATTGATGAAAAAGGAAAGAAAAACATATGTGCATTTATCGTTCCAACTGACTCAGAAGGATTAACAATTACAGATCCTTATGACAAGATGGGTGTTCGTGCTTCTAATACAACTCAAATTGTTTTAGATGGAGTACGTGTTCCAAAAGAAAATATTCTTGGCAATCCTGATAAAGGTTTTGGCCAATTCTTATATACATTAGATGGTGGTAGAATTTCAATTGCAGCACTTGCTGTAGGTATTGCACAAAAGGCTTTTGATAAAGCATTAGTATATGCAAAAGAACGTAAACAATTTAAACAACCTTTATCTAGTTTCCAAGCTATTCAATTTAAATTAGCTGATATGGCAATGGGAATTGAGTTAGCAAGAAATATGGTGCATAAAGCTGCATGGTTAAAAGACAATGGAAAACCGTTTACGAAAGAAGCGGCATTCGCTAAGTTATACGCATCTGAAATCGCTTCCAAAATTGCGAATGAATCATTACAAATTCATGGTGGATATGGCTATATGAAAGAGTATGGCATCGAGCGTTTAGTACGTGATGCTAAGTTACTTGAAATTGGTGAAGGTACATCAGAAATTCAACGTATGGTAATTGCACGTCAATTCGGATGCCGATAAGGAGAGAGAATATGATCAAAATACTTATTGCAAACCGCGGGGAAATCGCATGTAGAATTATTGAAACATGTAAAAAGCTTCGTTATCAAACTGTAGCAGTTTATTCAGATGCTGATAAGGAAAGTTTGCATGTTAAGTTAAGTGATGAAGCATTTTCTTTAAAAGGTAATCATACAAAAGATACGTATTTAAACGCAGATTTAATTATAAAAATTGCAATAGAAAATAATGTAACAGCAATTCATCCTGGATATGGCTTCTTATCAGAAAATAGCGATTTTGCTAGAAAATGCAAAGAGGCAGGCATTTTATTTGTTGGTCCTAAGCCAGAACATTTAGAAATGATGGGCGAAAAAATTAGAGCTAGACAAATAATGGAGCAATTAAACATTCCATTAATTAAAGGAAATTCTCACCCAATTCAATCGGTTGAAGAAGCGAGAGAAATAGCAGACCAAATTGGCTATCCTGTTATGTTAAAAGCTTCTAGTGGTGGCGGCGGAATCGGTATGAAGTTAATCGAAAACGAAGCACAGCTAGAAAAAGAATTTTTAACAACACAAACGAGAGCTCTTCAATTTTTTGCAAATGATGATGTATTCATTGAAAAAGCGATTATTAAACCGAGACATATTGAAGCACAAATTGCTGCTGATACTCATGGCAACGCTGTTTTCTTATTTGAAAGAGATTGTTCAATTCAAAGAAGAAACCAAAAAGTTGTTGAGGAAGCACCATCACCGTTCCTTTCTCCACAAGGTAGAAAGAAACTTGAAGAATATGCCCTTACAATTGCTAATCAAATGAAATATGTAAACGTGGGGACAATTGAATTTTTAGTTGATGAAAAAGAAAATATTTATTTCTTAGAAATGAATACCAGATTACAAGTTGAGCACGGTGTAACGGAAGGAATTACAGGAATTGATCTAGTTGAATGGCAGTTCCGTATCACATTTGGTGAAACACTTCCAATTCGTCCAACTCATGTAGAAATGAATGGTCACTCGATCGAAGTAAGGGTATATGCCGAGGATCCTAAAACTTTCTTCCCATCACCAGGAACAATACAACACTGTAACTTCCCAGAGGAGATTGGTGTACGTATTGATACACATCTATATGATGGATGGGTTGTATCACCGTTTTATGATCCATTATTAGCGAAAGTGATTGTAACGGCTAATACAAGAAAAGAAGCAGTAATTCAACTGCACAATTATCTTAAAAAGGTAGAAATTGAAGGTATTAAAACAAATCTGCCGTTTTTGATTGATATTCTTTCAACGAATGCATTCCATGAAGGCGACTATACAACAAGTTTTATTAGTGAATATCAAAAAGTGAAATGAGGTAATTAAAAATGGAAAACTTAACTGCAATGATGGCTGGAAGCGTATGGAAATGTCTTGTATCAGTAGGGGACGAAATTAGTAGTGATCAAGATTATGTAATCTTAGAATCTATGAAAATGGAAATTCCTCATGCTGCTCCTTATAAATGTAAAGTCGTAAATGTGTTCGTTAACGAAGGCGATTTTGTAAACGAGGGTGACTCTTTAATTCAAGTTGAAAAACTAGGTTAGGAGTTATTAGTGATGAAGCTACCTCAATCGGCTTTTATAAGAGAAGTAGGTCCACGTGATGGTTTGCAAAATGAAAAACAGTTTGTTTCCACTGAAAAGAAGCTTGAGTGGATCAATTTATTAGTAGAGAGTGGTTTGTCTTATATTGAAGTTTCTTCGTTTGTGAGACCAGACTGGATTCCTCAATTAAGTGACTCGGTAGATCTATTTACGAGGCTTAAGAAAAAAGATGGGGTTACTTATGCAGCTCTTGTTCCTAATAAAAGAGGGCTAATGAGTGCATTTGAAGTAGATGCAGATGAAATTAATTTCTTTGTTTCTGCTAGCGAAACACATAATTTAAAAAATAAAAACGCGAGTATAGAGCATTCAATGAGCGATATTCGCTCCATGATTACCGAGTGTAAAAATAATAAAAAGACTACTAGAGCATATATATCAACTGTATTTGGTTGCCCGTATGAGGGTGCTGTAGACCAAATGAAGGTGATCCAACTTGCAAACCAATTACTTGAGTGTGGAATAGATGAAATTTCTCTAGGCGACACAATTGGAATTGCTAATCCACTTCAGGTAAATCAATTTTTAGAAAATCTAGTTAAAGAAGTACCAGTTAATCGAATTGCTATGCACTTCCATGATACATATGGTCGTGCAGTTGCAAATCTATATACTTCTTTACTATTTGGAATTGAAAAATTTGATTCATCAAATGGTGGACTAGGTGGTTGTCCATATGCACCAGGAGCTAGTGGAAATGTAGCTACTGAAGATGTTGTTTCATTACTTCATAATTTAGGAATTACAACTAATGTGGATGAAAAGAAACTTCATCAAGCTACTTCATATATCTCTGAACAAATGAACTTAACACCAGTTAGTAAACTATTTTCCGTATGGAATGGTTCAAAGGAGAGTATTTAAATGGAATCAAGTTTATTAGTAAGTGATATCGGTCATATTAGAATTCTTACATTAAATCGTACAAATGCAGCTAATTCATTATCACGTGAGTTACTAGATGCTCTTCATAGCCAAATGGATGAGTTAAAGAAATCATCTGTACGTGCTGTTATATTTACTGGTAGTGGTTCATCTTACTTCTGTAGTGGTGCTGATTTAAAAGAAAGAAGAGGCATGACTGAGAGTGAGGCTCGAGAAACTGTTGAAAAAATCGGGACACTTTTTGAAAAAGTGGAAAGATTACCAATGCCAACAATCGCAGCAATCAATGGAGTTGCCCTAGGTGGAGGACTTGAACTTGCTTTAGCATGTGATTTAAGAATTGCTCATAAAGAAGCAATCGTTGGTTTACCAGAAACATCTTTAGCGATTATTCCAGGTGCTGGTGGTACACAAAGACTTCCACGTTTAATTGGACTTGGAAGAGCGAAGGAACTAATCTTTACTGGCAAACGTTTAAATGCACATGAGGCTGAAGGCTATGGCATTCTAGAACATGTTGTTGAAATAGATGAATTACAAAATAAGGCGCTTGAAATATGCGAAACGATCGCAAGTAAAGGCCCTCTTGCAATCCGTGCAGCAAAAAAGGCGATTCAACGCGGTTTCGATCTTCCTTTAGATCTAGGGCTAAGATTAGAAACTTATGAATATGAAACTTTACTGCATACAAACGACCGTATGGAAGGTTTAATAGCATTCCAAGAAAAGCGTAAGCCGCAATATAAAGGAGAGTAATTGCATGTCAAACGAAGCAACATATCAAGCTCGAAAAGAACAAATACTTTCTGGTGGGAAAGAAAAATATCATGAGAGCAATGCCAAAATTGGTAAGCTCTTTGCAAGAGAAAGAATTAATCAACTTTTAGATAAAGACAGTTTTGTGGAAGATGGTTTCTTTGCAAACTGTATGAATGACGAATTTCCAGCAGATGGCATCGTAACAGGAATCGGTAAAATTAATGGCCGTACTGTATGTGTAATGGCGAATGATTCAACTGTAAAAGCAGGTTCATGGGGCGAAAAAACAGTAGAAAAAATCATCCGAATTCAGGAAACATGTTTAAAAATGCTTGTACCTTTAATTTATTTAGTGGACTCTGCAGGAGCACGTATTACGGATCAAGTATTTATGTTCCCGGGTAGACGTGGTGCAGGACGTATATTCCACAACCAAATTAAGCTATCAGGTCAAGTACCTCAAATCTGCTTATTGTTTGGACCTTCTGCTGCAGGTGGAGCTTATATTCCTGCATTCTGTGATTCTGTATTTATGATTGAAGGTAATTCTTCAATGTACTTAGGTTCACCTCGTATGGCTGAAATGGTAATTGGTGAAAAAGTGTCACTCGAAGAAATGGGTGGAGCTAGAATGCACTGTTCAGTTTCAGGCTGCGGAGATGTATTGTGTGAGTCAGAAGAAGAAGCAATTGCTAAGTTAAAAGATTATTTATCTTACTTACCAACTAATTTCAAGCAAGAGGCTCCTGTTGTTGATGCTAAAAATCCTGTTCAAAAGGAGAAGTCTTTAGCAGAAATTATACCAAGCAATCAAAACGTACCATTTTCTATTTATGAATTTATCGACCGAGTAGTTGATGAAGATTCATTCTTTGAAATTAAAAAGCTATTTGCACCTGAACTAGTAACTGGTTTTGCTAGATTAGATGGACGTAGCGTAGGAATTATCGCAAACCAACCAAGAGTTAAAGGTGGCGTATTATTCCATGATTCAGCGGATAAAGCAGCTAAATTTATTAATTTATGTGATGCTTACCATATTCCTTTATTATTCTTAATGGACGTACCTGGTTTCATGATTGGTACAAAAGTAGAGCGTGCCGGAATTATCCGCCATGGTGCAAAAATGCTTTATAGCATGAGTAATGCATCTGTTCCAAAAATCTCAGTTATCGTTCGTAAAGCATACGGTGCTGGACTTTACGCAATGGCAGGCCCTGCATTTGAAACAGACTGCGTCATTGCATTCCCATCTGCTCAAATCGCTGTAATGGGACCTGAAGCAGCAGTAAACGCAGTGTATGCAAAGAAAATAGCAAGTTTACCAAAAGAAGAACAAGCTGCCTTTATCCAAGAAAAACGTAAAGAGTATGCTGAAGATATCGATATTTACCGCTTAGCATCTGAGCTAGTAGTAGATGTAGTCATTCAACCAGAAGAGTTACGTACAGAGCTAATTAAGCGTTTTGCTTATTACTCAGAATCATATGAAACTCCTGCTACGAAAAAGCATGGTGTTTATCCTGTTTAAAGGATAATGAAAACAGCCCTAGTGATAGGGCTGTTTATTTGTATTGATAAAGCAAAAATTAGGGGTATTTGCAATTAAACAAACGTTTGATTAAATATATTCTCCTAAAATTTTAGATTTAGAGGTAATTTATGTTTTATTAAGAAATTATAATAGTAATGGAAGTAGTTTTATAAACTGCTACTAAAGGGGGGGATTACTTGAGTAAATTAGATCAGAAGCTAAAAGAATGGCACAAGCATAACTTACTAGATGAAGAATCATTAAATCGAATAGTCGAGTATGAAAGGCAGCAGGCTAAAGCTGAAAAGCAATCATTTTTAGGAGATATTATACCATTTTTAATTGCATTACTTGTAGCATTCTCAATTTTAGCGCTTGTGGGCAGTAACTGGAACGATTTTAGTCAAACCATGAGATTAATCATTATTTTTGTAACACTATTAGTTTTCCATGCAGTTGCATTTATAAGCTATCAAAAGGGTAAAGAATTGTTTGGGAATTGTTTAAACTTTATTAATGTAATTGGGTACGCATGTGCATTTGTTTTAATTGTACAAATGTATCAATTTACTAGTGATAGTCCAGTATTTTTGATCACTTGGACAATGCTCGCATTCCTTTACTATTATGTGTTAAAGCATAATATGTTTTATTATCTTTTCTTAGGAATCGGATTTTTTAGCTTGAGTTATAGTGCTGGAATAGGAACGGCACATGTTTATCTTATTCAAATTCCATTGTTACTTTGCTCAGTTTATTTCTTGAAAATAATGAAGAATCGATGGAATGCTAGCTTTAATTACACATTTCTAGGCTATATTGTCATTATGTTTTTCCAGACATTTTCAGATCGCCAATATATGACGCCGATCATTCTAGTCGTGTTTATTCTTTGGTATTTAAATGAACGTGGAATTATTACTTATGTTATTTTACCTGTATTTACTATATTTATATGGTTATTTACATTTTTCACTTCATTATTTGGAGGATCATATGATGTAATCCACGAGATACAAAAGGAATTTTCACATGGATTTTTAAAGCCGATTGCAGTGCCACTGTTTGATACGATCATTCTATTAATCCTAATACTAGCAATCTATACTATGTACAAGAAATGGAAGGACAATGTATCGTTTAATAATTATCTTTGGATCTTCTTATTTATATTTTTATTGCCAATATTAGGGGTACAAGATCAATTAGCCAATATGATCGTTGGAGTATTAATACTATTTGCTTATTCGTGTATACGTTTATTTAAAGGTGTATCTGGCCAGGAAAAAGGAAGTATTATTATTGGTTTTATAACATTTGCCTCACTCGTTATTGGAATTTATACAGGATTTGCAATTCCATTTATCAGTAAATCAATTGTGTTTATTATCCTTGCAGTAGTTCTATATTTTGTCTATACCCAATCGAGAAAAGCAAGAGGTGATGAACATGCAAAATAAAAAGAAGTTACTTTTGCTTTCAATCATTCAATTTATCTTATTACTAGCTTTACTTGGAAACATTATGTACTTTAAGCAATCAGCCGATACGTTTAAAATTAGATCAGAAAGTTTGGATCCAGTAGAACCTTTATTAGGACATTATGCAGCTCTATCGTATGATTTTGATTCAATAACAATGAAGGATTGGAAAGGTAAAGGTAAGCCGAAAGAAGGGGAAAAAGTTTATATTGTCTTTCAAAAGGGACAAAACGATATTTATCAATTAGATTATGTAACGGATCATCGTCCAAAACATTCAAAATACATTAAAGCAACTATTCAATACGTATTTTTAGAAGAAGACGAAGAAATTGTCATCAACCATAATCTAGGTCGTTTTTACATTCCAGAAAGCCAAATGGACAAATACAATCGAGGCGGATCTAAGTATATTGTTACAGTCCAACAAAAAGGAGATCGATCAGTCGTTAAAGCTGTCGATGTTCAGTGAAATAGCCACTCAATTGAGTGGTTATTTTTTATAGTATCTTGGAAGAGTTTACTAGTTTAGGACAAGAAAAGGGTTTGATATTTAGACATATTTAATACGAAAAGTCATCTTTATAATGTGGTAATATATGGTATTATTTAATATATAAAATGATGGAGATATTAAAAGATGAATAAGTTTCTAAAAATAATATTATTACTATTATTCTGTTTCTATTTAATGATCCTTACTGAAAGAATTCTATTTAAATATTTACCTGTACAACAATTTATTAGCCATTTCGAAATTAATTTCGCTAGAGATGATTGGTGGAGATCAAATAACTTTATTCCATTCAAAACGATTATTTTTTATTTGTTTTTGGCTGATATTAATTTTGATATTAGAATTAGTAATTTGGCTGGCAATATTATCGGGTTTATGCCATTTGGCTTCTTGTTGCCGTTAATAGTTAAGAAGTATGATAATTTGAAATCAATTTTAAAAGCGACTTTCATTTTAAGCTTAACTTATGAATTACTTCAGTTATTATTATTTCAGCTAGGTAGCTTTGATGTTGATGATTTGATATTAAATACACTTGGCGGTGGATTAGGTTATTTAGTTTTGAAAATAATAAGATTGGTTTTTGACTTGAAGAATAAACAAAGGGTTAATACTTCTAGAATGAATTGACAACTTTTTTTAAGAATATAAAAAGAGCTCACATCATAAGAATGAGCTCTTTTTGTATTACGCTGAAATTTCATCGCGTTTTAATAAATTAGCTTTTGCTAAACGTTTTCCAATAATAACACCTAATGCAGATGCTACATAGGCTTTAACTAATCCAAGAATAATGAAAGGATAAAAACCGAAAGCCATTGCATCGTGCCAGCTTAGAGAAGCTGCAATCTTTAACCACACAGTACCAAAAACTAACGTAACAAACATTCCGATCGTGTTTGCAATCATTGCATTTAAGACTGTGAACTTAGTTTTTTCAATATAGTAAGCGATAATGAAAATAGTTGGAATAAATCCAATTAAATAACCACCTGTTGAACCGACTAATACGCCAAACCCCGCAGCACCACCTGCGAAAACCGGGATTCCGATTGCACCAAGAGCTAAATAAAGAAGTAACGAGATTGTTCCGTATTTTTTACCTAAAATCGTAGCTGCTAAGCCGATTGCTAATGTTTGACCTGTGATTGGAACAGGAGAAAAGGGCAAAGGAATAGATACTTGAGATAGAATACCGATAATTGCTGCAAATAAAGCTGAATTAATAAGCATTTTTAATCTTTCTTGTTGCATTACAAAATCTCCCTCTCTTTATGTTAACTTATTTTATTTGTTAGTTAACATATTATAAATTAATTATATTTTATATAAAAAGATTGTCAATATGATTCAATTTAAAGAGTATTAAAATCATTAATTTTGAGAAGTTTTAAATGAAGGGAAAAGACTTAAGGAGAGCTCACCTAAGTATATTAAAAGTAATTGCTCTAGGAAAATGTCTAGTCCCCTATTCAAGAATAGATGATTTTGATATATTACTTTTTTCATCACAGGCAACATTCACTCTAATACATCGTTCCTATATTACAGATTCCAACACCAAACTGCTGGTCCCTAACTTGGTGTACCTGATTGATATCAACACGTTTAGCATAAGATACTAAATATTTCCAAAAAATTCAATGTTCAAAAGAAATTTATTAATTTTCAAATCTGAAAAAACTATGTAAGCTAATCGACCCATTTTGAGCATGTAAATTTAAAATACAGTATGTTTGCTCAAACACCGATACCATATGTTAGTTAACTCAATAAAAGGAAACATATCTAGACATTTATTAGAGAAGTTTGTAAATATGCAAGGGGTAAATTTTATTAATATAACATTATCTTCTTTACTTTCAAAAAGATGAAGCTAATTAAAATATGTGTAAATTTTCAACGGGAAATTTAAGTAAATATTAAAGAGTGAAAATAACTTTGGCATGAATAAGATTATGGTACTAGTAAATAACCTAGATAATAGACTTTTTCGTTTTGTTGATTGCCAAATCCTTGTTTAGGCTAGAAAGAAAAAGTATGTTACTACTATAAAATCGAGATACTTAATTAACACTTAGTTTGTGAGTCTAAAGTATCTATTTCTAATTAAATATTTCTATAGGTAAGGGTTTTAATTATATTAAAATAATAAAAACTTCAAAAAAAATAATATGTATTATTGTTGACATTTCCGGAAAATAGGAATAAAGTATGTATTAATTGAATCGCGAAAAGCAATGATAGGAATTTTAGTAGTGGAGTTTTCCCTGTAACAGAGAGCTGGTGGTTGCTGCAAACCAGTACATAGAACACATGAATTACGATCCTAGAGCATCTTCCTCGAAACGAATTGTGAGGGGAAGACGGTGAAGAGCCGTTATGAAATGAAGATATTAGTATTGTTTTTTTTTAATACTAATAATTTAGGGTGGTACCGCGAATAGACTATTTCGTCCCTACTGTGTAAACAGTAGGGACTTTTTTATTTTAAGAAAAAAATTTAATTAAATAATAAGCAATGAATGGAATTAAAGTAGTGAAGTTTTCCCTGTAACAGAGAGCTGATGGTCGGTGCAAATCAGTACATAAAACGACATGAATTACAATCCACGAGCATCTTCTTCGAAACGAATTGTGAGGGGAAGACGGTGAAGAGCCGTTATGAAATGAAGATATTAGTAAGTTTTAGTAAAACAGCTAATAACTAGGGTGGTACCGCGAATTTAAAGTTCGTCCCTACTGTGCAAACAGTAGGGTTTTTTTTATGTAAAAAAATCCTGTGTGCATGCATAGATGTGACGGAATATGCTACAAATGTGAGAAGAACTAAGGTGAAATATAAGCTTGTCTTTTTTTAGTTGTCTAGTTCCACACATTTCGTGTTTGAAAGGAGTGATGTGTTTGGTTGATTACGACTATAAATACCGAATAAAAAAAGATTTTGTAGAAAGAAGGAGTAATTTGGAAAAAGTAGAAATGGTTAAATGATGGAAACTTGCTTAAAAATGCTCAAAAAAAGCTTTTAGCAAGATATAGATAGAACGGGTATTTTTAAGAAAGTAGAGTAATAGATTTTTAAGTGAAATAATTTTTAAAAAGGGGAACTGATGACATGAAAGAAGCAGCTTTTGAAACAAAAATAATACCACATCATTTGAAACAGTACTTATCGGAGCAAAATTATGATCTTTACACGCCAATTGATCATGCTGTATGGCGCTATGTAATGAGACAAAATCATCATGCATTAAAAGATAAAGCACATTCTGCCTTTGTCGATGGACTAAAGATGTCAGGAATTGAAACGGAAAAAATTCCAAATGTAGCTGAAATGAACGAGTGCCTTTCAAAAATCGGCTGGGGCGCAGGAATCGTTAATGGATTAATTCCAGGCGCTGCATTTTTTGAACTGTTAGCAAATGGTATTTTACCAATCGCAACTGAAATTAGACAAATCACGAATATAGAATATACACCTGCTCCAGATATTATTCATGAGGCTGCAGGACACGCGCCAATATTATTTGACCCTGTATTTAGAGAATACGTACAAAAAATTGGTTCAATTGGTGCAAAGGCATTTGCTACAAAAGAAAAACAAGAATTATTTGAAGCAGTTAGAAATTTAACGATTGTAATGGAAGATCCAAAATCGACTACAGAAGAAAAAGCTGCTGCACAAAAATTAGTTGAAGAAAGACAAAAAGCAATTGTTGGAATTTCAGAAGCTGAAAAAATTTCACGCGTATTCTGGAGAACAGTTGAATATGGTCTAATTGGTGAATTAGATAATCCCAAAATTTACGGCGCTGGTTTATTATCATCAGTAGGCGAAAGCACACATTGCTTTACAGATGCAGTTGAAAGACTACCTTTCTCTATTGAAGCTTCTACATTACAACCGAAAAATATAACTGAAATGCAAGCACAATTATTCATATGCAAAGATTTCGATGAGTTAATGCAAGGTGCTGAAGAATTAGCAAGCACTATGGCATTCCGTGTAGGTGGTACAGAAAGCTTAGATAAAGCTCTTAAATCAAAAAGCGTTGCAACATTTGAATTAAATTCTGGTTTAAGTGTAACTGGTATTGTTCATGCAATCTTAAAAGATGAAAACGGTGAAGCAATTTACGTTAATACTACTGGCGAAACAGCACTTTCAATAAATAATAAGCAATTAGAAGGTCACGGAAAAGACTACCATGCTAAAGGGTTTGGTACACCAATTGGACTTCTAAAAGGAAATATTGAATTAGAAGAATGTGACGATGCTGCACTTAAAAATTTAGGTATTGTCGTAGGGAACTATGTTGATTTAGAATTCTTAAGCAATGTAAGCGCTTCCGGTAGAGTTGTGAATATTATTAAGAATGAAGACAAAGTTGCACTAATCTCATTTGAAGACTGCACTGTTACTTACGAAGGAAAAGAATTATTCAAAAAAGAGTGGGGAACTTTCGATATGGCAGTTGGTTCTCGAGTTGAATCAGCATACCCTGGTGCAGCTGATCCAACATCTTACTTTAGTGATTCAATTAAAGAAGTAGAGTTCGTAATGGAAACACCGGCTCCATTAACTGAATTAGAAAAATTATATAAAGAAGTTAGAGTAATTAGAGAAAAGAATTCATTCTGTGATGACTGTATTTCTAAACTAATTGCTGTGCATAATGAGCTTAATCGTGAACACCAAAGTGACTGGTTATTACGTTTAGAATTACTTGAAATTGCAACAGTTAATGCTAAATTAGAGCAAATTGTTGAGCCGCTAAAAGCTGAATTGGAAGCATTAAGAAAAGAGGATACTTTAAAGAATCTTATTACAAATGGCTTAAAGCTAGTATAATATGTAAGAATATTGGGAAAAGCGTTACTTCTATAGAAGTAATGCTTTTCTTATTAATTAGTTCTGGTAATCTATAGATATAAATTTTTCATAATGAGAGAGGTGTTAACAATGGGGTTTGAAATAAAAGGAATTGATCATATTCAATTAGTTTGTCCAAAGGGTGGAGAGGACGAGGCTAGAAAATTTTATAATGAAATTTTAGGTATGAAGGAACTGCCAAAGCCGGAAAATTTAAAAGGCAGAGGTGGATGCTGGTTTATTTGTGGTAATCAAGAAATTCATATTAGTATTCAAGAAGATTTTATTGCACCTAAAAAAGCTCATCCAGGTTTAATTGTTACAAACATAGAGGCATTAAGAGATCAACTTCTTCAACTCAATTTTGAAATCAAAGAGGAACCACCAATAGAAGGTCGTACTCGTTTTTTTGTTAATGATCCTTTTGGGAATAGGGTCGAGTTTTTAGAATTTCATTAAGCAAATAATTGATTAACCACTGTAAATTGACAGTGGTTTTTTACTTTTAATTTAGAGATTTATCGAGAATTAAATTGTTAAAATTGATATGATTTAATTATCAAATACAAAAGAAGGTGCTTAATGGTTAAAAAATTAAAGTTACCGAAAGAGTTACAAATTTATAAGGAAACAATTGAGTCTACTGTTAGAGATTCAGTTGAAATTGAGCCAATAGTAAGAAAGACTTCTTTAATAGAAAGTAAGTTTGCAGGACACCCATATTATCCAGTTAGTATGGAGTATCCAAAGGATGAAAATGAGGAGCCTATGAAATTACTTGCTCAGATTAATTTTTCTGAGTTACCAAAATTAGAAAATTTTCCAACATCGGGATTACTTCAATTTTATATTGCTAATGATGTTCTTTATGGGCAAGATTTTGAACATCCAACTAGTCAAAAAAGCTTTAGGGTTATCTATCATGAAAATTTAAATGAAACAAACTTAATTGAAGACTTCTCTTTTATAACTGTAGAAGATGAATTTCCAATTGGGAAAGAAGCTGCAATGCAATTTGAATTAACAGCCCAACCAATATCCCCTGAAGCAATGGACTTTGAAAAAATCAACTTAGACGTACCGTTTGACGCAGAAATTGACAATGACGATTATGAAGAGCTTGGTGAGCTTTATTTTGAATATTTTAGTGGAGATGGTCATCGAATTGGAGGGTATCCATACTTTACTCAGTCAGATCCAAGAGATTATGTTAAAAAAACTGAAAATCACTCTATCTTGTTATTACAAATTGATAGTGATGATACAATTGAATGTATGTTTGGTGACGTTGGTGTAGCGAACTTCTTTATTAAAAAAGAGGATCTGTTAAAAAAGGATTTTACTAATGTTCTATACACATGGGATTGTTGTTGAATTTTACAAGATGAAAGAGAGCATTATCCGGCTACAAGCAGGAAGTAATGCTCTTTTTATGGAACTAGTAATGAGTGAATGAAGAGATAATTAAAATTATCAGAATTATTAAGTAGTTTAACTTGTAAAAGTTGCAAGGAGATTTGTTATGAAATTTACCGCGTTCGAAAATATACACTTAGATGATGCGGCTAGTCTTTTGGCTATCCGTCATATGTATGACCGAAGTATAAATCCTGAATTACCATCTAAATTTGAAGAGGCTTCGTATGCTAAGAAAGCTATTGAGGCGCTTTTTAATGAAAAGAACAGTTTTGGTATTGCAGCGGTGAATGATTCAGAATTAGTTGGCTATATGATTGGGTCAATTCAAACAGATAAAAATCGAGAACGTCATACATGGATTAAATATGCTGGAATGGCTATAGCAGAAAGTGAAAGTGAAGAGTTATATCGTGAATTATATGCAGAGTTTGCCAAGAAAATGGTAGAGCTTGGTTCGTTTAATCATTACGTAATAGTACCAAGTGGAAATAAGTCTACTTTAGATGCTTGGCTTCATTTAGGATTTGCTTATGAGCAGGTTCATGGTATACGTGATTTGTCAGTTTCGTCTGATAATGTATTTGAAGATATACAGATTCGATTGGCAACTAGTGAAGATGAAAAAAGAATACGTGAATTAGCAACTGTAATCATGGAACATCAAGCGAAGTCACCGGTATTTGCACCAGGGTTTATTGAAGAAAGAGATGATTACAAGGAAGGTTATGTAGAAATTATTAATGATGAAGCGGCAACGTTGTGGTTAGCAATCTATCAAAATGAGATTGTAGGTTTCCAAGTATTTGAATCAGCAGCAGCATCTGATGAGAATTTATTAACACCTGAATCTTGCATTAGTTTAGTAGTAGGAGCAACCGTCGAATCTTCTCGGGGAATCGGTGTTAGTACGGCCTTATTACAGCATGGACTTACTTTTGCTGACAAAGATGGCTATAAACTTTGCGAAACAGATTGGAGAATTACGAATTTAGAATCCTCGAGATTCTGGCCAAAAAATGGGTTTAAACCGATAGCGTATCGACTAGTCCGTAAGATTGATCCAAGAATAATTTGGGCAACAGGCGTTTAAAGGGTCAGGAAAAGCAGGAAAACTAGGGAGTGTAGGAAACAGATGAATTTAGTTGGTAATAATATATATTTAAGACATTTAGAAGTTGCAGATGCAGAGGATTTTTTATCATACGAAGTTCGAAATAGAGAGTTTTTTAAACCTTTTACATATATAAAAGACGAGAGTTTCTATACTTTGGAAGCTCAGCAGGATCGTATTAAGTCATATAAAGAGAAAAGTGACAATGATCTTTATTATGGATTTGGTATCTTTTTAAAGGAAACAGACGCTTTTATAGGTTTTACGATGCTAGCAGAGGTTTTAAGAGGAGATTTACAAAGTTGTTTTGTTGGTTATTCTTTAGATGAACAACAAAATGGTAAAGGCTATACAACTGAAGCTGCAAAGTTAGTTGTAGAATATGCCTTTAATGAATTAAAATTACATCGCATTGAAGCAGGTGTAATGCCGCATAACATTGGTTCAATAAGAGTATTAGAAAAGGCGGGTTTCCATAAAGAGGGAATTGCCAAGAAAAATGTACGTATAAATGGGAAATGGGAAGATCACCAAATGCTAGCTATCATTAATGAAAATGAATAACTATAAAACTTTTGGAGGGATTAATATGAATATTATTAGTTATCCAGATTTATCAAGTAGACCACATAGTCTCACTGTGGAACGAGTAATGGAAAATTCTATAGATGTGTTGTATGAAGCTTGGACAAAAAGATTTGGTGATTGGTTTGCTGCGCCTGGTTCAGTGATTATGAAGGCAGAGGTTAATTCTGTATTTTTCTTTGAGACGCATTTTGAGGATAAGCGTCATCCACATTATGGTCGCTTTTTAAAGCTTGAGCACAATCAACTTGTTGAGATTACTTGGTTCACTTCTGGATCCAAAACGGAGACTGTAGTAACTGTGGAGTTTTCAACAAATGAAAGTGGAGCTGCAGTTATTAGATTGACACATGCAGGATTCTCAGATGAATTATCAAGAGACCAACACGAGCAAGCATGGCCGATGGTGCTTGAACAACTTGATCGTCGAATGAAGGAATTAGCATAAGTATGAAAAAAGAATCATTTCTTTTAGAGCTACAAGTATTAAAAGAAATTGCTGAAATATTAAACGAGGGTACTAATTTACACAGTACCCTCAATTGTGCCTTAGCCAAATTAATTCAAGTTACGGGTCTAGATACAGGATGGATTTTTTTAATTGATAAAAATGGGGGCTTCGAATTAGTCGCTTCACATGAATTACCTCCAGCTCTTATGAACGAAGAAGCTAAGCCAATGTGCAATGGAGATTGTTGGTGTGTAGATAAATATAATACCGGAAGACTTAATAAGGCATCAAACATTATGGAATGTAAAAGATTAGAAGACTCAGTTATTCATAATTGGGGAGAAACAAATGGTGTCACTCATCATGCGACTGTACCACTGCAAGCAGGTGAAGAATCTTTTGGTTTATTAAATGTTGCTGCTTCTAATAAATTAAAATTTGATCAGGAAGAATTGAATTTACTAGGTGCAGTTGCGTTGCAAATTGGAACAGCAATTAAACGAATTCAATTAACAGAACAGGTAAAAGAGTTTGAGGTGATTCAAGAAAGAAATCGTCTTGCAAAGGACTTACACGACTCAGTTAGTCAATTATTGTTTTCGATTAATGTAACTGCCAAAGCAGGTGCAAATGTATCCGACAATCTGAAATCAAAGGATACATTTAATCATATTCAACAAATTGCCCAAGAAGCACAAGCAGAAATGAAAGCCTTAATATGGCAGCTTAGACCACAGGGTATTGAAAAAGGAATAGTTAGTGCATTAATTAATTATGGTGAAATGCTAGGCTTAAAAGTAATTAGTAATGTAAAAGGAACAACGATATTACCTTCTAAAATAGAAGAAACGTTATGGCGTGTAGGTCAGGAAGCGTTTAATAATTGTAGAAAACATTCAGGACAAAATACGGTATATTTACAATTATCAATCAGTACAAAGAAAGTAAAAATGACGGTTCGAGATCAAGGTGTCGGTTTTATATGCCCAAAGGATGTACAAATTCCAACATTAGGTTTGAAAAGCATGAAGGAAAGAGTCAAATCGATAAAAGGGTCGTTTTTAGTTGAAAGTGATTTGAATAAAGGAACAAAAATTACGACGAATATCCCTTTTTAAAAAGGAGCGTTTTATGTCTATTAAAATAGTAATTGCTGATGATCATCATGTAGTTAGGAGAGGACTTATTTTCTTCTTAAATACGCAAGATGATATCGAAGTTATTGGGGAAGCATCAAACGGAGAAGAGGCATTAAGATTAGTTAAAGAGTTAAAACCTGATATTGTCATCATGGATTTAGCGATGCCAGTTCTAGATGGAATTGAAGCAACCAAAAGAATAAAAATAGAGGGCTTAACAGTTAAAGTAATGATTTTAACTAGTTTTTATGATCAAGATCATATTTTACCTGCAATTGAAGCAGGTGCAGCGGGATATTATTTAAAGGATAGTGACCCAGATGAGCTCGTTTCTGCGATCCGAAAGATACACGATGGGGAAAAACAGTTTCATTCAAAGGTTACGACGCAATTAGTTTCTGCATTAACTGGGAAGATCGAAACGAAGAACGATGAGTCATTTCAAGACAAATTAACTAAGCGAGAAATGGATGTATTGAAGGAAATTACGAGGGGAAAGAGTAATAAAGAAATTGCGGCATCATTATTTATTACAGAAAAAACTGTAAAAACCCATGTTTCGAATATATTAGCCAAGACTCAGCTTCAAGATCGAACTCAATTGGCATTATATGCAGTACGAAATGGGATTATGAATTAGATATTAATAGAAAGGAAGAGTGTTATGCGAATTCTTGTATTAGGAGCTGGAGGAATTGGCGGCTATTTTGGAGGACGCTTAGTAGAAAAAGGAGAAGATGTTACATTTTTAGTACGAGCTAATCGGAAAAAACAGCTAGAGGAAAATGGTTTAGTTATTCGTAGTGTGAATGGTGATTTTTCATTTCAACCGAATCTAATTACTGCAAAGAGTCCTGCCGAGATTTTTGACATCGTGCTTTTCTCGACTAAGTCATATCATTTAAGCGACGCTATTTTGGATGTAAAACCGTTCGTAGGTGATCAAACTGTTATTTTACCTCTTTTGAATGGTATTGCTCATCTAAATCCTTTAAAGCAGGCATTTGGTGACGAAAAGGTTATAGGCGGTTTATGTTTTATCGAAACTACTTTGAATGAAGCCGGGGAAGTTGCTCAAACAAGTAAAGCTGCTAGACTTGTATTTGGTGAATTCTTAAGCAAAGAAACTGACCGTATTAAAAAAATTGCTCATGCATTTAGCGGATCAAAAGCTGACTTTGTCCTTAGTAAGCAGATTGAACGAGATATGTGGCATAAATATTTATTTATTACTGTAATGTCTGGTGTTACGTCTCTTATGCGTGCGCCAATTGGTCCAATTAGAGAAAGTGATGGTGGAAGAGCTACTATCCGTGAATTATTTGTAGAGTGCGCTAATATTATGAGATCCCATGATGCACCGATTTCTGAAAATATTGTAGATGAGCATATGAAATCTATCGATGCTCTTGGATATGATATGAAGTCCTCTTTGCAGAGGGATATGGAAAAATGGTCATTAGTAGAGGGGGATCATTTGCAAGGGTATTTACTAGAACTTGCAAAGAAAAAGGATATAACTGCTAAATTACTTGAATTAGTTTATCAAAACATTAAAGTTTATCAAAAAATGAATCAAGATCGTAATAATCGAGAAACCGAACATTTATCAGTTTGAAATCTACAACTTTAGTTGTAGATTTTTTTCATTTTTATATACTCCTAAACGTGTAGAAAAGTTCTATCAAACGACTGAAGTTCGGAATTTATTAATTGACTATACTAAAGGTACGAATTAAAGGAGTGGTAAATATGAATATTATAATGATTAATGGTAGTCCAAGAAAAGAAGGTCGTACAGGTAAATTAACTAAAATCATCTTGAAAAAATACAATGTAAAAACAATTGATTTAAGTGAACTAGTATTACCAATTTATAATGGTCAAGAGGAGCAAAATGAAAATGCTAATATCCAAAAACTAAGATCACAGCTAGAAAATGCTGATGCTATGATCATTGCAACACCGGAATATCATGGTGGAATGAGCGGAGCATTAAAAAACGCTTTTGACTTTTTAGGTAGTAAGCATTTTAAAGATAAGCCTGTTGCAATATTGGCTGTAGCCGGTGGAGGAAAGGGTGGCATTAATGCACTTAACAATATGAGAATTGTTTTAAGAGCATTATATGCAAATATTTTATCGAAACAAGTTGTGATTGATCCATCAGACTTTATATCAGAAGGTACTGCGTTAGAAGAAAATACATCTTTTTCAGTAGATAGCTTATTTCAAGAATTAAAGCTCTATACTCAAATATCAAAAAAGCTAAATGTAGAATGGGCAACAACAAACTATTAAGGATAAGGTGATGACAATGAAAAACTGGGTTCAGTTTAGAATTGCAAGACCTACAAACCAATTAGCTGAAATAAGTAAGTTCTATGGAGAAGGGCTAGGCTTAAAACGTGTGGGTGGTTTTCAAAATCACGATGGTTACGATGGAATCATGTTTGGATTACCTAATGTTGAATACCATTTAGAATTTACTCAACATATTGATGGAAGCCCATGTCCTGCCCCAACAAAGGATAATCTTTTAGTATTTTATATACCTCATAAAGCTGAAATAGATCTTGTTAAAAACCGATTAAATCATATGGGTTATATTGAAGTTGAACCTGAGAATCCTTATTGGCTCGGTAAAAGTATTACATTTGAAGACCCGGATGGATGGAGAATTGTGTTAATGAATACTGAGGGATTGCGGAATACTTAGGATTTTATTTTAAGTTTTAAATATAAAACACACTGAAGTGGGCGTCCATAAGTCAGTTAACCTGACTTATGAGACTCCCTCTTAATTAATTCGGTATAGACTTATGTATATTATTGTGAAAGAAATATACATAAATTGAATTTTACAATTGGCTTAAACTAATGGTCTATCGATTAAGGTAGCGAATTCAAGATCGTGTTCATGATTATCAATGATCGTTGTCATTCCTTTGACAAAGTGAACATGCTTACCGTTTCCTACTGGAATAGGAGGTCCAGTTTCAATAATAACCTCGTGATGATGATCTAGAAAATCTGTATTTACTATAATTCGATGTATATGACTGTGTCTTCCTACTGGAATGACTTCGCTTGTAACGCCAGCAAAACGATGATTATGTCGGTCTTCACCTTCTTCTGCAAGTTTAGTACTTGCTACGAACTCATGTACATGTGTTTGAGGCTTTTCTTCTTTGGGTTTTACTTCTTTCTCTTCATTATGCTCTCTTTCATTTTCTTCATTTAGCTCTCTTTCTCTTTCTCTTTCTCTTAGTCTTTTTCGATATTCAAACGGGTCTCTTTTCATAAATTGACGCCCCCTTCGATAAAGATTGTCTTCCTTTTTCATCTTATTAGTACCAGTAAATAAATATGTTTATTAAACGTTAATATTTAGATGTTTTTTTATTTTAAATTATTGAATTACTTTCATAAAATAAGTAAAATATAGTTAATACTTATAAAAAGAAGGTTGAAGTGAATGGATACTTTCGATTTGAAAATTATTAATCGTTTAATGGATAATTCTAGAATAAAGTGGGCGGATTTAGCTAGTGAGGTTGGCTTGTCAGCTCCAGCTACAGCTGAACGTGTTAACCGATTAGTTGAACAAGGTGTGATTAAAGGGTTTGGTGTGCTAGTTGATTCAGAAAAAGTTGGAAGTGAATTAACTGCGTTTGTAGCTGTCTCGCTTGAGCGACCCGAAAATCGAGCTCCTTTTTTAGAGCTTGTTAATCAATTAGAGGAAGTGCAGGAATGTCACCATATTGCGGGTGAAGATGATTATTTACTAAAAATAAGAAGTAGAAATACAAAAGACTTAGATCGAGTAATTAGCCATGAAATAAAAGGGTTAAAGGGAGTAATAAGAACAAAAACAACAATTGTAATGGATACAACGAAAGAAACATTTCGACTGCCACTACAAAAACATAAATTTTCTATAGAGTAGGGAGGGTAACATGAATCTTGAATTTTATATTAAAGGATTAATAATTGGCTTATCAATTGCTGCACCTGTTGGTCCAATTGGAGTACTGTGTATCCGTAGAACTCTAGCGTATGGAAGAATGGTTGGTTTGGTTTCTGGTCTTGGGGCTGCTACTGCTGATGGTATTTATGGTTTAGTTGCAGGCTTTGGATTAACTGTTATTATGAATTTTTTAATTGGTCAGCATTTTTGGATTCAGTTAATCGGTGGTTTCTTCCTCTGCTATTTAGGTGTAAAAACACTTATTTCAAAAGCCAGTTATACTCAATCTGATACGCAAAAGAAAAATATAATTAATGCGTTTTTATCCGTTTTATTTTTAACGCTAACAAACCCAATGACGATTCTATCATTTATCGCCATTTTTGCAGGATTAGGAATCTCGAATTCAAATAGCAATATTGTTTCTTCCGTCATTTTAGTATTAGGGGTTTTTTGTGGTTCAAGTTTGTGGTGGGTAATATTAAGCAGTGGTGTGGGACTATTTAGATCTCGAATCAATGATCGGTCTTTAACATTAATTAACCGTTTATCAGGTATTATTATTATTATTTTTGGTGGTATAGCTTTATATGGATTAATGTAAAGCAAGCGTAAGAGGATATTTAGATGTTATTAATAAAAAGTTTTATTTTAGGTTTATCAGTTTCTGCACCCGTAGGCCCGATTGGTTTATTGTGCATACAAAGAATTATATCTAGGGGAAAAGCAGCTGGTTTTATGACAGGATTAGGCGCATCTTCGGCTAACTTATTTTACGCTAGTATTGCCGCATTTGGTTTTTCTATTGTTTCATCATTTTTAATTGAGCAGGAATTTGTTCTTCGAATCGTAGGTGCAATATTTTTATTTTATTTAGAAATTAAAATCTTTCTAAAAAGACCTGCTAAATCTGCTTCAAATTTGGAGGGTGATGGCATGGTTAGCATGTTTCTCTCTACATTTTTATTAATGATAACAAATCCTGTAAATATTTTAAACTTTGTAGCAATGTTTGCAGGACTAGGTTTTGACCATAGTTCTACATCTATAGGATCGACACTTTCATTAATTATAGGTGTTTTTTTAGGTGCGGTTTCTTGGTGGCTTATTTTAAGTAGTGTAGTAAGTTTGTTTCGAAAAAAAATTACAAATCACTTAGGTTTAGTAAATAAAATGGCTGGTTTAATGATCGTTGTTTTAGGAATTATGTCATTTATTAAGTAAAGGAAGCTATGTATTAGTAGCTTCTTTCCTTTAAGTTTGTGTAAAATAAATAGTATTGACAATTAATAATGGTTGTAACTATAATGGTTACATCGGAGGTTGAATCCTATGAAAATCAGTAGTCGTTTTACCGTTGCTGTTCATATTTTATCTTTAGTCACGATGGAGAATAGCACGCTTTGTACTTCCGAATGGATTGCAGGAAGTGTAAATACGAATCCAGTCGTAATTAGAAGAGTAATGGGAAAACTTAAGAATGCTGGGTTAATTCAAGTCCGTCGAGGAACCGGTGGAGCTACACTTCATAAGCCTTTAAGTGAAATTACACTTTTAGATGTTTATAGAGCGGTTGAAGTTGTAGAAGAAGGAGAACTTTTTCAATTTCATGAGAAACCGAATCCGAATTGTCCAGTCGGTGCAAATATTCAAGCAGTGTTAGAGCTGATCTTAAATCGAGCACAAGATGCAATGGAAAAAATACTGGATGAAGTTACTATGGAAGAATTAGTTACAGTATTAAGTAAAAAAATTGGATAATATCATTCAATTTTTTTTGAAAATGATGTAACTATTGTTGTTACATCTGTATATTTTTATATTTTTTTAAACTAGATGTAACTATTTTAGTTACGACTATGAATTCAAAACAACTTTATAAAATTTAAGGAGGAAGAAAAAAGATGAAAATTGGTATTATTGGAGCAACAGGAAAAGCAGGAAACCTTATTTTAAAAGAAGCAGTTGAAAGAGGACATGAGGTAACAGCAATCGTAAGAAATGCTTCTAAATTAACAAATAAAGAAGTATCAGTATTGGAAAAGGATTTATTTGATTTAAACTCAACTGACTTAAAGCAATTTGATGTTGTTGTAAATGCATTTAAAGCAGCTGAAGGTCATGAGAATCTTTATATTGAAGCTGGGAATGTGTTAATAAATGCTTTAAAAGGTGTTAACGATACTAGATTAATCGTAGTTGGTGGAGCTGGAAGCTTGTATGTTGATGAACAAAAAACGATTCAATTAGTGGACACACCTGAATTTCCAAAAGAATATTATGCTACTGCATCACATATGACAAAAGGTCTTCACGACTTACAAAAAACGACTGATATTAAGTGGACATTTATTAGCCCAGCGGCATTTTTTGATCCAAATGGTAAACGTACTGGGGCTTATCAAAAAGGAAAAGACAATTTTATTGTTAATAAAAAAGGTAATAGCTACGTAAGTTATGCTGACTATGCAATTGCATTATTAGACGAGATTGAAAATCCACAGCATATTAATGAACGATTTACATTGGTTTCTGAAGCAGAATAAGTTTCAGGCTGAAAATCAAAAAGCGATTCTTTATGAGAATCGCTTTTCTTATTTATAAAAATAAAATGGACCCCATAGTTTGAAGTCCGCCAATTATTGCCTATATTTGTTTCTTTTTATAACCATAAAAATACATACTTAGAGGCCACCAAATAACTGCAAAAATTGGATATACAGCCCAAATTGTATCTGGGGATGAAATGATATTTACAATGATAAAGAAAAGACTAATTAGTATGCTAGCTGTAAACGAAAATGCTACAAACGCTTTTCTATTCGCATGATAAATGGATAAAGGCCACCAAATTATTGCAAATGCCGGATAAATGACCCAAGGGTAATCTGGAGAAGCGATAAAATTCAAAAACCCATAGTATGCGATCGTAATGATACTGCCAAGAAGAGCAATCGGTAATGTTCTAGCATTCTTACCTAAATGCATGAGAATTGGCCAGCTAATAATTGGAAAGGCTGCATAGAAAAACCAAAGATAATCAGGTGAGTGAACTAAGTTCTCCGTTAACAAGAAAGCTAGGAGTACGATACTACTAAAGAGTGAGAATTGCTTCATCGATCTTTTTCCAATGAAATATAAACTTATTGGCCAAAATAAAATGAAAAAACATGGGTAAATAAACCAAATCGTGCTAGGAGATGTAATAAAATTAACGAGCATAAAAAAGACCATCGTCATAATACAGCCTGCAGTTGCAAAACCGATATAATTTTTCACTGTTCTTCACCTCACTTTTTACGTTGCCAGTAGAAATACATTGAAAGAGGCCACCATAATAAACCAAAAGTTGGGTACACAAACCATATAGTCTGTGGAGTGTAGTAAAAATTAATAAATAAGAAGAACGCGATTAGTAAGCCACTGCCCCAAATGGAATAAGATAAATTTAGTTTTGCAAAATTCGCTTTCTTGCTATCTGGTTTTTTAACACCAAGTTCTCTCTTTAATTCCTCAATGTCCCCAAATTCTACAATTGCTTTGTTTATAGCATCTTCTTCTTCCTTACCATTTTCCATTAAAAACATGACTTTTTCTTCTAAGTTCTGAATGATCTCTTGTTTAACTATTTCTGATTGTTCAGTTTTAGGAACATCCTTAAATAGTTCTTCAATATGATTTCTAATTTTTTTCATTCTATCTCCTCCATGAATAAATCAATAATTTCTTTTACTTCTTGCCATTCTTTTACTAATTCACTTAAATATGCTTTACCTAATGAAGTGATTTTGTAATATTTTCTTTTTCCACCGTGTGTAATATCACCAAAATAAGCTTCCACTAATTCCTTTTTTTCTAAGCGCTGAAATACAGCGTATAAAGTTGCTTCTTTTATTTGAAACCGATTGTCTGTCCGTAATCCAATTTCTTGAGAAATCTCATATCCATAGCGATCTTTCTCAGAAATAAGTTTTAATATGATTGAGTCAAGATGCCCACGTATGATGTCACTTCTAACCATAATTCACCTATTCACTTTCTAAAATATTATTCTATCTGATAGAGTAATGTTAACAATAATTACTCTATCTGTCAAAGTAATTTTATGTGATTTTGTTTTTGACTATTCGATAGAAGTGAAATAAGCCCGTCCAAAGCCAAAATAAACTAATTATCTTTTCTGTGTCCTGCTTTACTATATGTCACATTTTTTGTATTTCATTCGTCTTAATTAGTGAAGAAAAGGAAAGGGAGAGATAATATTATGAACTTAAATCAAATAGATGGTCATCAAAAATGGGATGTTACTGTATTAGGTGGTGGGATTGCTGGGTTAACTGCATCAAATTACTTAGCTCAAGCAGGTAAAAAAGTACTTCTATTGGATAAAGCATCTAAATTAGGTGGGAGAGGTATTTCGAATACAATTGGCGATGCACAGATATCGTACTAATTACAGACGCCGGTGGCAAAACGAAGGCTCCTCTTCGCCCAATCAAACTACAGAAAAATGTTATTGCATTCCTTGTTGGTGTAAGGAAGAAAATTAACTCTCCATCCGAAACCGATATTGTTTTAATCAATAATCAAATTGTTTTAATTGTTAAAAGTGAAGGCGTCGAGCCAAACGTAATTTGTTTTGAAATAGAAGGAGACCGTTATCGTAGTATTTATATGCTTCGAAATCCTGAAAAAATAAGATTTTTAAGTTGAGTACTAGGAACATTTTAAACATTAGAACAGGGGGTCCCACTTTTTATAGGATTCCTTGTTTTTATATAAGCAGGAAAAAAGAGATTTAGTAACTCATAAGGTGTTCATGAGTAAGTAAAACAGCAAAAAGAAGAGATTTAGTAACTCATAAGATATTCATGAGTAAGAAAGATGAAATATCTTAACTCATAAAGGGCTTATGAGCTAGCCCTTTTTATTTTTGGTTTTTTTCACAAAAAGCTTTATAGTTTTGGTAGTTACTATGTTTAGATTAAAAATTATAGGAGTGTTTATGGAAACGAAAGAGTATCTAATTACGCAGCTTAATGAAATTGAAAAATGGGAGAAGGATCAGAAAAGTGTATTTTTTTGGGAGAAAATCGGTAGAATTCCATTTATGATCTTGGATAAAATTACACCTAAGTTCGTTCACGATAAGATCGGAATTATTTTAGATGAGCTATCTAAGTATGTGAATGCTGGTGGTCAATATTTAGTTAGTGTTCCTTCAACTCTAACTAGGATGGGTAAGGAGCTTTCTATTGAAGAACTAACCGAAATTGAAATGGTCAATCAACTTAGTCTTGAGCAAATGGATCGTGTTTCGAATGATTTTATTGCTAGTCGTATACAATTTGCAAAGGTCCAAGGAGCGACAACAGGTTTTGGTGGAATATTTACAATTGCGATCGATATCCCAATCTTATTAGGACTTACATTAAAGACACTTCAAGAAATAGCCATTTCTTATGGTTATGATCCAAATGATCAAATGGAGAGAGTATTCATTATTAAATGCTTACAATTTACATCTGCTGATATAGTTGGTAAAAAGGCGATATTAGAAGAATTAACAAATATTGAAGGAAAAAAAGCCTTTTCTCAAATTGAAGGTTGGAGAGAAGTTTTTTATACATATCGTGATAACATGGGATGGAAAAAACTATTTCAGATGGTTCCAATTGCAGGTTTAATATTTGGTGCATATGTAAATAAACAAGCAATTGAAGATGTTGGCGAGACTGGTAGAATGCTTTATAAAAAAAGACGGATCATGGAAAGATTGCATGATTTAAAATAAGCAGAAAAAAGATGAATTTAGTTTAGCGCTAAATTCATCTTTTTTGTTAATTAATCAAACGTTTGTTTAAGATTTAAATTTATTCGGGAATTGCTTAATAATGCCTGAAGAAATTGTATCAGCGATAGTGATCATATGTTGAAGACTAGCATCAAATGCTTTTACATTTCCGTCCCAGTCCATTTTTATTCTAGTTACAGCTTCATTAGTTACCATTTTTAAATGTGTATATAGTAAGTCTTTTACAGCTTGATTTGTCCAATTTGGATTTGCTTTACTTAAAAGTGCTGCAATATCATCTGCATTTTTAAACCAAGTGTCGTTCAAAGTTTTTAAAGTTGCCATATCATTTGCTTTCGCAGCATCAATAATCTTACCAGCGATTACAATGTGGTCGGTGAGTAATTTAGCAAGTTGATCTCCAGCGGCAGCACCATAATATGGTTTAATTGCATTCCCAATATCTTGTTGATTTCTTAAGAGTCTTGCAAGTACTACATCCTTATCTGGCATTCCAGCAACAGCACTAACAATATACTTACTAGTCCAAATTAAATGATCCATCCAAAGCTTTCTCATATCTGCTTTGAAATTACATGCCGAGTTACTTATGCATCTTCCATGAGCTCGTGTATCTACTTGCTCTGCACTGGATTTAATAGGGGATAAAACAAGTGCAAAACATAAAAAAAGAGATGTAAATTTTAGTAATTGTTTCTTCATCTAGATGTCTCCTTTGAAATGTTTTCAAAATCTACCAGTATTATTTTGGATTTTTTTTCAAGTAATATTCAAAGTTTTTACATTTAGTTCATTTGTATATGGAAAACATCAAAAATGATTAGATGGGCTATGTAAAAAATAGTAATTTTGATATAGTATATTATCTGTTGGAAAAAAATGTAAAAATACTTCAGAAGTGTTACATATTCCTTGGAGGGTGAAGGGGAGGAAAGCATTGTTAGATTATTTATATCCTAGTATCTTTATCATGACTTTAATCATTTTATATTTTGGTTATAGATTCTTTAAAGGTTATATTACTCTACTAAAATATTTATATTGGATAATCTTTGGAATCTATATTACATGTCTCGTCGATTTTACTTTGTTCCCATTTCCTTATCAAAAATATCTAATTCAAGTCATGATTGAGGATCACTTGGGATATACAAATAATTTTGTCCCCTTTAAAGTAGTTGTAGATTCAATAAGATATG
This sequence comes from Gottfriedia sp. NPDC057948, assembly GCF_042887255.1. NCBI lineage: Bacteria > Bacillati > Bacillota > Bacilli > Caryophanales > Bacillaceae > Gottfriedia > Gottfriedia sp. NPDC057948. The sequence goes on from NZ_JBHVPN010000002.1 coordinate 393,151, forward strand.
GATCATTTTCAATTGCTCTAAAGCAAGTTGGCGGAAATATTCTCTTATTTATGCCATTTGGATTTACTTTGCAAGTTCTTTATCCGAAGATCATGAAAAGTAAAACGATATTAGTTGGTTTTACTATAAGTTTAGGGATTGAAATAATTCAAGGAACCTCAGGGTTTTTTCTTGGATATAATTATCGATCATGCGACATTGATGATTTATTATTAAATACATTTGGCACTGTGTTAGGAGTCGGAGTCTTTAGTTTAAGTACTAAATTATCGATTAAACCAGGACTATTAGAAGAAAATCGTTAATCAATATATAAAAAGACAAGGAGTATAATGCTACTTGTCTTTTTGTAACTTCTGGAGCTCTTTCACTGTCACAAATTTATATCCATCTTTCGATAATAAATCCAATATACCCTTAATCGTTTCTAATACTTTACCAGTTTTATCATACATCGGATGAATTAAAATAATTGAGCCTGGTTTAATATTGTGCTTTACATAGTTTATTTTGTCTTGAGGATTTGTGTAAAAAGTATCTGGCTCTAAATTCCATGTAATCGTTTCTCGGTTATGTTTATGCATGTAATACGGTAAGCCAAGTAGTTTTTTCCCATTTGGTGGACGGAAATCAATTTCCCCTTTATAGCCAGCTTTTCGAATTAGTTTGTCTGTTTTTTCGATTTCATTTTTGATAAAAGAAGGTGATTTTAGCACCATTCTGTCATGAGAATATGTATGGTTTCCAACTTGTTGCCCCGCATCTACAATTTTTTTAGCTTCTTCGGGATTCTTTTCAATTTCATTACCGATTAGAAAAAAAGTAGCCTTTGCATTGTATTGATCTAAAAGTGGTAGAATGTCATCAACATTTTTAGTTGGACCGTCATCAAAGGTTAAAGCGACTACTTTTTGGTTAGTATGTACTTCATTTGTTAATCCCCCAAAAAGCTGAAAAGATCTTGCATTCATTAGTTTGTACAATCCAAATAAGATCAGAAACAAAATTAGAATACTTGCACTTATTTTCAGTAGCCTTTTTTTCATCTATTTTACCTGTCTTTCTAGTTATTGAAAATTAAACATAATTATATCATCACTAATTAAAAAAAGAATAAAAGAAGGAAATTAAAGGGAATTTAAGAGAGATAGAAGAAGTAGTGTAATACAGTATTTTAAGGTATGAAATAGAAATGAATTCGAATGTAATTTTTGAAAATAGGTTTTTATTTAGATAAAATAATCTACTTGCAAAGTTATCAGTTTAGTATTAAACTGATAACAAGATCGATCAAAGAGGTGCAAAATGTTAAATAATCATAATGAATCTTCTACAAACAAATCAAAAAATTTAGCAGTATTACTTTGGTTTCGATTAGCTCGTTTTTATCTTAAAAATGTTAGAGAATCAAATAATCAATTGAAAAAATGGGGACTGACGACTGCTCAATTTGATGTAATTGTCCATGTTGGGAGAAATAAGCGTCTTACTCAGCAAGAATTAGCCGATAAATTAGTTGTTACAAAAGGAAATGTGACTCATCTATTAAAGAAAATGGAAGAGCTTCAGTGGATTAAAAGAGAAGTAGAATGGAAAAACAAATATCTTTCTTTAACAGAGATAGGTCAAAAAATGTATGAAGAAATCGTTCCTTCACAAGATGAGTTTCAACAAGCTCAATTCAGCAAATTAACTGAAGAAGAGCAATTACAATTACTTACTTTACTAAGGAAATTAAATAAAGAATGAATTAGAACGGAGGAAAGTTTATGGAGAAAATGAAAGGCATACATCATATCACTGCGATAGTTGGTGATCCACAAGAAAATATGGATTTTTACGCAGGGATTTTAGGTTTACGCTTTGTGAAAAAAACAATTAATTTTGATGATTCAGGTACGTATCACTTTTATTTTGGAGACGAAACTGCAAAACCAGGGACGATCATGACTTTTTTCCCTTGGGCAAATGCATATAGAGGAAAAGTTGGTAGTGGGCAAGTAGGAATCACAACATTCTTAATCCCAGCTAACTCAATGGAATTTTGGGAAAACCGTTTAGCATCTTTTAAAATTCAAACAAAAAAAGTAAGTCGGTTTGGAGAAACATTTCTTCAATTTGAAGACTTTCATGGCTTACAGCTTGAATTAGTAGAAAGGGAAGCTGGCCAGGAAAATACATGGGAATTTAATGGTGTTACAAAGGATGTAGCAATAAAAGGGTTTGGTGGTGCAGTTTTATATTCTGGAGCACCAAATAAAACAGCTGAACTGTTGGAAAACGTAATGGAATTAGAATGCTTAGGTCAAGAGGGTAACTATTTACGTTTTAAAGCTGCTAGTGATATCGGAAATATTATCGATATTGAATTAGCAGCAGTAGGAAGAGGAGCTATGGGAGTAGGAACTGTCCATCATATTGCTTGGAGAGCAAGTAATGATGAAGAACATGTAAAATGGCAACATAAATTATATGATAATCATTATGGAGTTACTGAAGTAAAAGATCGAAATTATTTTAACGCAATTTATTTTCGTGAAAATGGTGGGTTATTATTTGAAATTGCAACTGATCCACCAGGATTTATGATTGATGAGAATATAGACCATTTAGGTGAACAGTTAATGCTACCAAAGTGGCAGGAACCACATCGTGAAATAATAGAAAATCACTTGCAACCAATTGTTGTTAGAGAAGTGAAAGGAGAATGACGATGAAACACGTATTTAATAGAGGAAGTAATCCATCGAAGCCAACATTTTTATTATTACATGGTACAGGTGGGAATGAACTTGATCTATTACCAATTGCAGGTATGATCGATGATGAAGCTTCTGTATTATCAGTAAGAGGAAATGTAAGTGAAAATGGAATGCCACGTTTTTTTAAGCGATTAGCTGAAGGTGTATTTGATATGGAAGATTTAGTTTTCCGTACAAAAGAATTAAAAGAATTTATTGAATCAGCGTCCGCGGAACATGGATTTGATCCAAACAATATGATCGCAATTGGTTATTCAAACGGTGCAAACATTGCTGGAAGTCTACTATTCCATTATGAAAATGTATTTAAAGGTGCAATGCTATTGCATCCAATGGTACCGATTCGTGATTTAGAATTGCCAAATATGAAAGATGTGTCAGTTTTCATTGGAGCAGGCAAAAATGATCCAATCTGTTTACCACAAGAAACAGAAGAATTAGCATCATTGTTAGAAGGTGCCGGGGCAAAAGTCGGTACTCATTGGGAAAACATGGGGCATAGCTTAACTAGATCGGAAATTGAAGCAGCAGCTGATTGGTACAAAAATAACTTTTAAGGAGTATGCAGTAATGATGAAATCTTTTTCTCCAGCAGATTTAAGTGATCGTGATAATTATAAGTTCTTAATTGGTAGTATTATTCCAAGACCAATTGCTTTTGTTACAACTGAATCAAACGAGAATGTAGTAAATGGTGCACCATTTAGCTATTTCAACATCGTAACGGCTAATCCACCTATGATTTCTGTATCTGTTCAGCGACAAAATGGTAAACAAAAAGATACAGCTAGAAATGCCATAGAGAAAAAAGAGTTCGTCGTTCATATCGTTGATGAATCGAATGTTGAAGCGATAAACAAAACAGCAGCTGCATTGCCACCTACTGAAAGTGAAATTGAATTAGCAGGCTTAACACCAGTAGAAAGCGTAATGGTTTCAGTTCCAGGTGTGAAAGAGTCAAAAATTCGAATGGAATGTATTTTAGAACAGGTAATTCCATTAGGAAAAGATAATGAGGCTTGCGACTTATTAATAGGCAAGGTTGTTTATTTTCATATAGAAGATGAAATTTATGAAAATGGACGTATAGATGCAGATGGCTTAAAAGCAGTTAGCCGTTTAGCAGGGAATGACTATGCTAAAGTTGGAGAAATGTTTACGATTGATCGTCCTAAATAAGTTTAATAAAAGTGAAGGGTAAAGTAGAATTTACCCTTCACTTTTTTTTGAAAAAAATTAAAAGAAAAATGAACGATTTGCAGAACCTAATCGTATAACAAATGAAAACTAAATAACTATTGAATAAGTTAGCTAGGAAGGAGGAAGAAATGGCTGAACTAGATGAATTAGAAATTATAAAGTATGCTCAGCAAGGTGACCAAGATGCATTTGCTAAACTTTTTCAAATCCATTATTCCTTTTTATATAAGTACGTTTTAAAGATGACGTTAAATCAACAAACAGCAGAAGACTTAGTGCAGGACACGATGCTGAAAGGTTATGACAATATAAAGAAATACAACGGCCAATCCAAATTTTCAACTTGGCTAATTACAATCGCTACTAGACTTTATTTAGATCAACAAAGAAAGAAAAAACGTGAATGGTTTTGGCAAAAAAATGAGTCCGTAGAATTATCACGTTCCTTAAATTGGCAGTTGGCTTATAAAGGGTTTGAGTTGAGTGATATTATGGAGGGTTTTGAAAAGCTAAAGTCGGAAGTACGAGCGGCCATATTATTAAAGCATTACTACGGCTATACGAACGAAGAAATTGGAAATATGATGGGAATTCGAGAAGGAACGGTTAAATCGAGAATTCATAATGGAATGAAGGAATTAAGAAAGGAGTTAATGCAAGATGGATAAAGAAGAAATTGTTAAAGCATTTAAGCAGTTTGATGAATTAACGAATGTACATGAACCTTCAATCAGTGCAATTACAGAAAAACTTAATGTTCATCAGGAAAAAAAGAAAACCATTTATCTTAAAGAACTAATCGTATTTATTTGTGTAGCATGCAGTCTATTCATCGGGGCACTTCTTATGGCAGTAGAGGCACCAGTAAGCATTGTTATTATTCAAGGTCTAGGCTTTATTGTTCTACCAATTATTTTTAAACGAGATAAAAAGAAAATTGAAAGTGAGTTGATCTAAAGTGGAATGGACAACAGAAAATATTATCATATTAGTTTTAGTCTTTATAATTTTAATAACTCAGAGTATCACACTTTTTACAAACGCTAAAAAGAGAAATCGTTCAGCCTGGTTATGGGGGTTGTTAGGAATGATCCAATTCCCTTGGCCGAGTGTCTTCTTTTACTTTTTAGTTGTTCGAAAAGATCGAAAAAAACTAAATTAAGGTTAGAGTGGAAATACTAGACTAATTGGAACGGTTCAATTTTAGTCTAGTATTTTTAATTTATGTTTGACAATTTTAGTGTATTACCTGTATAGTACACGTATAAGGTGTATTAATCGAATAATACGCATAGTTATGTATTAGGTGTATGAACTAAGTGGTACACACACATACTAATTAAATTGTATTAAGAACGAGGAGGTGGATTGATGGAATTTATAGTGAATAACCGTGAACCCGTTTATTTACAGGTCGTTAGGCATTTTAAACAACAAATTGCCAAAAGACTATTAGAAGCTGGTCAAGAAATACCATCAAGAAGAGAATTAGCTGTTCAATTTAATATAAATCCAAATACTGTACAAAAAGCATACAAGGAAATGGAGGAACAAGGATTGATTACGACTGAACGAAATTTCCCTAGTAAGATTACGACTGATATAAAAGTGTTAAATGGTGTACGAAATGAATTAATTATGGAAGCTGTAAATGAATTTGTCGATTCAATTAAAGTAATAAATGTTCCGGTTGAAGAGTTACTTACAATGGTGAAACAAAACTATGAACAAAAGATAAAAGAAGAAGGGAAAGGAGAGGCTTAAATGATCCAAGTAAAAAATGTTTCAAAAAAATATGGTCGGAAAAATGTTTTACGTGATATTTCTTTCACAGCAAATAAAGGAGAAATCACTTGTTTAATTGGTATTAATGGTGTGGGAAAGTCTACAACGATGAAGGCAATTATGGGGATTACGCCAATCGATTGCGGTGAAATATTAATAGATGATAAGAAAATAAATCATACAATGTACGAAAATATCACGTTTATTCCAGATGTACTTACAATGCTACCTAGTTTTACAGTTGGAGAAGCAATGCAGTTTATGAAGGATTTTTATGTAAATTGGAATCCAGAGCGTGCTAAAGAATTACTTGGATTTTTCCGTTTAAAGGAAGACGAGAAACTAGGTGAGCTTTCAAAAGGAAATGCTGCAAAAGCCAATTTACTTTTTGGTTTAGGACTTGATGTTGATTATGTTCTAATGGATGAACCTTTTTCTGGTATCGATATGTTTAGTAGAGAACAAATTGCAAAAGTGTTTACGAGTCACCTAATTGAGGATCGTGGCGTGATTATAACAACGCATGAAATTAGTGATATTGAGCATTTAATCGATAAGGTTGTTTTATTAGATAACGGCGAAATTCTGAAAGAGTTTTACACAGAAGAAATTCGATTAGAAGAAGGTAAATCAGTGATGGATGTAATGAGAGAGGTGTACGAATCGTGAGTCGATATTTAAAACTAGTAAATTTTGAAGTTAATCGATTTTTTAAATTATATATAGGATTACTTATTATAGTAGCAATTTCGCAGTTTGTGAGTTTATTTGCAGTAAAGTCTTCTTATATGAAAATGGCGAATGATGCAAATTACGCAAGCTCTATGAAAGCAACGGAGGAATTTATTACAAGGAATGGATTGATTAGTTTTAACCAGGTTGCTAATCATGCATTATTTATTGGACCTATTGTGATCAGTATCGCTTTAATGATGTTCTATGTTTTTATCATTTGGTACAGAGATTATTTCGGAAAAAACACATTTATTTACCGTTTATTTATGCTTCCAACTTCAAGAATGACAATTTACTTTGCAAAAGCGACTACGATCTTAATTATGGTGTTGAGTTTACTCGCTTTTCAACTAATACTTTTACCAATTGAAATAAACGTATTTCAACAAATCATTCCAAGTGAACTTTTAGGAAAAATGAATACGATTAATCTTGTTATGGGTCCTAATATTTTTCAAATGATTTTACCAAGTAATTTTGTGGATTTTATTTTTAGGTACCTTATTGGAATGGGCTTAGTGTTTACCCTTTTCACATTCATACTATTAGAACGTAGTTATCGCTGGAAAGGTATATTATTTGGGATTTTATACGCTATGGTGATAGTAGTTTTAATTCTTATACCAGAGATTATTCAATCTTACGTTTTTGGAAATGATTTCTCATTTTATCCAAGCGAAGTCATTTATATGGAAATAGGTCTTTTTGCAATCATTATTACAGGTTCAATCTTATTTAGTAAATATTTATTAAAAAACAAAGTATCGGTGTAAGGAGGAGTTAAGAATGAAGCGATATCGTAATTTGGCAGTAATAGCCGTTGTCACGACAATCAGTTTAGGTACGTTTTTTACGAAAGTAGCTATGTCAGAAAGCAAGTTGCCTAAATTTTACTTAAAGACCGAAAATGGAGATTCGAAATACGTTAAAAATTTAGTTCTTAGCGGTGGATACGGTCAGGATGGAGGTAGGGGCTTAAGTATCACTTCTGCCGGAAGTGAATATAGAGATACTAATTCAATTCTTAGTGAACTTGATAGTGAATACTATGACTTAAAAAAATTAAATGATTTAAAAAAGAAAGAAAGAAACTTTATGCGCGGAAAAATTTCTTCTTCTCAATTTTATATCGATAAAGATTTTGCATGGCACGCCGAAGTAAAAGGTGGAAGACTTGATGGTACGTATGAGCATCAAAATAATCATTTTAAAATGTATATAGATGGTCTTGATCTTCAAAATAAAGACCGTTATAAATTTAAAATTGATATTCCAGGTGAAGAAAACTACTCATATATAGATGTAGAGGATGTACAATTAATTGGTAAAGATTTAGTTGTCACTACTTATCAAAATAAAACGATAGATAATAATACAAAATCAGATGTAAATGTCGATCAAACTGAACTAGTTATGTATCGAATTAATGTAAACCAAAAGAAAATTGTTGATCGTAAAGTGATTAATAGATCATCCAATGACCAAAAGACACACACTCATACTGAATTACAAAATACGATATCAGAATCAGATCAAACGATTCCTTCTAAATTCAGTGTCTACAAAAAGGCAAAACTAAGGGATACAGTTCAAACGAATGGAGAAACAACAACTGAAGAAATTAGTAATGAAGTATTCGTATTTAATTTAGAAACTGATAAAGAAGAACCTTTAAATTTATCGAAAGAACAAAAAGAACAATTGAAGCGGAGTAATGTAATTATTGATAAAGATAACTTGTATTTTATAACGAACGGTGATAAAGATCTTTCAGTATTAAAGTATAACCTTAACAATAATAAAGTTGAAGGTGTACCAGTGCTTGCTTCTAAAATTAATGGTAATAATCTTTCAAATTATAAAATCATTGACGGAAAACTGTACGCAATTACGAATAATGTAGAAGGTCCAGAAAAGAGCAATAAAGAATTCAGTATTATTGACTTAGCAAATGGACAAAGTGTTTTCGAAGGTAAGATAGAAGTAAAGAATAGTAAAGGAAATGCTAGTAAAGCATTAAAAAAATTACAGATATATGATTTTAAGGTTGAATAAGTAGGGCAGGAAAAAGAAAAGACATGGGTTATAGGAAAAGATTTTATAAACGTTATAAAATCTTTTCCTACACCTTATTATTTCTTTATTCCTGTTCTTTTTTTATCTCATCCTTCACTTAAGGAATGTACGTTCTAGTTTAATTACTTGAATTCGTACTTAAACATCGATATTATGTAAAGATGATTATTTTTAAAGTACGTTTGTTCTGTTTTTGATTGATTTTTGAAATTTTGTGGTAAAATAGAAGGATAGGTATGTTTTGGAAATGGAGGCGGGGAAGATGGAGCAGAATTTCGAGGTAGTTTCTAATTATTCACCTCAAGGTGACCAGCCAAATGCGATTAAGCAGTTAGTTGATGGGGTTAAAAATGGTAAAGAGCATCAAGTTTTATTAGGTGCTACAGGTACGGGAAAAACGTTTACCATTTCAAATGTAATTAAAGAAATAGGAAAACCAACATTAGTATTTGCTCACAATAAAACATTAGCAGGGCAATTATATAGTGAATTAAAAGATTTTTTTCCAAATAATGCAGTTGAGTATTTCGTTAGTTACTATGATTATTTTCAGCCAGAAGCTTATGTACCTCAAACGGATACTTATATTGAAAAAGATTCAAGTATTAATGATGAAATTGATAAGTTACGTCACTCTGCAACTTCTTCCCTTTTTGAACGTAAGGATGTCATTATTGTAGCGAGTGTTTCTTGTATTTACGGTTTAGGTTCTCCTGAAGAATATCGTGAATTAGTTTGTTCTCTTCGTACTGGAATGGAAATTAGTAGGGACGACCTATTACATAAATTAGTAGATATTCAGTATGCGCGTAATGATATTGACTTCTCACGTGGTACATTCCGAGTTCGTGGTGATGTTGTTGAAATATTCCCGGCATCACGTGATGAGCACTGTATTCGTGTGGAATTTTTTGGTGATGAAATTGAGAGAATTAGAGAAGTGGATGCATTAACAGGCGAAATTTTAGGTGACCGTGAACACGTTGCAATTTTCCCGGCTTCCCACTTCGTTACACGTGAAGAAAAAATGAAAATTGCCATTAAAAATATTGAAGTTGAGTTAGAAGAACGTTTAAAGGAAATGAGAGATAACGGTAAGTTACTAGAAGCTCAAAGGCTTGAGCAGCGAACTAGATATGATTTAGAAATGATGAACGAAATGGGATTTTGTTCAGGAATTGAAAACTATTCCCGTCATCTAACGCTGAGACCACCAGGTTCTACGCCTTATACATTATTAGATTATTTTCCAGAAGATTTCTTAATGGTGATTGACGAGTCACATGTTACAGTTCCGCAAATCCGAGGAATGTTTAACGGTGACCAAGCTCGAAAACAAGTATTAGTAGATCATGGATTCCGTCTGCCTTCTGCTTTGGATAATCGACCTTTAAAATTTGCAGAGTTTGTGGAAAAAGTGCAACAAACTATATACGTAACTGCGACACCTGGACCATATGAGCTAGAACTGTGTCCTGAGAAGGTAGAGCAAATTATTCGTCCAACAGGTCTACTAGATCCAACGATAGATGTTCGTCCGATTGAAGGTCAAATTGATGATCTAATCGATGAAATTCGTAATCGTATTGCTAAAAATGAGAGAGTACTAATTACTACTCTAACAAAGAAAATGTCTGAAGACTTAACGGATTATTTGAAAGAAATCGGTATTAAGGTTAACTATTTGCATTCTGAAATTAAAACGCTTGAACGAATTGAAATTATTCGTGATCTTCGTTTAGGTAAATATGATGTGTTAATTGGTATTAACCTTTTACGAGAAGGAATAGATATTCCTGAAGTTTCATTAGTTGTCATTTTAGATGCAGATAAAGAAGGATTTTTACGATCTGAACGTTCATTAATCCAAACAATTGGTCGAGCAGCAAGGAATTCAAATGGTCATGTTATTATGTATGCTGATAAAATGACGAATTCGATGAATATTGCGATTAATGAAACAAAGCGTCGTCGTGAGATTCAGGAAGAATATAACCAAAAACATGGAATTACTCCTAAAACGATTATTAAGCAAGTACGTGATGTGATTCGAGCTACTTCTGTTGCTGAAGAAGAAGAAGTTTATGAAAATGGCATTAGTGCTAAATATAAGAAAATGAACAAAAAAGAACGTCATTTATTTATTCAATCAATTGAAATGGAAATGAAGGACGCAGCGAAGGCGCTTGATTTTGAACGAGCAACAGAACTTCGTGACTTAATATTAGAATTGAAGTCTGAGAGGTGAAGAACTTGAAAAGTATGAATGAAATAATTATTAAAGGGGCCAGAGCGCATAACTTAAAAAATATCGATGTAACGATCCCTCGTAATCAATTAGTGGTTGTAACTGGTTTATCGGGATCAGGTAAGTCATCTCTAGCATTTGATACGATTTATGCAGAAGGTCAACGCAGATATGTAGAATCTTTATCTGCGTATGCACGTCAATTTTTAGGTCAAATGGATAAACCCGATGTTGATTCAATTGAAGGACTTTCACCTGCTATTTCAATTGATCAAAAAACGACTAGCCGAAATCCTCGTTCGACAGTTGGTACTGTAACAGAGATTTACGACTATTTGCGACTTCTTTATGCTCGTATTGGAACGCCGATTTGTCCAAATCATGGGATCGAAATTACTTCTCAAACAGTTGAACAAATGGTAGATCGTGTAATGGAGTATCCTGAACGAACGAAAATTCAAGTGCTTGCTCCGGTGGTGTCTGGTCGTAAAGGTACACATGTAAAAGTATTTGAAGAAATTAAAAAACAAGGGTTTGTGCGCGTTCGTGTTGACGGTGAATTATTTGATGTATCTGATGAAATAGAATTAGAGAAAAATAAGAAGCATTCGATCGAAGTTGTAATTGACCGTATTGTTGTAAAAGATGGTGTAGCATCTCGACTAGCTGATTCTCTTGAAACGGCATTAAAACTAGGAGAAGGTCGAGTTATTATTGATGTAATGGGTGAAGAGGAATTACTTTTTAGTGAACATCATGCATGTCCACTATGTGGATTCTCAATTGGAGAATTAGAACCGCGCATGTTTTCGTTTAACAGCCCATTTGGTGCTTGTCATTCATGTGATGGATTAGGAACGAAATTAGAAGTAGATATAAACTTAGTGATCCCAAATGATGAATTAACTCTTAAAGAAAATGCTATAGCACCGTGGGAATCCATTAGCTCGATGTATTATCCGCAATTACTAGAAAGTGTATGTAATCATTACGGGATTGATATGAATATTCCATTTAAAGACATACCAAAAGATCTACAAGATAAAATTCTTTATGGTAGTAATGGTGAACAAATCTATTTTAAATATGATAACGAGCAAGGTCACGTACGTGAAGCAATGATTGAATTTGAAGGTGTTATTTCTAATGTAGAAAGACGTTTTAAAGAAACATCTTCAGATTTTATTCGTGAGCAAATGGAAAAATACATGGCTCAACAACATTGTCCAACTTGTAAAGGGCATCGTCTAAGAAAAGAGGCACTTGCTGTATTTATTGGTGGCTTGCATGTCGGTGAAGTAACAAAAATGTCTGTTAAAGAAGCATTTGATTTCTTTGGTTCGCTTGATTTAACGCCAAAACAAGAAAAAATTGCAAATCTAATTCTACGTGAAATTAGAGAGCGTTTAGGCTTTTTAGTAAATGTAGGTTTAGATTATTTAACATTGAACCGAGCTGCAGGTACATTATCTGGTGGAGAAGCTCAAAGGATTCGTTTAGCGACTCAAATTGGTTCGAGATTAACTGGTGTATTATATATTTTGGATGAGCCATCAATTGGATTACACCAACGTGATAATGATCGTTTGATCTCAACATTGTTAAATATGAGAGACATCGGAAATACATTAATTGTTGTAGAACATGATGAAGATACGATGCTAGCAGCGGATTATTTAATTGATATCGGACCGGGAGCTGGTATTCACGGTGGACAGGTCATATCACAAGGAACGCCAAATGAAGTAATGAATGATCAAAATTCATTAACAGGGAAGTACTTATCAGGTGAGAAGTTTATTCCTGTACCGCTTGAGCGTAGAAAAGGCGATGGACGTGAAATTAAAATTGTTGGAGCAAAAGAAAACAATTTAAAAAATGTATCAACTTCATTCCCATTAGGTACATTCGTTGCAGTAACAGGTGTATCAGGATCAGGGAAAAGTACATTAATTAATGAGATTTTATATAAATCATTAGCTCAAAAATTAAATGGATCAAAAGTACGTCCAGGGGAGCATAAAGAAATAAAAGGGATTGAACAATTGGAGAAGGTTATTGATATTGATCAATCACCAATTGGTCGTACTCCTCGTTCAAATCCGGCTACTTATACCGGTGTGTTTGATGATATTCGAGATGTATATGCCGCTACGAATGAGTCAAAGGTTCGCGGTTATAAGAAAGGTCGTTTTAGCTTCAACGTTAAAGGTGGTAGATGTGAAGCATGTCGAGGCGATGGAATTATAAAAATCGAAATGCATTTCTTACCTGATGTTTACGTACCATGTGAGATTTGTCATGGTAAACGATATAATCGAGAAACTTTAGAAGTAAAGTATAAAGATAAATCGATCTCTGAAGTTCTAAATATGACAGTTGAGGATGCCGTTTCATTCTTTGAAAATATTCCTAAGATTAAACGTAAACTTCAAACGTTAAATGATGTAGGTTTAGGTTATATTACATTAGGTCAACCTGCTACGACTTTATCTGGTGGAGAAGCACAACGTGTAAAACTAGCTTCCGAGCTTCATAAACGTACGAATGGAAGAACTTTATATATATTAGATGAACCTACTACAGGGCTTCATGTTGATGATATTGCACGATTATTAGTTGTTTTACAAAGACTAGTAGATAATGGAGATACTGTACTTGTAATTGAACATAACTTAGACGTTATTAAAGCAGCCGACTATCTAATCGATTTAGGACCAGAAGGTGGAGACAAAGGTGGTACGATCGTAGCAACTGGTTCACCAGAGAAGCTATGTAAAGTTGAAGCATCTCATACAGGAAAGTATTTAAAAGCAGTTTTAGAACGTGACAAAGCTAGAATGGAAAAAAGATTAGCAGTGATGGAATCTTAATGTGAAAGAGTAGTTGTTTGAACGAAAAGGGTGCTCAACTCCAGTTGAACTAGCTGGATAGCAAGCATTCTGAAACGGAAATCAACTATTCTTCTTTTTCTTTGTCAGAATGTTGATCTATAAAACGGTCAATACTGTAGTGGAAATCAAGCTCACTAAACTCCTTTTACGAAAATTTGGTCATTAATTGACAAGTAGGACTTAAAGACATTCTTAGTTCCTTTTACTTGAAAAGTAGTCCACATTTCTTTAATGTTTTAACATAGAATAAATAATGAAATAAAAAAATTAGTAATGATAAAAAAATGAGGGCGTATCGATAGAGAGGAGATTTTTGTGAAAAAACTATATCGATCTTCTAAAGATTCTATGCTTGCAGGTGTTTGTGGTGGATTAGGTAAGTATTTTAATTTAGACAGTACATTAATCCGTTTACTGTTTGTAATATTATTCTTCGTAGGATTTGGGGCACTTCTATTTGTGTATTTAATTTGGATATTTGTTGTTCCAGAAGAAGGTGATGTGAAATAAATGAGATGGTTATTTTCATTAGCTATTAATAGCTTAGTATTTATTGTAGTAGCAGGATTTCTGCAACCTGATTTTTATGTAAAAAATATTCCAACGGCTATCATTGCTGCATTGGTGTTATCAATCTTAAATACAATTATTCGCCCAATCTTAATTTTAATCACTTTACCTGTAACCATTTTTACAATGGGATTATTCCTGTTTATTATTAATGCATTTACGCTAGAAATTACTGATTATTTATTAGGGGATGCCTTACGAGTAAATGGATTTGGAACTGCTATTATCGCATCGATTCTAATTAGTACATTCAGTATGTTAATTCAATATTTTGTGTTTGGTTCAAAGGACAAAAAAAAGCATAGTCATCGGTAGAAAAAGAGGGGTCTCTTAAGTTAAAGTACTTTTGAGAGTCTCTTTTTTTGTTTTTTAGATTAATGGGATTTGAGAACATTATGTGAACTCCGTTGTTATCTAACTGATGCTAAAACTGTTTGAAGTTACTAAATATCGTAGTAAATTCACTTTTAAATTAATGATTTTTAATCGTTTTAGCGTAGTTAGGGACTTGTCGACATTTTCCCACAAAGTTTAAAAATGGTACAATATGAGAGATAATACATAATTATTAATCTTTAGGAGGCTTGTATGGCTAAATTACGTACAAAGAATTTAGTTGAGTATTTTAAATTAGAGGTCATTAGTGGAAGTGCGGGTTTGAATCGTTCGATTAACACGACTGACTTATCTCGTCCAGGTATAGAGGTTGCAGGTTTTTTTACATACTATCCATCTGATCGAGTACAATTATTAGGGAAAACAGAATTAACTTTTTATCATAGCTTAACTGACGAAGAAAAACATAATCGATTAAGAAAACTTTGTGCAGATGATACGCCTTGTATTATCGTGACACGTGGTTTAGAAATTCCATCCGAATTAATTGAAGCGGGTGAAGAAACTGGCGTACCAATTTTACTCTCAAACAGTAAGACAACTAAAATGTATAGTAGACTTACGAGTTATTTAGAGGCTAAACTTGCTCCAACTACAGCATTACACGGTGTACTAGTAGATATTTATGGTGTCGGTGTATTAATTACTGGTAAAAGTGGAGTGGGTAAAAGTGAAACGGCTCTAGAGTTAGTAAAACGAGGTCATCGATTAGTAGCAGATGATTCAGTAGAGATTCGTCAAACTGATGAGGATACGCTTATTGGTTCATCACCAGAATTAATTGAGCATTTATTAGAAATTCGTGGATTAGGAATTATTAATGTAATGACTCTTTTCGGAGCAGGTTCTGTTCGTAATTACAAGCGTATTACGTTGAACATTGATTTAGAGACTTGGGACTCCCAAAAGGTTTACGACCGAGTTGGCTTAGACGATGAAAAACTTAAAATATTAGATACAGATATTTCGAAAATCACATTACCTGTTCGACCAGGTCGAAATTTAGCTGTTATTATTGAAGTAGCAGCGATGAATTTCCGTTTGAAAAATATGGGTGTAAATGCTGCTCAGCAATTTGCAGATCGTTTAGAGAAAGTAATTCAAGGCGGTAATAATGTTAGTGATTTAATTTAATGAAAAAGTGGGGAAATTGAAATGGAGTCAAATATTCAGCCATTAGATAAAGTATTTTTACACTTAGGTCCTCTTTCAATAAAGTGGTATGGGGTATTGATCGGTTTAGGTGTTGTATTAGGTTTATGGTTGGCAATTCGTGAAAGTAAACGACGTGGAATACCTGATGATACATTTTTGGATCTTATTTTAGTGGCTCTACCCTCAGCAATTATAGGGGCTAGAATTTATTATGTGCTCTTTGAGTGGAGCTATTATTCTAAGCATGTTAGTGAAATTCCGGCCATTTGGCATGGCGGATTAGCTATTCACGGTGGTTTAATTGGAGCATTTATTGCTAGTTACTTCTTTTCAAAGAAAAGAGGCATTTCATTTTGGAAGCTTGCAGATATTGCAGCACCAAGTATTTTAGTAGGCCAAATGCTTGGACGTTGGGGAAACTTCATGAACCAAGAGGCTCATGGTGGACCAGTAACTAGATCATTTTTAGAAAGTCTTCATTTACCTGCTTGGATCATTAATCAAATGTATATTGATGGAACATATTATCATCCAACGTTTTTATATGAATCCTTATGGAGTTTGTTAGGGATTATTTTCTTACTAATTTTAAGAAGAGTGAATCTAAGACGTGGTGAAATGTTTTTAACTTATTTAATTTGGTACTCAGTTGGTCGTTTCTTTATTGAAGGACTAAGAACAGATAGTTTAATGTTAACAAGTACAATTAGAATGGCTCAATTTATATCTGTCGTAATTATCATACTATCTATTATCATTCTTGTTTATCGTAGAGTTAAAGGGTTATCGAATGAGCGTTATTTAGACGCATAAGTTTGTAAAACAGGAGTGGGGAGCACGTTGGAAACTTTAAAGAGAGGGTTACTAGTTGGTTTACAAACTTCTTGGAAAATAGGGAAAATAATTTTCCCTATTTCTTTCATTTTAACGATTATTAAAGAAACTGCACTAATGGACTGGTTTGTTAATATTCTTGAACCATTAATGAGTTTTATCGGTTTAAAGGGAGATGCAGCATTAGTATTAGTTTTAGGAAATGTTTTAAATCTATATGCAGCCCTTGGAGCAATGCTACCGATGGATTTAACTGTTAAGGAGGCATTGATACTTGCAGTTATGTTAAGTTTTTCTCATAATCTATTTGTTGAAACGACAGTAGCTACTGCTGTAGGAGTTCGAGCATCTTTTGTTGTTTTAGTAAGGATTGGATTTGCAATTATATCTGCTATTTGTATTCATTTCTTTTGGTCTGGTGGAACAGAAATTGTTCATAAAGGCATTGCTGTTGCAGAAAGCGTTAACCAGTCAGGATGGGATATCGTTTATAATGCCATCATCTCGTCATTAATTGGTATTTTAAACCTTATTAAAATTGTTTTTCCATTAATGCTAGTTATTCAAATTGCAAAAGACTTTGGGTGGATGAATTATATAACAACAGCATTATCTCCATTTACTAAATTAATCGGTGTTGAAGAAAAAGCTGGAGTTACATTAGCTGCGGGATTGTTTTTTGGATTAGCTTTTGGAGCAGGTGTTATGATTCAAGCCGTTAAAGAAGATGGTGTTTCGAAACGAGATTTATACCTCGTTTTCTTATTTTTAGTAGCTTGTCATGCTGTAGTAGAAGATACACTTCTCTTTATTCCTTTAGGGATTCCAGTTTTATACTTATTCTTAATTCGTTTCTTTGTCGCATTAGTTGTTACTTGTATAGTTGCAAGAATCGTAGGAAGAGTAGGTAGAGAAACTGAATCAAGTTTAAAAGCTGAAGTGAAATAGAAAGGAATTTCTTATGAAAATTAATACAATCCTATTTGATTTAGATGGTACTTTAATCAATACAAATGAATTAATTATTGCTTCATTCTTGCATACTTTGAATAAATATTATCCTGAACAATATAAACGTGAACATGTTATACCTTTTATGGGTCCAACTTTAACTGAATCATTCTCTACGGTAGATGCAGAAAGAGTTGACGAGTTCATCTCGGAATATCGTAGTTTTAATATGGAGATGCATGATGAGTTTGTTGAGGAGTATGAAACGGTTTATGAGACGATTGAAACTTTACACAAATTAGGATATAAAATTGGGATTGTCACAACAAAGGCACGAAATGTTGTTGAAATGGGCTTAAGTTTTAGTCGATTAAAGCAATTCTTTGATACTGTTATCACAATTGATGACGTGCAAAATGCAAAACCACATCCAGAACCGATTCAATTAGCTCTAAAAAAATTAAATTCTATTCCTGAAGAGAGTATTATGGTGGGCGATAATTACCATGATATTGAAGGTGGTCGAAATGCTGGAACGAAAACAGCAGGTGTTGCTTGGTCACTAAAAGGTAAAGAATTTTTAGCAACTTTTAAACCTGATTTTATGCTTGAAAAAATGAGTGATTTGTTACCAATTTTAGGAATTGATGAGAATTGAGGAAAACGAAACGCTACCTAATTGAAGGTGAAAATTCACTTTGGCAAGTCTACAAGACTGTTTCGTTTTGGAAAACATTTCGAAATACGATTGTCATTGAAATAGCTCGTTATATCCCTTTCTTTAGACTAAAAAACTGGATGTATAGGAATCTCATTGGAATGAAAGTAGGAAAGTATGCATCCTTTGCATTTAAAGTAACGCCTGATTTAATGTTTCCGGAATTAATTTCAGTAGGTAAGAATTCGATTATCGGCTATAATACAACAATCTTAGCGCATGAATATTTAATTAATGAATATCGATTAGGAGAAGTCATTATTGGTAATAATGTGTTAGTTGGTGCAAATACGACAATCCTGCCGGGTGTCACAATAGGCGATGATGCGAAAGTTTCAGCTGCAACACTAGTCAACAAGGATGTTCCAGCTGGTGCATTCGTTGGAGGTAATCCGATGGTTATTATTTCATTACCTCAATCTGAAACTACTATTTAAAAAGTGGTTTTCAATATTTTTTGTTTCGGTTAAAATAATACTTTGACAACTTATTTAGATAATGTGGAAATTGTACGTTCGTCTAAAATTCTTATAATTTGGACGGCGACTATTTCCTCTTTTTATGTGATATACTGTGATAAGCTTGAAAAACTGGAGGATCGAATGTCTGAAAATTTGGGGAATCAAACAAATCAATTTCATAATGTCGTTTCGTTCTCGTTACCGAAAGATTATTTCTATGAAAAAGGGATGAAAGCTTATAATAGTAACGATTCTGAGCAAGCGATTTATTATTTAAAAAAAGCTGCTGAAAATGAAGAAAATCAAACAGTTCTTATAGATATTTCTAGAAAGCTTTTATCATTACATCAATATCAAACTACAATAACCATTTTAGAATATATTTTAGATAAATATCCAACAAATGAGGATGTATATTATTTATTAGCATTTGCATTTTTTGAATTAGGATTATTCCAAAAAGCTAATTTGTATGCTCAAAAGTATTTAGAAATTGGCACAGATGAAGAGCAATTAGAAGAACTAGAAGACTATTTAGATATTATTCATAGTGAAGAAGATGATGATTTAAGTATTAATGATGATTTATTAGTACTTCAAGAGCGAGTTACAAGCTATTTGGCAAATCATGATTGGAAATCTGCTAAAACAACTTTACTTACTATTGTTGATAAGTATCAAGAATTTTGGCCAGCTCATAATAACTTAGCTTTAGTAGAGCTTCATTTAGGTAATCCTGAGGAAGCTGAAAGAGTATTACAATATGTTTTAGAACAAAATCCAGGTAATTTATCAGCCTTAATTCATTTAACAATGCTAAAAAGAATATTAAATGAACAAGAAATTGCTCTGCAATATCTTGAAGGCTTATCAAATATTGTTCCAATCTCTGAAGAGCACCGTCACAAGCTTGGCGTACTTTTCTATCAGTTCAAGAAGTATGAAGAAGCTTATAAGTTATTTAATTTACTTTATATGGAAAGACCAGATCGAGAAATACAGTTTTATTATATGTTCTGTGATGCAGCTTATCAATCTGGAAGAATTGAAACGGCGGAGCGTATTTGGAATTTTGAAATGACAAGTGAATTTGATGATCATGAGGAATTGGCTCCATGGGCCGAAAAAAAACATTCATCAAATGAAATCGAACAATTAATGGCTGAAACAGAGTACCAAGCAAAATACTCCAATTCGAATAGTGAGAGATGGGGATTAATCTATTTTATGAAGGAATATTATTATGAACAAAAATTCAGTTCTATCCTTCAAGATTTAAATCCATTAGAAAATATTGGTCTTGATGAACAATTAGAACAAGTACTTCTAAATAATATGTGTTATCTAGAGCCGCATCCATCACTGAATATTGCGATTAACGGAGCAAAGAAAGTACAGACGACTTGGGAAGAAGATTATATAATACTACGTAATCATCTTCAATTATGGTTTTTCGCTATATGTGAACTTACATTAAAATATAAAGAATTACCAGTAAATGAAGATGTTTTATTAGCTGCTACACATTATCTTGTTGAAAATGAAGTAAAACGTGTATCACAAAAGAAAATTGCAGCAAACTATAATATCTCTACCTATTTATTAAATAAAGGCATTAACGCCATTCGAAGCTTGTTTTAATACCAGATGGTGTTAATGCAAGCTTTCTTTATTTCTCATTAAGGTAAGTATAAATTGGCAGCAAGGATTTGTACTCGATGTGGTAGCCGATTCTAGAATTAAGTATAAGTGCAACTACGCCTCTGACTTCGCCTTAATGGCTCGTCAGTCTAAGAGTTTTCTTTATCATGAGCATATGATTTGTTGTTTTATGTCATCGCGTATTAGGATAGTGATAGTTAATGAAGTAGGGCAATTAGCCATTTAAGTACAAGGAGTGATTAAGAAATGGAAGAAAAAATTTATGATGTTATTATCATTGGAGCTGGTCCTGCAGGGATGACTGCAGCTGTATATACATCTCGTGCAAATCTTTCTACATTAATGATGGAACGTGGTATTCCAGGTGGACAAATGGCAAATACTGAAGAAATTGAAAACTACCCAGGTTTTGATAGTATTTTAGGTCCAGATTTATCAAATAAAATGTTTGATCATGCGAAAAAATTTGGTGCTGAATACGCTTATGGTGACATTAAAGAAATTATCGACGGTAAAGAATATAAAACAATCATTGCTGGTAAAAAAGAATACAAAGCACGCGCAATTATTATTTCAACTGGTGCAGAATACAAAAAAATTGGTGTTCCAGGTGAGCAAGAGCTTGGCGGACGTGGTGTATCTTACTGTGCAGTTTGTGATGGAGCATTCTTTAAGGATAAAGAATTAGTTGTTATAGGTGGCGGAGATTCAGCAGTAGAAGAAGGCGTATATTTAACTCGATATGCTTCTAAAGTTACAATCGTTCACCGTAGAGATCAATTACGAGCTCAAAAAATTCTTCAAGACCGTGCATTTGCAAATGAAAAAATTTCATTTATTTGGAATTCAACAATTAAAGAAGTTAACGGAACTGATGGTAAAGTAAGTAGCGTAACGCTTGTAGATACTCAAAATGGTGAAGAATCTGAATTTAAAACAGATGGCGTATTTATCTATATTGGAATGCTTCCATTAACAAAACCATTCTTAAGTTTAGGTATTACAAATGAAAATGGATATATCGAAACAAATGATGTGATGGAAACAAGAGTACCAGGTATTTTTGCAGCTGGTGATGTTCGTGAAAAAACTTTACGTCAAGTTGTAACAGCTACTGGAGACGGAAGTGTTGCTGCTCAAGCAGTACAACATTATATTGAAGAATTAAAAGAAGAATTATCTAAAACTAACTAATCTTGATTAGAAACGATAAATTGAAATATAAAATTAAGTTTTAGAATTGTGAACGAAATTGTAATATTCTGAAACTTATATGTAATTAGGGTGTAACTCTCTTGAAATATAGTTACTGTAATATAGACAATAACCAGAGAGCCCCCTAATATATATAGGAACATGGATATGCGCTTGTCCATGTTCCCTTTTTTTGTGCACTAAAGTATAAATTTGCGCGACAAAGAAGGACCGGGCGCAGTAACAATTAATTATAAGTGTAACTACGCCTTTAGTCTTCACGATAAAGCGCGTAAATCAGATCGATTTTGTTCCCTCAACCGTAGTTCGAACCCACAAGATTTTTTCCTTTAGCCAGGATCTTTCAACCCTAATTCCCACTCTTAACAAGTTGTTGTCTGACTAGTTTAACGGTATAATATAGATTGGGCAGTTTCAACCAACTGCAAGTCCAAATTGTAAGTGAGGTATAAGAAATGCAAAGAGTTACACATTGTGTTTTGGTAAATGAAAATAATATCCTCTTGCTACAAAAACCTAGAAGAAACTGGTGGGTTGCACCCGGCGGTAAGATGGAGCCAGGTGAAAACATTAGAGAAGCAGTTGTTCGTGAATATCGTGAAGAAACAGGTGTTTACTTAAAAAACCCTAAATTAAAAGGTGTTTTTACAATTATTATAGAAGAAGATGCTAAGGTAGTGAATGAATGGATGATGTTTTCATTTTTGGCTACTGAGTTTGACGGCGAAAATCAAGATGAGTGTGAAGAAGGAATTCTTCGCTGGCATACAATAGATGAAGTGAAAAATCTTCCAATGGCAGCAGGTGACTATCATATTATTGATTATTTACTAAAGGGTAAAGAAATTTTACATGGTACCTTTGTCTATACACCGGATTTTGAATTATTAAGATATCGTTTAAATCCTAGTTAACCTAAATTATAGAAAGGGTTGAGTTAAATGCCTACAAAATCACATGTAAAAATGGTTATTATAACTGGAATGTCAGGTGCTGGAAAGACTGTCGTTGTTCAAGCGTTAGAAGATATCGGTTATTTCTGTGTCGATAATCTTCCTCCTGCTCTACTTCCAAAATTTGTAGAGCTATTAAAGGACCCTGATCACAATACAACAGATAAAGTTGCTCTTGTTATGGATTTACGAGGAAGAGAATTTTTTGATCAGTTAGGAAATTCGCTAGATCAATTAATGTCTACTCCTTCAATCATCCCTCAAATTTTATTTTTAGATGCAACGAATGCTGCACTTGTTACTCGATACAAAGAAACTCGTCGCTCACATCCACTTTCTCCAACGAGTTCTCCATTAAAAGGAATTGAGTTGGAACGTACTCTTTTAGCCGAGGTAAAAGGGCGTGCACAATTAATTTATGATACTTCAGATTTAAAGCCTAAAATATTACGAGAAAAAATAATAGAACAATTTAGAGAAAATGAACAAGAAGGTTTTTCAGTAAATATTCAGTCATTCGGTTTTAAGTACGGAATACCGATTGATGCGGATTTAGTATTTGACGTACGATTTTTACCAAACCCATTTTATATTGAATCAATGCGTCCTTTAACTGGCTTAGATGAAGAAGTTTCGTCTTATGTTCTTAAATTTAATGAGACAACCGAATTTATGCTGAAATTAATTGATTTAATTAGTTTCATGTTACCTCAATATAAAAGAGAAGGTAAACGACAACTTATCATTGCGATCGGATGTACGGGTGGACAGCATCGCTCTGTTACTTTAGCGGAGTATTTAGCTAACTACTATAAGGATCAATACGATACGAATGTTAGTCATCGGGACGTTGAAAAAAGGAGTCATAAGTAATGGTTAGTCAACGTTCGAAAATAGTAATAATTGGAGGCGGAACAGGACTATCAGTTTTAGTTCGTGGGTTGAAAAAACATCCCGTTGATATTACCGCTATCGTTACAGTCGCAGATGATGGTGGTAGCTCTGGACGATTACGTGACGAGTTAAAAATTCCACCGCCTGGTGATGTACGAAATGTACTTGCCGCGTTATCAGATGTGGAACCGATGTTGGAAGAATTATTCCAGCATCGATTTGCAACATCTGGAGACCTTTCTGGACATTCTCTAGGTAATTTAATGCTAAGTGCAATGACTGCGATTACAGGTGATTTTTACCGTGCAATCATTGAAATGAGAAGGGTATTAAATGTTAGAGGGAAAGTTATACCAGCAGCTAATCAAAGTGTCGTATTAAAAGCTGAATTAGAAGATGGCACAATTGTTTCAGGTGAATCAAAAATTCCTTATTCGGGTAAGAAGATTAAAAGGGTATTTTTAGCACCAGCAAATGTTGAACCTTTAAAAGAGGCACTTGATGAAATTAATCGTGCTGACTTAATTGTAATTGGACCTGGTAGTTTATATACGAGTATTCTTCCTAATCTATTAGTTACTAAAATTGGGAGGGCTGTTGTAAATTCAAAAGCTAAAAAAGTATATGTATGTAATGTGATGACTCAAGCGGGTGAAACTTTGTATTATACAGCTAGTGATCATGTAAGGGCTCTATACCAGCATTTAGACTCAAGTTTTATCGATACAATTATTGTAAATGAAGGCAAAATGCCTAAAAATATTTTAGAACTTTATAAGGAAGAACATGCTCAACAAGTAAAACTAGATATAAATGAGCTTGAATCTTTAAATCTAGAAATTGTTCAAAAGTCGATCGTTAAATATGATGATAATGTAATTAGGCATGATACAGTAAAGTTAGCTGAAATCTTATGTGATCTAATCCCGACAAAAATAAAAGAATAATGAAAAAATATATAGAGCTAGAAGGAGGGGGTGATTCAAATGTCCTTTGCATCAGAAACGAAAAAAGAATTAACAACGATTGAGATCAAAGATTGTTGTTCAAAGTCTGAGCTATCCTCTTTAATTCGAATGAATGGTTCATTATCAATTGCGAATCGCCAATTTATTGTAGATGTAGTTACTGAAAATGCAGCAATTGCTAGAAGAATATATGTATTAATTAAACGTGTTTATGATGTGGACGTTGAATTGCTCGTTCGTAAAAAAATGCGTCTTAAAAAGAACAATGTATATATTGTTCGAATAAAAGAAGAAGCGAAACATATTTTAAATGATCTTTATATAACTGGTGAAGGATTTACCTTTACGAATGAAATAGCGAAAGAGCTAATTGCGAAGAAATGTTGTAAACGCTCCTATTTAAGAGGTGCTTTTCTAGCTGGTGGTTCGGTAAATAATCCAGAGACATCTTCATATCATTTAGAAATTTTTTCACTATATAAAGAGCATACGGAAGAAATTTGTCGTCTAATGAATGAGTTCGGATTAAATGCTAAAACACTAGAAAGACGTAAAGGTTATATTACGTACTTAAAGGAAGCAGAAAAAATTACTGAGTTTTTAAATGTTGTTGGTGCACATTCAGCTTTATTAAGGTTTGAAGATATCCGCATTGTAAGAGATATGAGAAACAGTGTTAATCGTCTAGTAAATTGTGAAACTGCGAACTTAAATAAAACGATCAGTGCAGCCTTTAGACAAATTGAAAATATACGTTATATCCAAAGCTCAGTTGGTTTAGATATATTACCGCCAAAGCTACGTGAAATTGCAGAACTTCGAGTAGCGTATGAGGATGTAACATTAAAAGAGTTAGGTGAAATGGTATCTAGCGGTGCAATTAGTAAATCAGGAATCAATCATCGACTACGTAAAATTGATGAAATAGCTGATAAACTAAGAGCGGGAGAACCAATAAAAATAAAATAAAAGTTAAGAGGGAAGAAAAAAATGATTGAGAAAAAAGGGAGAGTACTATTAGAAACTGGAATACAGGCCCGTCCAGCTGCACAATTTGTTCAAGTTGCTACGAGATTTCGTTCAGAAGTATTATTAGCTTACAAAGGTAAACAAGTAAACGTTAAGAGTATTATGGGTGTTATGAGTCTTGCTGTACCTCATGGAGAAGAAATTGTAATTACTGTTACTGGTGACGATGAAGTTGAAGCGATGGAAGCCGTAATGGACTTTATCGGAGAAGAAATTTAATGTAATTGGACATTCACAAGTTGGATGTCCAATTTTTTTCTATAAAAAAACTAGCCGAAAAATTACGGCTAGTTTTTTATTATTATTTAATAGATGCAGTATTAGAAATTACTTTATCAATTAAACCGTATTCTAATGCACGGTCTGCAGTCATAAAGTTATCGCGCTCTGTATCACGCTCGATCGTATCTAATGGTTGACCAGTACGATCTGCAAGAATTTTGTTTAATTTATCACGTAAGAACAAGATTCGCTTAGCTGCAATTTCGATTTCAGTAGCTTGACCTTGAGCACCACCTAATGGTTGGTGAATCATAACTTCTGCATTTGGAAGTGCATATCTCTTTCCTTTTTCCCCAGCAGATAATAAGAAAGCACCCATTGAAGCCGCCATACCAATACAAATTGTAGATACTTGAGGCTTAATAAAGTTCATCGTATCATAAATAGCCATACCAGCAGTAATACTTCCTCCTGGACTATTTATGTATAATGAAATATCCTTTTCTGGATCTTCTGCTGCTAAAAATAAAAGTTGTGAAACAATTGAGTTAGCTACGTTATCATCGATTGCGCTACCTAACATGATGATGCGGTCTTTTAATAGACGAGAGTATATATCATACGCACGCTCACCACGACTTGTTTGTTCAATAACTGTAGGAATTAAATTCATTTTTTCTCCTCCTTGTTTAAAACAAATGAATGATTAATACAATAATACCTTTAAGGTCAGAAAAGGTCAAATAAAAGAGATGCTATATTTAATGTATTATTTAAACTAAAAAATATTGACCTCTTATAACATATCTATTTATCTAATACTTCAACATCATTAACGACTTTTCCTATTATTAAACGTAACTTTATGTAGTTTTTCTTTTGATTAGTTAAAAAACTAATAACTAAATTATTGGAGTATATTCTCGGCTTGTGGATAGTATGTAGAACCTTTCAAAATGAGAACGTGAGAAAGGAAGAAGCGAACAATAAAAAAAGTCCCCTATATACAGAGGACGTCATGAATTTATATTTTTTTGTTTAAATTAATTTTTTGCTTAATTTTCCTTATTAATTTCATACATAAATAAACTATACCACTTAAAATACCAAGTATAATCATTAAATTAAATAAATTTATAGATCCCATTTTTTATCTCCTTTAGTTTTAAAAAGCATACAAATTAAAACTACCTGATGTGGTATTAACTGTAACATACGCATTTGTATATGTATGTACAACTAACGCAGCGCTATATTTTTTAGTCTTATCCATAGCTATACTTTTTCCAGTTAAACTAGTACTTAGACTAGAATCGTGTACTAATCCAACATAAGTACCCCCACTACCTACTACTCCATAAGCAGAATGTGTTGTAACCAATTTCATACTTTTTACTTTAGAAGAACCTGATGCAATACTGGCCTTAATATTTCCTTTATACGAATTTGTTAACAAACCTGAAGTATAATATACCTTGCCTGAAAAATTAACATTTACTCCTTGTGATGTTTTAGTTTTATTAAAGGATTTATTTACTGTGCCTCCCAAAGGCACCCATTTTATAGAACGACCTTGTATAGTAGGTTCAACTGAAATTTGAGCATAATTTTTTATAAAATCTGTATCAGATTTATTAAATGGTTCCCCTATCTTATAAGTAGAATTAATTAAATTAAAACGTTCTTCAATTTGTTCAGGAGTCAAATCAAGATTTTCAGAAAAAAGTGGCAAATCTGCTGAGCTATTATTATTTTCTGCATGAGATGAGTTAGGAAACAAAAAGAAAAAACCACATAAAATCAAAATAGGAAATAAATATAATATTTTTTTCATACAAAATCTCCAATTCAATTAATTTGGAAACGTTCCCTAAAATAATTTTAGCAAAATTTAACAAAAAAATGGAAGTAAATGTGACAATATATCAAAAACTAAAATATTTGTTAAAGGCAACGAAGGAAAGGACACACTAAAAAGAATCAAGAAAAAAGCTTATACTGGTATCAACAAGTCATCAAAAAACGGAAAAAACCTATTTAATAATGATCATCAAAGAAGATGCACACAAATCAATCCCATGTGCATCTTCTTCTTTTCCAATTTAAAGAATATTTTCATACTCAAAAAGAAACCTAAATCATTGCGGTCAGAACATTCTAACGATATAATAAAACATAAGATTTTATAAGATTTTCCAAAAAATCTAATTCTTTATCCTTGTTTCCTAAATTAATCATGGTCTTATATGACTACAGCTCAGTTGGATAAAGCACGTCCGAATAAGCTTCGTAGCGAAACATCAGCGCACCAATCGAGCCACTCCTTGCGACTACCTTCTGAGATTGGGGTGGAAAATACGATATTCGTATTTTAACTTAAATTATATTGCCGAGCCGCTACTTGCAATTACATACCGAGGCAAGGGTGGGACAGAGTAAACATATTAGTGGTGAAACACCAATCGAGCCACACCTTGAAATTACCTACTGAGATTGGGGTGGGAAATACGAAACTCTTATTTTAACTTATAGTATATTGCCGAGCCACTACTTGCAATTACATACTGAGGCAAGGGTGGGACAGAGTAAACATATTTGTGGTGAAATACCAATCGAGCTGCTCCTTGCATTAACCTACTGAGATTGGAGCGACAGATACGATATACTTATTTTAACTTTATATTAATATGCGTTCGTAGCTCAGTGGATAGAGCACGAATGAATATGCTCCCATGAAACTACTTCAAGCGCACTTGCCGAGCCGCTACTTGCAATTACATACTGAGGCAAGGGTGGGACAGAGTAAACATATTTGTGGTGAAATACCAATCGAGCTGCTCCTTGCATTAACCTACTGAGA